>DATDCH010000135.1:0-11416 GCA_036524455.1 Kofleriaceae bacterium | reverse complement strand
CCGCGCAGCGCGAGCTCGAGCGCGACGGCATCGACGATCACGATCGCGAGGGCGACGAACAAGCGGGCGTCTCCGTCGCGCGCACCCGGCACGAGCCACCACTCGAGCGCGGTGACGCCGAACCCGCGGAACAGGGGGCCGGCGATGGCGATCGCGACGACGCCGACAAGCAGCCCGGCGACCAGCGCACGTGAGTGCGGTGCGACGAGCGCTACCCAGGTCCGGCCGCGCAGCCAGAGCGACAGCGATGCGATCGCGAGCAGCGGCGCACCGACCGGCAGTGCATCGGGTAGCGGCGCGATTGCAAGCGCGACCACGCACGCGACCTCGACTGGGAGGAGGCGACGAAGCTCGCGGGGCGGCACGACACAGCATACGTCGCAGCCGCGTTGCGGTAACGGTGGCTCCGCGCGAGAGCTACGAGCTAGTTAGCCGGCGATGAGTTGCGAAATCGACCTTCGCGTAGCCGACCTCGATCGCGTCGAGAATCACGCACAACAACGACCGCGGCGACGACGGCACGACGTTCGTGAGCGCGATCGCTGCCCGCAAGATCTCGGGCGTGATCGTGCGCCGCCTCAGCACGGGCCGTCGCCTCAGGGCGCGCACGGGCCGTCGCCCTTGTCGTCGAACGATGTTGCTGCGCACGGCGCGTCCTCCGGCAACGTGCTGCTCGGATCGATCGGCACGCCATCCTCGTCGGTCGTCTCCTCGTCCTGTTCGTCGGTGGACGGGGGTGGTGTCCCGACATCGTCGATCACACATCCCGCGAGCGAAATGGCGAGGGCAAATGCGGCGCAGGCGAGCTTGGTCATCCACGCACGAAGGAGCACGAAGCGTGCCCGCGCGGAGTGCCACGCTTCGCGGAGTTTCGTCGCAAGCGACTGTCGCGCGACCGCGGCTGCGACAGGCCGCGACGGTCGCAGGTGCTCGGCGGATCAGAGAACGGCGCGCACTGCGATCACGATCATGCCGCTCAGCACGAGCGATGACAGCGCGAACAGGGAGAACCGCACCTCGATCTTGTTCCACAGCACCTGCACGAAGCTGTGCACCACACGCAACGCAACGTACGTCCAGGCCAGGCGCATCGCCCAGCCATCGCCGTGACCGAGCAGCGCCAGCGTGATCGCGGTCGCGTAGAACACGGTCGGCTGCTCCATCAGGTGGTTGTAGTTGTCGGCCTTCCAACGCACGCGCGGAGGCAGTGTCGCCATCTGCTCGCCGCGCGGCGCGTCCGGATCGAGCCGCATCTTCGAGTGACGGATGGCCGGGAGGCGCGTCACGTACATCCATGCCCACATCACCATCGACCACGCAGCGAGCATGACTACCGGCGTGAGAATCGGAACGTCCATGCGCCGAGGGTAGCCTCAGCGCGTTCGCGTGATCACTCGACGACGAGCCGATAGTCGCAGAGACCGAAGCCGTCGCGGCGGATCATGAGGAAATCGTCGACGCGCGCATCGAATTCGAGCTGGTCGTACCGGGCGGAGTCTCGCGTGAAGGTGACCCGTGGACCGCAGCTGCTCTCGACGCGCACGCGCGCGTTGATCTCGATCGAAAAGTAGTCGTATTCGTCGTTGCACAGCTGAAGCTCCCAGCTGCCGGTGCGATCGATGCGAGCGCCACGGTTGTTGTTGGGCTCGAATACATCGGGCTCGCACGGCACTGCGCAGTAGCACCCCACCGGTTCGCCACCAAATCGAGCCGCGACCGCCTCGCCGCTACACGGACTCGCACGGTGACCGTTGGCTTTCTCGAACAGCGCGACATCCTCGGGTGTGAATGCCGTGGTGCGTGGGATCTGGGTGTAACCGGCGGCCAGGGCGCTCAGCGCGGTTTGCCCTCCCATGACGGCAAGGTCACTGTCTGCATGCCCCAGGATCCCGATCGAATGACCCAACTCGTGAAGCACGACAATGAAGATGATGTCGGCGCGCGCGGCCGCGTGGTCGAAGTAAGCGAACAACCGCGGCTGCACGAGGTCGACGGGGCAGAGATCGATCTGCGCCGGCGGCGAGTACTGGCCGCCTTTGTTCGCCCCGATGCAGACGATCTTGTCGAACCCGATGTCGATGCGCTGGTCGGTCGGGCTCGCATCGAACGTGAACGGGACACCGAACTGGGTCTCCCAGCACTTCGCCGCGCGCGCCACCGATTGCACATCCTCGTCGGACCACGAGGGGTCCGGTACGAGTGCGATCGGTCGATCGACGGTGAACGTCACGTTGAGGTCACACGCTCCGAGCGCGACGACAACAAGCCACCGCTTCAGAGCCACTTGGCGACTCCGATCTGGGGACCGATCAACAGCAACCACGCGCCGGTTCGGTAGCCCGTGATGAGGAGCGGCGTAACGCGCAACTCGACCGGGCCGAGGTGCAGCTCCATCGTCGCGAACGTCTCGACGATCGCCGAGTGGACCGAGAGCGACGCGGGACCGTGGGTGTCGTAGAGATACGCGTGACCGATGCGCCAACCGAGCAAGAGATCGATCGAGCGCGACGGATAGAGCCAGATGCCGACCTCGCCGCTCTGGTGCGTCTCGAACAGCCCCGGCGAGGAGCCCACCCCGAGATTGACGCCGAGCTGCAAGCGATCCCATGACCGCCTCGCACCCGTGACGACCAGGCGCGGATAGATCGACGACATCCCGAGCCGCGCGTCGACATCGGCGCTCAGGCTGTACGCCGGCTCGGCGGCCGCCGGAGCCGACCACAACACCGCGACCAGCGCGAGGCCCCGCACCCGTGCATGACATCACGAGGAAGTGCACGGCGTCATTAACGGAACTTGCGTGCCGGCGCCGGCTCCGCCCACAGATGCTTACCTCTTGGCTCACAGATCTCGTGCCGTCGCGATCGGCTCTGCGGCGTCGGGGTACGATGGGGGAATGGACGAGTCCAATCCGAAGGCGGCGGGGAAGCAGACGCAGGGTGGCACGACGCCGGAACCGCCGGTGAAGAAGACCGACGCGTCTATCGCCTTGGAGCTCGCGTTCGCTCGCGGCTCGGGTGACCTCGGCGATGTCCCGCCTCCGGAGCGCCGCGCAGAACACAGCGTGATGGAAGGGCTGCCGCAGGCCAAGGCCGAACGCATCGCATCGGTCTATCGCGAGGTCGCGGAGCTGCAGCGGCAGCTGAGCACGGCGCAGCAACGCATCGCGACCGAGCTGCAAGCTCGCGCCGAGGACGCCGATCGCATCGAGGCGTTGGAAGCACGCGTGGAAGCGCAAGAGCTCAAGACCCAGCAGGACGGCGCACGCGTCACCGAGCTCGAGACCGCGCTCGCGAGCGTGCGCTCGCAGCTCGACAACGCCACCGCGACGGCGGACGCGCACATTCGAGATCGCGACACGCAGATCGAAGAGCTGAAACGGAAGCAGCACCAAGACACGGCACAGCTCGAGAGCGAGCGCTCGTCGTTGCGGGAAACCAAGGCCCTGCTGGACACGCGCGATGCAGAGCTCGCAACGAGGACCACCGAGCGCGATACCGAGCAAGCGACCAAATCGCGGCTCGAGCGCGAGCTCGACGACGAGCGCAAGGCGCACGGCGATACGATCGCGACGCGCGATAGACAGGTCTCCGCGATCACTGCGGAGCGCGATTCGCTCAAGACCGAGCTCGAGAAAGCGCACGGCGAGCTCGAGACGGGACGCACGAGGGCACGCGACCTCGCGACGCATCTCGTGAAATTCGGGCAAGAGCTCGATGGCGTCGTGCTCGCGCCGGTGCCGGCAGAGCGGCCCCACCGGTCGCAGCCACCGCCGCTTCCGCAAGCTCGGTCTGCAGTGCCGGAGACGGTTCTCGAGGTGACCGAGGAACCGAAATCGGGGTTGGGCGGTCGCTCGGTCCTGCTACTCCTCGGTGGCGTGATCGTAGGCTGTGCGGTGATGTTCGCGGTCCTGAAGATGAGCAACGCGAGCTCCGCCGCTGCCGGAAACGGAGAGAACGTGGGTGCTCCGCCGCCGTCGGCGCTCGCCGTCCCGGCCGCGGCGCAACCTGCCTCCGAGTCTGCAGCCGCGCCGACCATGCGCGACGAGGCAGCCGCCGACCCGACCTCGCCGACTATCGAGATAACGCCACCGCCGACCGAGGGCGTTCAGCAACCCGCTGCGCCCGTCGAGAACAAGACGGAAGGTGTCATCCTGCTTCCGGAAGCAGCGGCGGGTCACCGCGTGTTCGTCGATGATCGGAAGGTGGACGTGAAGGATTCGCGCGCCGTCATTCCGTGTGGCAAGCGCGAGATCCGAATTGGCAGCCGCGGTACCGCGCGGACGATCGATGTCGCGTGCGGTGGCGAGACCGCGATCCCGGCCGAGAATCGCTGATCGACGCGTTGGACGCGCGGTCGCAGTACGGGCGCGCCGCGAGGCAGTGAAGACCGCTCCCGGCGCGACCCAACCCTCAACTTTTTTTGGGCCCAACGCGCGGGTCCTGCGTCTAACGGCGAATGGGGATCAAGGTCTTGTTCGTCGTCAAGGAGCTCGAGGGCGCCGAGCCCCTGGGTGCGCTGTACGTCGCCGGTTGCCTGCAGCGTGCCGGGCACGAGTGCAAGTTCGTCGGCACGCGCGGCAATAGTGTCGTCGACGAGGTCCGTCGCTTCGCACCACGCGTGGTCGCATACGGCACGACGACGGGCCTGCATCGCTACTACCTAGGGCTCAATGCCCATCTCAAGCAGCGGTTCCCAAACCTCATCAGCCTGATGGGTGGTCCGCACCCGACGTACTTCCCGGAGGTCATCCAGACACCGGGCCTCGACGTGATCTGCCGCGGCGAAGGCGAAGATGCCGCGGTCGAGCTCTGCGATGCGATCGACCGCGGTGCCGACTACCGGTTCATTCGCGACCTCTGGGTCAAGCACGAGCGCACGATCTACGCGAACCCGGCTCGCGAGCTGCGCCGCGATCTCGACGCGCTGCCGTTTCCTCCCCGCGAGCTGCTGTACGAATACGACCCGGAGCTCCGGCTGCGCCCGCTGAAGTCGTTTACGACGAATCGCGGCTGCCCATTTCCGTGCAGCTACTGCTTCAACCCGTCGCTGTCGGAGCACTACGGCGCGACGTGGAAGAAAGTCCGAATCCGCAACCCCGAGAACGTCGTCGCCGAGCTCGCGCACGTCAAAGCGCAGGGTCCACTTCAGGTGATCGGGTTTCGCGAGAGCATCTTCGTCTACGACGCGCGATGGCTGCGCGAGTTCGGCGACCTCTATCGCCGCGAGATCGGGCTTCCGTACTACTGCCACGTGCGCGGTGACTTGATGACCGAGGAGATGGTCGACCTGCTCGCGTGGTCGGGCTGTCACACGGTCAACCTCGGCATCGAGACCGCAAACCCGCGGCTCGCGAACGACGTGCTGAAGCGGCAGATCAAAATGGACAAGCTCACCGCCGGCATTCGCCGCCTCAAGCAAGCCGGCATCGTGGTGTTCGCCGACAACATCCTCGGGATTCCGAGCGGCACGCTCGAAGACGATCTCGCGACGCTGCAGATGAACATCGATCTCGATGTCGATTACGCCGCAGCTACGCTGTGCACGCCTTATCCCGGCACGGGCATCGCGAAGTTCGCCGTCGACAATGGCTACTTCTCGGGAGACTTCGATCTGATCGACGACAGCTACTACACGGAGTCAGTGCTCGAGTTCTCGTCGGCGAGCGAGAAGCGGCAGATCGAAAACCTCCACAAGCTGTTCGCCGTCACCGCCGCGATTCCCGCACTCAAACCGCTCGTGCGCCAGCTGATCAAGCTGCCGCCGAATGACTGGTTCTACTCGGCGTTTCGCGCTTGGTACTACATCTGTCACGTCACCGACGTGATGCCGCGCCGGCCCAGTCGGAAACAGCTCAAGGAAGGCCTGCTGTCGATCTTCGGCATCTATCGCGGTGTCGATCGCAATCGCTTCGAGGCGCCGCCGCCCGAACAACTGCTGGTCGTCGAGACGGCGCAGCGCCCGCCAAAGCGACTACGCGTGCTCAAGCCGGAGGCCCGCAATGCGATCTAAGGATGATCTGCGACGCGGCATCGTGCTGCCCGACGCGCGTGCCGTCGCGCGCAAGGTCCGGATCCGCCGCATCAAGCGCAAGCTAAAGGCCGCACTGTCGCTCGCGATCGCGGCCGCCGCCGGCACATACATCGCGTGCGACTCAGGTGAGAAGCCACGACCGAACGTGCCGCCGAATCCAACGACCGACGAGATTTCGAACCTGCCGGCACCGCGCGATGCCGGCACCGATGCAGCGGCAGATGCGGCGATCGATGCGCCGATCGATGCGCCGGTCGACGCCGCGCCGAAAGCGCTCGTGCGTCGCGATGCAGGTCCCGATGCGAAAGTCGATCGCACCGAGCATCGCAAGGGAATGCCGGTTCCGGACAACCTGCTCGAATGAGGTGTCGCGAGTCGCCGAGCTCACACGCGCGGTGGGTGCCGCGGCAGCGTCATCGTGAACGTGATCTCCCCAGCGTCCGATGCGACCGTGATGGTGCCGTCGTGAGCAGTCACGATCTCGCGGACGATGAACAGCCCGAGTCCGAGCCCATCGTTGCGGTCCGTCGCGCGTGCGTCGTGGCGCTGGAACGGATCGAAGATGATGTGCAGAACCTCTTCGGGAACCACGCCCGCGTTCGTCACCTTGACGATCACCTCGTGCGCGTCATTGCCATCGACGACCACGCGTACGCGCCCGTTCGGTACACCGTGCTGTAGCGCGTTGCCGACGAGGTTCGAGACTGCCTGCCAGATCCGATCGATATCGAAGAGGCCCGTCGAGCTCCCGAGTCCTTCAACATCGACGCGGCTCGCATCGTTCGCCGGTAAGTCGGAGACGATCTGCCTGGCGAGCTCCGCGAGATCGGCGGGCCCGTGCTTCATCGGCATGCCGCCGCCAAGGCGCACGCGGGTGAAGTCGAGCAGCTGCTCGATCATCCGTGCCATGAGGTCGCTGTTCCGGACAATTCGGTTCGTCGCGTTGCGCCGAGTGATGTCGGTTTCACCCTCGCGCAGCAGCTCTGCGGCCGCGCGAATCGAGGCGAGCGGATTGCGCAGGTCATGGCTCAGCACACCCATGAAGAACTCGCTGAACCGCGCGATTCGCTCGACATCGGCCCGCTCGCGCGCTTCGACCGCCATCGATACGATGTGGCCGATGCTGATGGCAAAGTCGCGATCGGCAACGGTCCACCGGCGCGCCGGTCCCACGTGCTCGTGACAGACGACGCCCCACAGCCGGCCGCGGACCCAGATCGGGACGTCCATCATCGACGTGATGCCAAGCGGGATCAGATAGCTGTCGGTGAACTCGCGCGTGCGCGCATCGGTGCGTGCGTCATCGGCGAGAATCACCGGATCGTCGGCAAGCGCGCGGAAGTAGCTCGGGCAATTCGTCGCCTCGATGACCGTTCCGGCCTCGAACGTATCGCTGCTGCGGAGGTAGCCGGCAACGCACCGAATGGTGCGACCCTCGAGCGTCCAGCAGTTCACGCGCTCGAGGTCGAGCTCCCGCGCATCGGTCGTGAGGATCCTGCGCAGCACGCCGTCGAAGTCGGACTTGTCGAGAGCGGCAAGCTCGATCACCGCGCGGTAGCGCGAGGACTCGACCCGGTGCCCCACCTCGGCCAAGGCTGCTTCAGACGAGCGCTCGTTAGCCATTCCGC
Organism: Kofleriaceae bacterium; assembly: GCA_036524455.1. Classification (GTDB taxonomy): domain Bacteria; phylum Myxococcota_A; class Polyangia; order Haliangiales; family Haliangiaceae; genus JABFXX01. The sequence goes on along the minus strand of DATDCH010000135.1, from coordinate 3,755 downwards.
CTAGGGTATGCGACTTGCGACGCCAAAGTCATCCCCCAAGATGCTCTGCGATCAACTCGCGTTGCAGCTTGGCGCTTAGTGGCTTCCGTCGGCGGCTTCCATCTTCTTGACGACCATCGCGATCGTCGCGTTATCCACCTTTGCTCGCCGCATGAGGGACACCGCACGCTGCACGTCGTCGGCGTCGACCGCGTCTAAGAATTCCTCCACCTTGCCAATCGCCGCCAACTGCTCGAGCACGACGGTGCCTTCGAAGTCCTTGTCGTCCATGGCGCTGGCTCATACCGTGCCACGAAATTTCTAGTTGCAGCCGGCGAACGAAGTGCCTTTGCACGAGCGCATGTCCTCGAGCGCGCTCGGGCAGCAGTAAGGTTCCGCCGACGGGCAATCGGCCGCGCTGTGACAATACTGGTCCAGCGAAGGGCAGCTTCCCGACGGCACGCAGGACGCGGTCCGTGCGCCGTCGCTGCCGCAGCACGCGTCGCCGGGCCCGCAATCTTCCGGACCGTCGCACGCACGGGTGGCGTTGTTCGGCGGGCACGAAGTCCGACAGCTTCGCGTGTCGGGGTCCGAGCTCGGGATGCAGCACACCTCGCCGGCGCCGCAGCCCGGCGCGCCGCACGTCAGCAACTCCGGGACGTGCGAGCAAAGTGCGGGGATGCACGGATCGCAATTGGTCCATGTGGCGTCACCACTGCACTCGCACCACTGGTGCTCGTTCGGGTTGGTTGGACAGACCCGCCAACCGCGATCAGGCTCGGCAACCTCGTCACCGAACGCGTCTTCGCAGACGGCATCGGCGAGGGGCAAACATGCTCCACCCGAGAAGCACCACGTACCGGGCTGGCACACGCCGCACAGAAATCCGCAGTCGCTGCGGCCGCAGACGCGGTTGGTTTCATCGCACGATTCGGGGCCACACGCGCAGGAGCCGCCACCGCCATCACCGCCGCCCGCGTCACCCGCGAGGTGGTTCTCGCCGATCTGTTTGTCGGGATCGCAAGCGCCGAGCAGCAGGAGCAGGAGCAGGGTCGTGCGGATCATGGTGTTCACATCAGCTGAGTGGTGCGACGAGGCCGCCGTTATGATCCGACTCAGCGTTTTTGATCTGCGAGCAGGTGATCGAGGCGCGCGCGATAGCCCGAGTTTGGAAACTTCGCACCGAATGCGTAGAAGCGAGCTCGCGCGGCATCCTGCTTGCCGAGCCTGAACAGAGATTCGATCGCGATCGCTTCGCGCTCCTCGGTCATCACGCCAGCTTCATAGAGCTCGCGATGGCGGGTCGCAAGCTCGAGCGCACGCGTGAAGTCGCCCGCGCCTAGCGCTTGATGCGCAAGTCCGAGCAGATCCATCTCGCGCGGCGGCGTGGTTTCGCGCTTGGCAACTTTGGCGGTCTTGCTGCGACGGGGTTGAGGCTCGGGTTCGGCATTCGACGGCGGAACCGTCTCGACGTTCGCGGTCTGCGCTTTGATCGGCGACGGCTCCGCGGGGATCGGGGCAGGTTCGACGCGCGCGACGATGGGCGCTGGAACGGGCGGCGGCGTCGCGGCGGGTTCGCGATCACGTGCCACCAAGAGGACGGCGACGAAGCCGATGACAGCAGCGGCGCCGACGAGCCACGGCGTGACAGCAACCGTCGCTGCAGAAATCGAAACCGTGGGTGCTAGCTTTGCGGCGAGTCGATCGAGCTGGGCGCGCGTCGGTACATCGAGGTGCGCCGAGCGCAACAGATCCTGCGCGTCGCGCGAGCCACCGAGCTGGAGCCGGACGGGATCGTTCGTCTCGTTCATAAGCTTCGCTCCTGGGCTCGGCGACGACTGACCGCGAGCTCGAACTCCGCACGTGCCGCATGCAGTCGCGAGTACGCGGTTTGTAACGGGCAGCCGACGGCCTCGGCGACGTCCGCCATCGAGAGCTCCTCGAGCTCGTAGAGGACGAACACCGCGCGCTTTGGCTCGTCGAACGTCTCGAGGATCTCGTCGAGCACGGCGCGCGCTTGGCGGTCCGCGACGGACTTTGGCTGCGGCGCATCGACCGGTGCATCACCGAGCTGCGATTGCGGTGCTTCGCGTTTGACGTGTGCGCGCCGCCGATAATCGGATGCACACCGCACGGCGATCCCGTAAAGCCACGTGCGGATCGACGAGCGGTGTGCGAACTGCGGCAGCTTGCGATGAACGACGAGAAACACTTCTTGGCAGACGTCTTCGACGTCGGCGTCACGCACGCCGAGGCGGCGCAGCACGGGCCAGACATACGCGGCGTAGTCGCGATAGACCTCCGCGAACGACGGCCCCGCGACCATCACGACCGGGGCGGATTCGCCCGTCGCCTCGATGGTCGTCCGCATGCAGTGTTAGTGGCACCAACCGCGCCGGTTTTGGATCAAAAAGGTACGGTCAGACCTGCTTGGCCGACCAACGCGACCGGTGACGGCTGATACAGCAGCATCGTCTCGCCGGCCTCTACATAGACAAACCGCGGGCGCACGAGCGGAATCCAGGCGCCGACCAGCGCGGAAAACACCAACCGCGGGGTGAGCTTGACGCTGATCGTCGGCTCCAGCGTCAGGTACGCCACCGTCGCGCTCGCATGGTCGCTGCGGTCGAATCCGAATCCAGCACCGGCCATCCGGCCGAGCTCGATGCCGCCAGAGACAGCAACGAGGTCTCCTGATACCGGGACACGAAGTGCAACGCCGCCCGTAACGAGGTTCATCGCGCTGCCCTGATTGCGGTCGCGCAGCTCGTCTTCGAGCCACCACGTGCCGCGAATCACGACGACCGGCAGACCCGGCGGATCGATCGACACGCGTGCAGCAGCGCCGATCGAAGCCCCGGGAAGCAGCATGCCCGCGGTCGCGATCGCGGCGGACGCTTCGAACAACCAGGGTGACGAGCGCGCGATAGGCGGCGGTGCGGCCGGCGCAACCGTCGGCGGCGACGCTCGCATCGCTGCGTCCGGATCGACGATGAGTGCGATCATCAACACGAGCGCCTCGTCGAGCACGCGGCAATCGGGTGATCGCTCGTCGAGCTCGCGGGCGCCGAGCGCCGTGCCGTCATCGCGTCGCACAGCGATCGCGACATGCCAGCCGGGCGCCTTCGCCTGCACGTGCGCCTCGATGTTGACGGCTGCAGCTGCGTCGCCGAACGCGCGATAGCCAAGGCGCGCTTCGACCGCCGTCGTCAGCGCCGGCGCATCGATGCACGCTTCGGCGCCGGGCCCGCGAGTCCAGCGCAGCGTGTGACGTGCGGATCCATCGGCGGCATGCGCTTCATGCAACGCGAACACCGTGAGCGCGGTGACGATGTAACCGACACGGATCATGAAGGCGCGGTCACGCTAGCACGCGACCTCACCGACGCATCGGCAACATTCTTCGAGCGACTTTGTGGCGTCAGACACAAATTGCACAACTTGGTTAGCGCATCAGCAAGCGCAGCGCGTCGAGAACCGCGTTGGTGTCGTGCACCGAGGTAACCGCGAGGCGAATACCACTGAACGCGCCAGCGACGATCGTGCACTACTGGCGCGGCAGGCCGGGGATGCCGTTCTTGCCTTCCTTGATCTGCATCGATGACGCCTTCATCTCCTCGGGCGTGATCGGAAGGTACGTGCCGCCGAGGTGCGCCGACAGGAACGCCTCGCTGATCGCGGTGAACGCGATCGAGTTCTCGGGGCGCGCGAAGCCGTGGCCCTCGTCGGGGAACAGCACGTAGGTGACCGGCAGGTTCGCCTTTTTCATCGCGCCG
>DATDCH010000134.1:0-23422 GCA_036524455.1 Kofleriaceae bacterium | reverse complement strand
AACGATCACCGGTGGCACGTACCGCAAGGGCGGCGATCTGGGGCTCACGAACCAACACCTATGGAACGAGCTCCGGTGGACCGGGAGGCTCGACGTCGGCAAAGGCGTCCAGCGGCCATCGTTGCCGTTGCGGATGGGGCCCTCGGTGCCGGGGCCGTCGCTGCCGGCGCCGTTGCCAGCGCCGTTGCCGGCCGCGCCGTTGCCCAAGCTCTAACCGTCGGAACTCGTCGCCGCGCCGCTACTTCGTCACGCCCTTCGGCAGCAACAGCCAGTAGCGACCTTCGCCACCCATGCGCCCGCCGAGGTCCTCGGCCGCTGCGTCGTCACCCCAATAGATGTCGCCGCGCACCGCGCCGAGGATCCCGCCGCCCGTGTCTTGCGCGATCAGCAGCTGGCGCCACGGCACCGAGCCCGGCTTGCCGACGTTGGGCGCTTTGGTCTCGACCCAGATCGGTGTCGAGTGCGCGATGAACGCGCGGTCGATCGCCATCGAGCGGCGCGGCGTCAGGATCACGTTCTGCGAGCCGACCGCGCCCGGCACTTTTGATTCTTTGAAGAAGACGTAGGAGTGGTTGTTGTCGGTGACCTCGTCGAACTTGGCGGGGTTGTCGACGAACCATTTGCGAATGCCCGGCATCGTGCCGTTGTATTGGCCGGTCAGCACGCCCTTTTCTTTGAGCACCGCGCCGACACCGCGGTAGTTGCGTCCGTTCTTGCCGTCGAACTCGAGCCAGACCGTGGTGCCGTCGTCCATGATCGCTTTGCCCGAGCCTTCGATCTGAGCGAACAGCACATCGACGGGATCGTCGGCGTACATGAGCTCGAGCTTGTGCTTTGCGAGCACACCTTTGCGGATCTCGGCGCGCGTGTAGTACGGCACGACGTTGTGCTTGTCGTCGTGACGGCCCCAGATGCGGCGGCCGTGCGCGTCCTTGATGAACTGCGAGAGGTCGACCATCACGAGGTCGGGCGGTCGCGCGACGATCGGGTATTGGTACTTGCCCGCCTTCTTGCGCGAGGCGTTGAGCTCTTGCACGAAGTAGCCGGTGAGCTTGCCGACCGGGCCGGCTTTGCCCGCGGCTTCGAACGGCGTGAACTCGGCCTCGAAGAACGCGCGTGCGGCTTTGTGATCGCCGGGCTTGAGCTTGCCGGCTTTGTCGCATGCGCTGCGCCACTGCTTGGCGAGACCGCCGTGGCCGTCGTGGCCGACTGGGTCGGTGTCCTTGAGCTCGGCGAGCTTGACGCACGACACGATGAGCGCAGGGATGGCTTCGCCGTGTTTGTCGTCGGCCCAGCCGGGCAGCGCGGTCCACTTGACCTTCGTCAGCTTGAGCTGGTCGTGCGCCGGCGGCTTGACGGCACCGCCGTCGGGTTCGCACACACAGTCCGACGCATCGACGGCGCGACAGCTGGTGGCGAGGAGGGCAACAAGCATGAGCTCGCGCATGTCGTCACGATGACAACGCGCGAGCCCCAACGCAAATTGCGTCGACGGCTAGCGAAGAGCGCGAGGCGTAACCGCGCTACTGGATGACGGTCGGGCGCGAGAACACCTCGACCCAGTTGTCATCTTCGGGCTGATTGATGACCCACGTCGACATCACGACGTCGGTTGCCGATAGCGCACTCGACGCGAAGAAGCCGTACGCGCCCGGCCACGGGTCCGTCGCGCCCGCGATCGAGATCCGCGTCCATTGACCACCTGCGGCGGGGCGCTGCGCGAGCAGCATCTCCTGCGTGGTGGCGTCTTGGTAGACGACGAGCGGGCCGGCGCCGCCGGAAGGCAGCACGAGGCCGGCGTCATCGCCGACGAAGTGGAACTCGGGCTTCGGCAAGCCGTCGACGGTGGTGCCGACGATGCGGTAGCCGTCGTCGATAATTTCCTTCGGCGCGTTCATCGCGTCGGTGGTGTAGACGAGGTTATCGCCCGTCGCGCCGACGTAGACGAGATGCGTGACGCCGTTACCGTCGACTTGCACCGACGGCGACCAGCCCGCATCGACGTTCATCGCGCCGTCGATGATCAGCGGCACCGCGAACTGCCCCGACCCCACGTTGAACTTCGACAGCTTGAGATCGCCGTTCGTGCGGTCGTAGTAGACGACGACCGGCGCTTGGTTCGTCGGGTTGCGCGCGCTGTCGACGAACAGGCCGAGGCCACCCGGCAACGGATAGATCTCGTCCGGATCCTCGGGAATCGGCGCAGTGTCGACCTTGAAGACCTGCCAGTCACCGGGACCGGTCGGCAGCTTCGTCTGCGCCGACGCATAGCGCACCTCGGCGTGCTGGCCCGTCGCATCGGCGGTGTGCGCGAGATACGCAATGCCGGGACGGCCGTCGTCACTGCGCACCGTGAGTGACGTGTACATGCCGACCAGCGTGCCGCCCACGCCGGGATCGATCTGGCTCGTGCCGGTCTCGACGACGCTCGTCTGCCACACACCGCCGACGTTCGCGGCGAGCTTGAGCGACGCGGTGTCGCGATCGAAGTACGAGACCATCACCGTGCCGTCGGGCGCGACCGCGATGCTCGTGTACATGCCGACGTCGGGGCCCGGCTCGCCGATGCCGTTGCGGATCTTCGAGTCGGGCACGACCACCGGGCCGTCGGGGATGCCGTCGACCCATTGCCAGTCTTCGTTCGGGATGCGGCCGCCGATCGCCTTGGCGACGACGAGGTCACCGTGCGAGGACGCGTACGCCGACACCCAGATCTCGCCACCCGGCGTGACCGCAACATCCGAGTACGGTCCGATGCGGCCCGGCGGAATGTCGTCGGAGCACACGCACGTGTTGTCGATACAGAACGGCAGCTCGCCCTCGGGGCAGTAGTCGGGACCGCAATCGGCGGCGGTCTCGCACGACTTCGCCGGGCTCTTGCCACAGCTGCAGCCGGGCACGAGCGCCGACACCGCGACGATACCGACGAACATCGCGACCGTGCGCAGCGCACGGCTCCTTGCGAGCACCTTCACTTGCCGAAGCAACCTCGCGCGCCGGCGACCACGAGATCCGAAGATGCCGAGACCGACGAGGCCAAACAGGATCAAGCTGCCCGCGCCGGGCGTGCCCGACGTCTCGCAGTTGCAACCGCCTTCGCCCGCTTGACCGTGGAACGGCGCGACGATCGCGACCGAGTGATTGCCGAGCTCGTCGCGCGCATGCACGACCAGCTCGCCGTTGTGCTTGTCGCTGAACAGCTGCGCCTGCGCGCGCGACAGCGAAGCCGTGCGGGCCGGCATCCATTCCGTTGTCGGCTCGTCGTCACCGACGTAGCCGAACGCGACCTCGACGTCCTTGCCGTAGACGACGTCCCACACCGGGACTTCGAACTGATCGTCGTCGAACTTCGCACTGTCGCCGAAGATGTTCGGACCGACCGAGTCGATCACGACCGGCGTGCGGGTGACTTCCGACACCGTGCGGTAGTCGCCCTTGACGCGCGACTTGAGACCGATCTCGTACTTGCCTTGCCACGCGAACGCCTTGTCGCTGATCACGAGCGGGCTCGCCGACGAGTACGGCCGCCAGAAGCCGCCGTTGAGGTTCCACGTCCACTCGAGCTGGCGGCCGCGCGCGTCGACCTTGTCGACCTCGAACGTGACGCTCGGCAGCGCGCCGCCCTTCTGCTGGAGCAGCGCCGCGCGCACCGTCTCGGGCGCGGGCGTCTTGACGTCGACGAGCTTCGCGCCACCCGCGGCCTGCGCCTGCGGGCCCGGCACCTGCGCGTCCATCATCCGCACGACGCCCTCGGCGAGCGGCTGTTTCTCGGCGAGCTGGCGCATCATCGGACCCGCACCGAGCGTCGCGTAGAGCGCGAGGAACTCGTCCTGGCTCGTCACGACCTTCTGGATCGACAGGTTGTTGAGCGAGAAGCCCGCGAACGTCGGGACCGGGATGTCGGGCAGGCTGCCGAGCAGCGGTGTCACGAGGTCGAACACCGCCGGCAGCACGCCTTCGAGGTGTGCCGGGGTCTCGCGCACGAACTGGCTGTTGAGCACCTTGACCTTCACCGAGGTCGACGAGATGCCGGTGAGCTCCGGCTTGATCACGGCCGGCATCGTGCCCATCTGCTCGAACGTCAGGTTGATACCGACGTTCATCGTCAGCTCGAGCGTGAACGCGCGCACGTAGCGCTCCCAGAGGAACGCGTAGAAGTCGACCTCGAGGTTGTTGAGGTGAATCGTCAGTGCGGGCGACGCGGTCGTGTTGTCACCGATCGTGAAGTCGACCGACTTCTGCGGCCGCGTGACCATCAGCAGCGGATCGTTGCCCTTGTCGCTCTGCAGCTCGGCGAGCGACGGCACGAGGATGCCGATCGTGCCGACGTTGAGCTGCTTGATGTAGCTCGTGCCGACGCCGAGGCACATGCCGCCCGACGTGACGAGGTGATGACCCGCGAGGTCGAGCGTGGTCTCCGAGATGCCCATCGCGATGTCGGCCGCCGGATCCGGCATACCGATGAACGCGTTGGCCGGTGCCATCGCGAACGTCGAGCCGCCGAGGCCGCTGCGACCGACCGTCGGTAGCGAGTACGGCGGCGCCGCAAAGTTCGGCGGCGTGATCGGCGGGACGCACAGGTGCGGCTCGCTATCGAGATCCACCGTGCGTGTCGCCGGATCTTCGTCGGCGTTGAGACCGGTGATTATACCGAGGCTCATGCCGTTGCCGATCAGGGATGCATAGCCGCCGGGCACCACGCGCGCTTCCATGAAGCCGTCGGTGCCGGGCGAGATGCCCTCAAGTAGGCCGCCGATGTCCATCATGCCGGCGATGCCGAGCGGGCTGGGCAGGAAGCCCTGGATCAGATCGTTCACCGCGGGCGTGAGCAACTGGATGATGAACTGGCCGACGAACGAGTCGATGATGTCGGCCGCGAGGTCGGCGATATCCGAGAAGATGCCGCAGCCCGAGAAGTCCATGTTGAGCTGGAACTGATTGATCTGCGCGAGGCGAATCTCGAGCTCGCCGTTCGTGGGCTTCACGCCGAGCGCGATGTTCATATCGCCGTTGAGGTTGTTCGACGAGATGTTCAGCGTGCACGAACCGAGGCTCACGCCGATGAGCTGACCGCGCACGCGAATCGACGTGTTCACCGTCGCGGAGACGCGGATGTTCAGCGTGTTCTGATTCGGCACGCTGAGGTTGAGGCTGTTGAGCGAGACGTTCGCCTTGCAGCCGGGGTTGCAGCCGTTGCTGTTCGTGTAGCAGTACTCGGCGCCGGTACCGAACGTGCTGTTCGGGCTACCGACTTCGCCGCGACCGACACAGAAGCCGCCGGCGAGCTGCTGATTCAGCACCGCCGGGAGGATCGACGTCAGCTTTTGGAAGCCGGCCGGCGTCACTCGGATCTGCGCACCACCTTCGACGGTTTGATCCGTAGGCAGCCTTCCGCCTGGAAGTGGCTGTGTGGATCCACACGCGCCGCAGCTTCCGAAGTTTCCACACGCGCCCATCGCCAAGACGAAGAGCAGCGACACGACACCATTGATCCGAGTCGATCGAATAAACACTGCAGGCCTCCCAGTGATCGACGCTCGGCCTCACGAGCGGAGATCTGGTCCACGTATACATGAGGGCCGTTTCAGAAAGAAAGGACATTTATTACGTAGCCCTGCGTCACGCCTACGGATTTTCCAACATCGAAGGATCAACTACTTGACGTAGTCGAACGTGAGCTAGCACGCGGTGCATACAAATGTGCGCCGCTATCTGCAGGACTTGACAGGTACGGGGAGTGGCCGCTATCTACTCCCCCCACATCAGGGTCCGTAGCTCAGTTGGATAGAGCGCCGGGCTTCGAACCCGTAGGTCGGGCGTTCGAGTCGCCCCGGACTCACTACTCTGAAAATCGAAGACGCAGTTTCCCAACCGGGGGCATAGCTCAATGGTAGAGCATCGGACTCTTAATCCGCTGGTTGAAGGTTCGAGTCCTTCTGCCCTCACTACAAAAGCCGCTGTTTCGACAGCGGCTTTTGTCTTGTCGTCAGTGAGTTGACCTTGAGCGGCCCGAGCCGATGCGACTTCGCCGAGCAAGCCGTGATCACCTGGCATGAAGCCTCGAACGACTCGCTCGCTCACCTTGTTGCTTGCCCTCGCCGTCGCCGCCACGCCAGCTGCCGCCGGTCCGGATGCCACGAAGAGCCCCGCCTCCGATCACATCATGTCGACGAAGGGCGAAGTGACCCTGCTCGAGCGCGAGCTCAAGAAGGATCTCGCAGCCGACGAGAAGGCACGGCGTTGGGTCGGCAATCACGTCAAGAACATCACTGCCGGGATCGCGCGCATTCGCAAAGCAGATCCGAGCTGGGACGTGCGCGCCTGGGAGCAGCTGCTGCAACAGGCGCAGGCCGCGCTCGCGAAGGCGGAGTCCGCGGCGGCCGGTGCCACAGTAGCCGCGAATCAGGTCGAGGACGTGTTCCGCCGTTATCGCGACGTCGCGACCAAGGAGCACACGCGCTTTGCGCTCGAGCTGCTGACGAAGGTCGCGGCTGATCCGACGAAGATCCAGATGCACAGCGAGCAAATCCTAGGCTCGTTCGCGACGAACATCGCCGGGCTCGCGGACCTCGACAAGCTCTGCCGTGAGACGGGCATCGCGACGATGCGCAACGCGAAGCAGTATCCGTACGCGAATCCACCGCCGGCAGATGCGTGCAAGCTTGCAGCGCAGCGGCGCGAGCTCGGCGAGCGCTATGTCGAACATCAGGCGCGCTCGTGGGCGAGTCATCTCGCCAGCAGCGTGGAGAAGGCGATCGAGGCTGTCGCTCAGGGCGAGTCTATCGAGATCGCGCGCCACGACGAGCTTCGCGCTCCTGCGCAGCTCGTCGAGACCAACCGCGCCACGTTCGACAAGGCGGTTGCGCCTCTCGGTGTGACGGCGGATCCCGCGGCCTTCGAGCCGATCATCGAGGCGGCGAAGGGCTACGCGGCGGCGATCGGCGCAGCGACGAAGACGTCGCGCTGGCAGAAGGACTGGAAGCGCACCGACGCCGCGATCACGGCGCTCGTCAAACAGGAACACGCGAAGGGCGGCACGCTCGACGAGGGCAAGGTCGTGAAGATCGGTTCGCCATCCGAATGGTCGGTCAAGCGCAACGAATTCGACCGTATCGTCAGCCGGGAATTCAGCCGGATGTATGTCCTCGTTCAGATCAAGGGCGAGTCGCACTGCCGGCTCTACATGCGCGAGTTCAGTGCGGGTCACGACGGCAAGAAGTTCGGCAAGCCGGGGAGCACCCGCGGCCTCTACACGTTTCAGTTCTCGAGCTGCAAGTAGGCGTGAGCGATGCGATGCAGGCGATGCCGCGCCGTCGCGGGCGCTGATCAGCATTCGCCGAGCCTGACAGCTGCTCGAAAAACAACTGTACAAGCGTACCGAATATTCGTACATATGTACGAATGAAGCGCGAGCCCACGAGGGCGATCCTCGAAGCCACGTTGCGGCTCGTCGCGCGCGGTGGCGTCGATGCAGTGCGCTACCGCGACGTCGCCGCCGAGGCCGACGTTCCGCTCGGCACCGTCTCGTATCGCTATCCGAATCGCGAGGACCTGATCCGCGCGGCCTTCACGTTCTTCCTCGCCGACAACGCGGCGAGCCTGCTCGCTCACCGCTCGCGGTCCGCACTCGCCACGCTGGATGACATCGCAGCGTTTATCGCCGAAGTCGTGCGCGCCGACTTCGCGGACTCGCGGCGTCCTTACCTCGCCGAATACGAGCTCGTCGTTTATGCGGGCCGCGATCCGGCGATTGCCGAGGCGCTCGTCGCGTGGGACCGCGAGACGGTCGGCGAGCTCGCGCGCATGCTCGAGCGCGTCGGTGTTCCGGCTCCGATCGCGGCCGCACAGACGCTCGTCGATCTGCTGCGCGGGTTCCAGCTCGCGAATCTCGGTCGCAAGGATCGCGACGTCGCCGATTTCCGCGCACGCGTGACGCACGTGCTGCACGCGCTCGCCGCGCAACCTGCTTCTCCTTCTCCTCTCGACCGTCCGCCCCGTCGATCACCTTCTTCTCGTCGAACCCGAGCCAGCCATGGACGCAGAACACAACCTCGATGACTGTCTGAGCGCGCGTGGCGGCGTGCTTCATGTCGAACAGATCGCCGCCACGTCCCTCGTAGAACGCTTCGGCTCGCCGCTGTTCGTCGTGTCGGAAGACCAGCTCCGTCGCAACGTGCGCCGGTTCAAGTCCGCGTTCGCGAGTGGGTGGACGGCCGGCCCGGTGGCCGTGATGCCCGCGGTGAAGGCGAACTGGAATATCGCCGTCCAGCGCGTCCTCGCCGACGAAGCTTGCGGTGCGGACGTGTACTCGCCCGGCGAGCTCGAGGTGGCGTTGCGTGCCGGCATCGATCCCGCGGCGATCTCGGTCAACGGCGTGCCCAAGAGCGCGGAGCATGTCGCGCGCTCGATCGAGGCAGGTGCGCGGCTTACCGTCGACAGTCTCGAGGACGTCCGGATGCTCGGCGAGCTCGCTGGGAGCCGCACCGCCTTCGTGCGATTACGCCTGCGTCCGGCCGTCTCGACGTTCGTGCGCGCGTCGGACTTCGTGCCCGAAGGCCCGATGCCGGCTGACATCGCGGCGCTCGCATACAAGGGCGGGCTGTCGTTCGAAGAAGCGGTCGAGGCCGGCCGCCGGCTACTCGCGATGCCGCACGTACGACTCGTCGGCGTTCATCAGCATCACGGCCGGCACGATCGCTCGACCGATTGGTGGCGTGCACAGATGATCGCCTACGCGCGCGAGGTCGGCCGGCTCGTCGCGGCGCTGCCCGGGTTTCGCCCGACGGAGCTCGACATTGGTGGCGGGTTCGCGATCCCGCGCGATCCGCACAATGCGGCCACTCATCACGCCACGCCGTATCTGTACGCGAACCTCTACGCGCTATCGCGAGCGCTCGCGTTGTTCGGCGAAACGGTTCGCTACCGCGCGATCGGGCGGCTCGTGCGCTTCATCAAGGGCACACCGAATCAGACCCGCGCGCCTGCGATCGAGGATTACGCGCGCGTCGTCACTTCGACGCTGCTTCGCGAGTTACCGTGCCACGGGATCGATCCGCGCGGGATCACGCTCCAGCTCGAACCTGGCCGCGCAATTCACGGCGATGCCGGCGTGCACCTCGCGACGATTCGCAGCATCAAGCGCCAGACGTCGCCGCTGCGCTGGAACGTCGTCACCGTCGACACCAGCGAGTTCTTCCTGACCGGCGGCCGGTTCGAGCATCACATGCACGATCACGTGATCGCGAGCAAGGTCGGCGCGCCACCAGCGTTCGTCGCCGACGTGACCGGTCGCTCGTGTTACGGCGACCGCTTGCTCGGCTCGGTAGCACTACCCGACGTCGCGATCGGCGACGTGTTCGCATTCCTCGATACGGGCGCGTACCAAGATGCGTCGTGCTCCAACTTCAACGCGATGCCGCGTCCGGCGACGGTCATGGTGCGCGGTGGCGAGGCGTTCGTGATCCGGCGAGCCGAAACGCTCGCGGACGTGCTCGCCCGCGACAGCGTGCCGGCACACCTCGAGCAGCACCCGATCCAGCTGCAGGCGTGATCGTGCGGGTCACCACGCGCGAGCGCGAGCCTGGATGAAAGAATAGAAGAAGACGCTGTTCGGATCGCGAGCGACAACCTCGAGCTCCCGCGTCATGCCGTCGACGACGTCCTGCGAGACCTTGTCGGCGGCGCGTAGCGCGGGTGCACCGGAGAGCAACAGCTCGGTCCAGTAGGCGAGGAACTCCGCGCGTTCGGCTGGGGCGCGGTTGTCGAGGTGGAACGTCTTGACCTCGGTCATGACGTCGCGATAGCCGACCGACTGCAACAGGTTGCCGAGCTTCGCACCGACGAACGGATCGCCGCCGAGCTCGAGCTGATGATCGTTGAAAGCCATCCAATAGCGCAATGTGTTGGGGCTATAGGGATCGATGAAGAACGTCGCGTTCAGCACCTCGTTGCACACCACGGGTGCGCCGGGCATCAGCACGCGACGGATCTCCGAGAGCACACGCGCGGGTGAACTGATGTGCTCGAGGATCCAGCACAGAAACGCGCAGTCAAAGCTCTCGGGGGCAAACTCGAGACGTGTCGCGTCGCCTTGCGTGATCGTGTAGCGACCGGTCGCCCACGGTACGGTCGCGAGGAAGCGCCGCGCTTCGGCGATCTGCTCGTCGTTGATCTCGACGCCTGTGACCTGGATCTCGGGAAAGTGGCGAAGCAGGATCTCGGTCTGCGCGCCGACACCCGAGCCGACCTCGAGCAGGCGCCGTCGCCGCCGGAACGGTAAACGGTCGTGCACCATCGGCTCGAGGAACCGCGCCTGTCGGTGCAAGCGTTCGCGTTCGTCGTCGCTGTAGCCGTGCAAGTATCCGGTGGGCGTCGCTGTCATCGCGCGCGCAGGATAGTCCGGCTGACGCCGAAAGGGCGTGCGATGGCGATTCGGTGGCGCTTACAAGTCGCGCCGACCGAGCGCTTTGTGGTCGATGCCGGCGTTACGCTCGAGGTACCGACATGACCACTGCACTGACGACCGTCGACTCCAACAAGCGAAGTCTCGTGATGTTCAACACGGCCGGCCGCGATCCATGGCCGGTGATCGCTGCCTGGGCCCAGAAGCACAAGTTCATGCCGCGCGAGCCGCAGACCGGGAACACCAAGCTGTTCCAGAAGGGCAGTGGGTTCTGGACCGCGGCGATGCGGGCGCAGTTCACGCAGCGCGGTGATGAAGTCGAGCTCCAGGCGTGGCTGCCGATCTCGATCTTCGCGCGCATCGCGGCACTGTTCATGCTGCCCGCCGAAATGCACATTCGCTCGGGCGGATTTCGCGCGGTGCTGCCGCGCAAGATCGCGCGCCAGGCGGTCAACGAGCTGCTGCAGCAGGTCGGCGCGCAACCGATTCCGTAGCCGCGCCTCAATCGGCGGAGCGCTCGGCTGCGAGCGCGGCCAGCATCCCCGAGACGATCGTTTCCGCGAGTGTATCCACCGCCGACAGATCGGACACGCGCTGCACGTAGATGTGCGCCCCGTCGCTCGCCCGGATCAGCTCGAACAGGATCTCGGCATTCGGAGCGTCGCGGATGAAGCGCGCGTTGACGACGTGATGTGCGCCGAGCGTCGTGGCGATGCGCTGCACGGGGAGCTCCTTGGCGACGAGCGGTGCAGTCGTCAGTGGGCCGACGACGTCGGCGAAGTCGCGGCCGCGGGTGGTGAGATCGGCAAGCACGCGCGCTTCGATCTGATTGCAATGCAAGGCGAGCGCGGGCGACATTGCCGGGTGCGCGAACGGCAAGATCGCGATCCGCAACCGCACGTTGCGATCGCGCAGCGCGAGCCAGCCTCCCGCGGCTAGCACCACGCCGCCGATCCCGACGGCGATCCACGTGCGTCGCGACAGGCCGCGTCGCTCGGGCGCCACTGCGGGCGTCACGGCGGGCGCCACTGCTTGCGTCGCGACAGGCGCTGCTTCGTGCATGAAGAGCTCGGGCTTTAGGCGGTAGCCCCGACCGGGCACGGTCTCGATGTATCGCGGTGCGTCGGCCGAATCTCCGAAAGCCTGCCGGACCTGACGCACGCAGTAATTGAGGCTGTTGTCGAAGTCGACCGTGACGTCGCTCCACAGTTGCTCGCGGATCTCGGCTCGAGTGACCAGCCCGCCGCGGCGCTCGAGCAGCATCGCCAGCAGCGCCGCCGGTTTGGGTTGCATGCGCTCCCCGCGACCACCGTCGCCCGGCCGCGACAACATGCCTGACTCGGGGTCGAGCTCGAAGTCGCCGACGCGGATGGTCCGCAGCCGAGGCTCCTCACGATCGGCGCCGGCCACCTCGCTCCTCGAGCAAACGCACGACCGCGTCGTGCTTGCCCTTCATCGCCATATCGACCGGACGCTGACCGCGAGCGTCGAACTTACGCCCGATGCGGTTTGGGTCGGCGCCACGCGACAGTAGCAGCGCGACCATGTCGATCGATCCGAACATCGCCGCCCAGTGTAGCGCGGTCGTGCCGAGAAAGTGCTGCTCCTCGATCACCGCGCCGCGATCGAGCAAGAGCTCCATCATGTCGAGCGGCGTCTCGCCGATGATCGGGTACCAGAGTGCGGGAAAATCGTGCGGCCCGCGCTCGAGCATGCGGCGCGGTTCCTCGTCGAGGAAACGCTCCACATCGCGGCGCCGGTTACACATGATCGCCGACACGATCGAATACGGCGCGCCGTGCTCGAGCAACCACATGCAGATGTCGGCGCGCCCGGTGTGGCCGGCGGCGTCGACCGCCATCTCGGTCGTCGTCGCCCGCGCGTGAACCAGTCGCGGATCGCGCTCGTGCGCGCGGCGAAGCTCGTCGAAGCGCGCGTGTCCGAGTCCGGTGAACGCGGCCTGCGTCATCGCGTCGACGTCAGACAGATCCGCGGGCCGGTACGGTCGATGCTCGAGATCGACGGCCCGACGGAGCGCCGTGAAGTCGCGCGGCAAGCGCCGGTGATGCTCGAGCAGCGCGACGACTTCGCGGTGACCGGCACGGTCGGCGAGCTCGATCGGCGTGCGGCCATCGGTGTCGCGGTGATCCGGGTCGGCCCCCATGCGCACCAACATCGCGACGAGCTCGCGCGACCCGCGCGCCGCGGCGGCGTGCAGCGCGGAGCTCCCGCGTGGTTCGCGCGCGTTCGGATCCGCACCGTTGGCCAGCAGGGTCGCGGCCGTCATCTCGGCCACGCCGAGATTCGGATGGTCGAAGGCGGCTCTGAGCGGAGAGGCCGCGTCGGCTCGTTGCATCGCTGGATTCGGCGTCGCGCCCTGCGCGTAGACGCGCCAGATCGCCGCCCCCACGCCACCGCGCGCGGCCGCCCACATCGTCGATCCGCCGAGTGGGTGATCCGCGTCGGCGCTCGTCGGGTTGGCGATCTTGTCGAATCGCTTCCAGTCGCCGATCCATGCGCACTCGACCGCGTCAGGTTGATAACCGCGTGCACGGAGTAGCGCGGCGGCGCGGCCGCTACCCGTGACCAGCGCGACGCCAAACCCGCTCCGACCTCGTTCGTCTCGCGCGTCGAGGAGCGCCGGATCGCGATCGAGCTGGGCGGCAACCGCTGCCACGTCGTCGCGCCGGATCGCATCGAAGAACGTGTCGTGCGAACGGTTCGCACGAATCGCTCGCTGCGCACACCCGGTCAATGCCAGCGCTCCACCGGCTGCCACGACAGTCAGAAACATGCGTCGCTCGATCGTCATCGCTCGCCTCCGAGTGACGAACCTAAGCAGAACGCGACCTTGGCAGGCCTTAGCAGAGCCTTAGGAACGTCGTGAATCGAGTGCTCGATTCACCGGTTCGCGGTGAACAGGTCGTCTCTGGGCAGGCTTCGCGCGAATACGATCGTGTTGCCATCCGGTGATAACCACGGTGTGCTTTCGGGCCCGGCCGTATCGAGCTCGGGATGATGGAACACGCTCCAGCCACCATCGAACCAGATCGCCTCGAAGATCGCGTAGTCACCGAAGCGGTTGCTCGAGAACACCACGCGTTCGCCATCGGCCGTCGCCCAGCCGCCGGTCTCGTCGGCCTGGCTGTTGAGCGCTGCGATGGGCTCGCTCGTGAACGGGGCGCCGATCGCCGGGCGAGTCGCGAGATAGAGGTCGGGATTCGCACCGGCCGCAGTCTGCGACTCGACGATCAGCGTGAGGCCGTCGGGCGACGACCACCCGACATGCTCGTCGGTGCTCGGTCGATTGAGATCGAGTGCGAGTAGCGTCGGCACTCCCCACGGTTGCCCTCGCGCAGCGCGCGTTGACACGTAGACGTCGCGATTGCCGAGCACACCGCGCGAGAAGTAGAGCGTGAGCCCGTCGGCTGCCACGCTCGGTCGCAGCTCGGTGGTGGCGGTGTTGAGCTGGCTGACGAGCCCCGGGATTCCCCACGGCGCGGTTGCTGACCCTCGCAACGACATCCAGATGTCCGAGCTGCGCAGGAAGTAGAGCTCCGTCAGATCGCCGGTCAGCGACGGATCGTCCTCCTCCATGCCGCCGGTGTTCAGCTCCTCGATCGCAACCGCGGTGTTGAACGGTAGCGGCGGCGGCGCGTCGATGCTGATCGGCGGCGCGTCGATGGGCCGAACGTGCTGGAGTCCGAAGACGCTGTCGCAGCCCGCCCCGATCAGGACCGCGATCAGCGCGAACGAGCAGCGATATGCCCCGCAAAGAACCATAGGCCGACCGCTAGCGTAGCAATGGATCGCTTTCCACGGGGCGATTCCCGAGCCGCCGAAGCGGTGGTGTTACGCTCGACTCCATGGGTGGATTCTCCATGGCGTCGGTCATTCTGAGTTACTTCCTGATCGCGGGAGGCACGTTCTCCTCGTTGTTGCTCGCCGGCAAGCTCGGCATTCACAGCGAGTACATCGGCTACATCATCATGGCCGTCGGCGCGTTCTTCGGCGGCGTGATCGCTGCACGTGCGAGCCGCGGCTCGACGATCGTGGAGCCGGCGATCGGTGCGATCGCGATGGTCGTGTCGATCGTCGCGCTCGGGCTCGCCGTCTCGGGATCCGAGTCGCGCGACGCGATTCTGCTCCCCGGCAACATGAAGGCGATCGCACTCACCGCCGGCGCCAGCGCGTTCGGCGGCATCGCGGGCGCGTCGGTATCGGAGAAACTGTTCGGGGAAGCGACCACGTCGTCGGCGCCGTGGATCATCTACATCGCGGTGGCCGCGTTCGGCGCCGGCGTGATCGGTTCGATCTTCGGTGGCGTGCTCGGCAAAGGCGAAGCGGGCCCGCTGTTCGGAATCCTTGCGCTGTGCTGCTTGCTCGTCGGCGGCGCCGCCGGCGCATCGGCACGCACGCGCACGCTCGGTGCCTCGTTCCTCGGCGGTGCGCTCGGCGTCGGCGGCTTCTTCTTCCTCGCGATCCTGTTGTTCATCGGCGTGCTATCGAGCGCGAGCAAGAGTGGCAGCGCGGAGGTTCCGCCCGAGGTCTACACGGGCGTCGCGATCCTCGCCGTCGGCGCGGGCATCCTCACGTTGATCGGCAGCGCGATCGGCTGGTCGGCCGTCGGCAAGAAGCAGACCTAGCGCCGTTCAGAATCGGTACACCGCGACGTAACGGAACGCCGCGGTCACACGCAGGATGCGGAGGCCGACGCGCGTATTGCCAAAGCTCGTGTGCGCGTGCGTCAGCGTGTACGGGGGCCCGCTCGCGGGCGTGTCGCAGGTGCTGGTCGCGTCGAGCACGCTCGTGATGCGGTAGCTCGCCGGCACGGCGAGTGTCTCGGTCGAGTCGGTCCCGTAGTTCGCGAAGGTACCGTGGTCGAACGTCAGGAATTGGCGATAGTCGGTGTCGATGCGGATCCCGCACGCGACAAACTGCTGCGCGTCGGAGCTCGTGTCGAGAACCGGTGTGACAAAGCTCTGCGTCGTCGCGTCCGCGGCTGCGAGCTCGACTCCAACATCGATCGCATGTCGCGCCGAGCCGGCATCGCGTACGACGATCAATTGCGTGGCACCGGCGACGCCACGCAGTGCATCGCCTTGGACCATCCAGCCGCTGCTGTTGCCCACGGCTGCGGTCCACGCCGGCGGCAGCGAGCCGGCCACCGCGAACGACTCGAACGCGACGAGCATGTCGCCGGGACGGCCTGGATGCGGATCGCATGCATTCGGCAGCCCATCACTATCGGTGTCACCGACGGCGTTGGCGATCTGAGGGCATGCATCGCACGAGTCGCCGGTGAGATCCGCGTCCTCGTCGTGCTGGTCTGCGTTCGCGATCGTCGGGCAATTATCAACGGCATCGACCAACCCGTCGTTGTCGGTGTCGACCGTCGTCGAACCATCGATCATGCGCGTGTCGTCGAGCGCTCCATCGTCGAGCGCGCCATCGCCAGGTGCAGTCCCGAGGGCCTGCCCGTGTTCGAACCGGCACGACGCGGCAAGCACCAACAACCAGCGCACCCACGCGATGATAACAGAGGGATCGTTGATGCCGCCGTCGAGTCATCGCCCGGCGGGCTAGCGCACCGCTTCGACGGGCCGCAGCACGGGCGTGTCGCGCAGCGGCTCGTAGCGCTGGGTGCGCGGATTCCACTGATACTGCGCACCTGCGCTGTCGAACGCGCGTGACTTGATCGGCCGGAAACCATCCGTGAGTGGAATCTGTTCGACGACGCGCACGACGCGTGGCCGCGCGTATTCGGGCAGCGCTTGCACCGCGGTCGACAGCGCTTCGAGATCGAGCGCCGTGCCCGGGTGCAGCTGGATCGCGGCGACCGGCATCTGCGCGCTCGCGTCGTCGGGATCGGGCCGCGGCGCGGCGACGCACAGCGCGATGCACTGGCACTCGTAGAGCCCGTCCTCGATGCGAGTCGACGCGACGGCGCCCATGCGCGTGTGGATCATTTGGCTCGGTCGATCGACAAACCAGTAATCGCCGACCGTATCGACCTTGAACACATCGCCGGTGACGAACCAGACATCGCCGGGCTCGAATGCATCGCGGATCAGGCGCTTGGGATCGATGTGCGCGATGTCCGTGCCGGCACGCTGTGAAAGTTTCGCGACGAGCATGCCGGGCTCGTCGAGCCGCGCGCGCACGAGGCGACCCTTACCGTCGTGCACGAGATCGTGCTCGGCGAAGTTGTACGACGCGATCGCGACCTCGGGGCTGCCGGGCAACGGGCGGCCCACCGAACCGATCTTCTTGCCGGCCGCGTTCGCGAGCACCGCGTTCGCTTCGGTCGACGCATAGAGCTCGAGCACGCCAACCGGCCCGAACCGATCGATTAACTGCCGCCATACGTCAGCGCGCATGCCCGAGCCGGCGAACAGGCGCACCGGGTTGTTCTTCTCGCCGAGCACCGGATCGGCATCGACGAGCCGGCGGCACATCTCGCCGGCGTAATAGACGACGCTGACGCCGTAGCGCCGCACTTCATCCCAGAACGTCTCGGGTGCGAACCGTGATGCGAGCGCGAGCCGCGAGCCGCCGATCAACGCGCTATGCGCGGCGACCAGCGTGCCCGATGGATGATGCAGCGGCAGGCAGCAATATACGGTGTCGCGCGTGGTTAACGTTGCAGCCGCAGCGGCACCGAGGGCGGAGAACGCCCAGCGGCGATTCGTGATCCGCACCGCGCGCGGCGGCTCGTGCTTGCCGCTCGTGACGAACACCATCGCGAGATCGCGTGCGCGGCCAGCGTCGGGCTTGTACCAAGCGGGCGGCGTGACGGCCTCGGGATCGATCGTCTCCATGTCGATCACGCCGGGCGGGATCACGCGCGCCGGGCGTTCCATACCCGGCGGCAGCTCGCCTTGCTCGCCGACGCCGCCGAGCACCATCACCTTGATGCTCGTCACCGCACGCACGCGCGCTGCGGTCTCCGGATCGACGATCAGCACTTCGACCTCGCCGAGCTCGAGGCACTTCGGAAGCATGTCGTCGCCGGTGTCGGGCGACAGCAGCACGCCGACCGCGCCGAGCCGGTTGACCGCAGCGACGACCGACAGATGCGACGGCCGCGACTTCATCATCACGCCGACGCGCGTGCCGACCTTGACGTTGCACGCGAGCAAACCGCGCACGATCGCATCGACGCGCCGATTCGCTTCCGCGTACGTGAACGCGCGGCCGCGCCACAAGAAGAACGTCTTGTCGCCGATCCGTGCGGCCTGATCGGCGAGCGCTTTGCCGAGCGAGATCCGCGAGTCGTCCTCGAGGTTGCGCAGCCGGTGCAAGCGCGGCAGCTGCCAGCGCGCGTTGTCGAGGTACGTGCCGAGATCCTCGGACAGCTCCTCGACGCGATCGAGCGCGGCCTTCGCGGTCTTCTCGACGAGCTCCTTCGCGAGGTCGAGTGGGCTCTCGTCTTCGTCTTCCTCCGCGTCGTCGGCATGCGCGGGCTCGGGTGGCGCCTGCTTACGCGCATCGATCGCGGTAGGCGGAATCTCGCCGCGCATCCATGCGACGACGCCGGGCCACGTCACGGTGAGCGCCGTCGAGCCGACCACCAAGCCGAAGTGACCGGCCTTGAGCATCACTTCGTACATCTTCGTGACGCGCGGTGCGGCGCGCCGGATGCCGCGCACGGAACCGGGCCGGCCCATCTCGTCGCGGGTGCCGACGAAGTACAAGATCGGGCAGCTCAGATCGGCGAGCGTGATCGTCTTGCCGTCGATCACGATGCCTCCCGACGCCATGCGATTACCCACGATCACTTCGTCGACGAACTTGCGAAACGCGGGACCGGGCCACGCGACGAAGCCGTCGCCGCCGAGGAACAGCCGCTTCGCTTCGCGTTTCTCGAGCGCGTTTCGATCGTGCAGGTTGCGCACGAAATCGACGAGCTGCAGCGCTTCCTTGCGCGCACTCAGCAGCTTGAAGCCGGTCGACGTGAACATGCTCGGCAAGCCTTCGATCCGCGCGAGCGGCCACGATAGTGCGGCGCGCATACCGGAGACGATCCGTTCGCTGATGTCCTCGCCGACCTTCAAGTGACGATGCAGATCGACCGGGCTGCCCATCGTGACGATCGACGCGAGACCCGCACTCTTGCGAAACGCGGCAGCCTGATAACAGAACATGCCGCCCTGCGAGTAACCCGCGAGGTGAACATCGTGGCCGGTCGCTTCGCGCACGCGGCCGATCGCATCGGAGACCGCGCGCACGTGATCGTCGAGCGTGCGGCTCATGCCGCCTTCTTCGCGCTCTGGTGCGCCGAAATCGACAAGCCACACGTCGACGCCCTGCCGCGCGAGGAACGCGACCGCGCTGACGTCGGGCGAGATGTCGTAGACCTCGGATGCGACCATCAGCGGCGGCACGAGCAACAGCGGCTCGGCGATCGGTGTGACGCCGGCATCGGGCGTGTGCTCGTAGCGGCGCAACCGATACACGCGCTCTTCGTGCAGCACCTCGAACGAAAATCCGTACGGTGCTGTGAGTCGGCCGGCGCGTGCGATCTCGAGCGCGTTCTGCCATGCAAGCCCGAGCCGGCGCACACGCTTGGCCCAGCGCACCTGCCGCCGGCGACGTGCAGTGGGGTTTCCTCGACGAGCCTCGACCATCCCGCCGAGTCTAGCGCTTTGGGGCTCAGCCGGGTTCGCCGGCCAACCGGTAACCGACGCCGCGCTTGCTCTCGATCAAGTCGTCGGCCTGAACGCTGCCGAGCTTGCGGCGCACGCGGTGCACGAGCTCGCGCACGTTCTCGCTGTCGGCTTGCACCGAGCGGAACGACAGCGCGTCGGCGATCTCGTGCCACGCGACGTACGCGAGCTCCGGATCGGTGACCGTGCGGCGGCGTTCGACGAGCAACTGCAGCAGGCCGAACTCCATCGCGGCGAGCTCGATCGAGCTCTCGCCGATCCGCAGCACGCCGCCATCGACGCGCTGGCGAAGATCCAAGAGATGACCGCGCGGCGTGGTGACCTTCGCGCTGAACACGAGCTCGTCGCGACGCGTCGGCGCCGTGCGACCTTGGCCACGCGGCGGCTCACCTTTCGGCAGCGCCTCGGGCCAGAAGTAGAACTTCACATCGCCGAGTCGGATCGTCGTGCCCTGTGCGAGCTCGACCTCGTTGCTGATCCGGTTGCCTTCGACCTCGGTGCCGTTGCGGCTCGTGTTGTCGATGATCGACCACTTGCCGTTCGCGTGTTTGAGCTGCGCGTGCTCGCTCGACACCGACGCGTGCAACACGGCGACATCGACGCGCGGATCGCGGCCAACGCGACTACCGTCCGCGATGCTATGTGCGCAGCCCCACGCGTCGACCAGCGCGGCCTTGCCATCCTGCACGCGCGAAAAAATCTGTTCGCTCGTGATGCCTGGCGCCGCGATCGCGACACCGTGAGACGTGCACAGCACTCCGATCGAACGGGGCGACGAGCAGAGCAGACAGGGCACCATCTGCTTTAACAATGGCCCGGCTCCTGGGAGTGACGCAAGTCCTGGACTCGTTTCGATCAAAAGGAACCTCCCGTCATCACACCGAGCTGCCCACTGGCCCCTACCCAAGGGACGATTGACGTCGGGCTCGACGCGGTCTTGCTCGCTGTGCGCGTGCGCGCATCGGTCTGCGGATTGATGAACTTTGGATCGGGGTTGTAGTCCTTCGTCATCATCACACCGAGACCGAACCCGCCCCACAACCCTGCGGTCATCGCGCCGGTCACGACGTCGCCGTTGTCGGTGCGCGACTCCCCGTCGTTGTTGCTGAGCAGACCCGCGAACATGCCGCCGACGAGCGCGCCGATCGTCGTCGATGCGAACACGACCTTCGCGCGCCTCGCGGACCAGTCGAGGCTCGGCGCAATCACTGCGCCCGCCACTGCACCGCCGTCGATGCCGATCGCGAGCGCGCCATTCTCCCAGCTCCCGTACTGGCCATCCTGGCTACCGGCGATCGCGGTGAGCGCTGCTGTCGCACTGCCGAGCAGCGTCATGTTTGCAACGAACAACGACTGGCCCGATGTGAGGTCGGCCGCTTGACCGTAGATGAATCCGCCGGCCGCACCGGCCGCGCTGCCGAGGAACAACAGGTGAAGGACCGATGACGACTTTTCCCAACCGGTCGGCTCGATCAACAGCGCGCCGTTCGCGAACCCGAGCGTCAAGCCAAGCGTTGTCGCGTGCGCGGCGCCGGCATCGACCTCGTACTTGCTCGTCAGCGCGTAACCGATACCACCGCCGCCGGCCAGACCGGCGACGAGCACGAATCCGACCGCGCTGCCGTTCTCGATCGTTTGCCGCGACAGAATGTCGAGCGCGGCGAACGTACCGACGATCGCGAAGTCGGCGATCACTTCGCCATCGTGCAAGCGACGGCTGCCGCCGCTCGACTCGCCAACCACAGTGCCGGGAGGCGGAAGCGGCTGCGCCGGATACGCGTACGGTTGCTGCGCATACGGCTGCTGCGCATACGGCTGTTGCGCGTATGGGTAGTACGCGGGTTGCGGTTGCGGGTAATAGCCTGCGTTCGGCGGCAGCGGCGGTGGTTGTTGCGGCTGCGCTTGCGGCGCCGGTTGTTGCGGCGCTTGCGGCGCCGGCGTCACGGTCACTCCGCCTTGCGCGGTCGCCGTCGCGGGTTGTTGCGAAGCGTTCGGATCGATCGGCTGCTGCTGCTGCGCGTACTGCTGCTGCGGTGCGTATTGCGGCGGAGGCACGTATTGCGGCTGCGCTGCGGCTTGCGGCTTCGCAGGCTCGGGACGAGGCAAACAACCAGCGGCGAGCAAACAAGACACGACGACTCGCATTCCACCCATTGGTTCATCATCGGTGCTCGCCCGTCGAGAAACTAGAACTTCACGGTTAGACGCAGGTGAAGTCCGGGTAGCTGTCGGTGAACTGTCCGTGAGTCTTTCGTGAGTCGCCGCCCGTCGAGAATCGACGGATATAATCGGCGTATGGGGCAGCAGCTGGCAAAGCTCATTCCGGCGGTGTTCGTCGGTGGTTGCTCGTTGATCTACAACGAGAACAACATCGACCGGCCGGAGCCGGATGCGCGCGCGGCCGATGCGATGCCGGATGCGAACCCGGTAAATCTGATGATCACGAGTGTCGACTCGCCGACGCTGCTCGAAGGTCAAGGCGACGACAACAGCAGGCCGGCGGTGCTCGTCATACGTGGCAGCAACATCGTGAACGGCGCGACCGTGTCGATCATGCCGACGTCAGGCACGGCGATGATCGAGATCGTCGACGAGCCACCGGTGATCTCGGCAGGCAGCGATCTGATCGCAGTCAAGGTGATCGCGCGCGTCGATCCAGCGCTGACGTCCGCAGTGACATTGGATCTCGTCGTCAAGGTGACGCAACCAAACCCGATGGGTGGCACCGTCGAGGGCATGTCGATGTGGCAGCTCAAAGGCCTCGACGAGCTCACCGGCACGACCGGGACGGTCGCAACAACGACTACGTCGACACCGGCAAAGGAATACTCGCGCGTGTCGGTCACGAACCTCGCGTGGACCGGTACGGGGAAGGTCATCGTGCGCGCGACGTCGAGCATTTCGATCACGAATGCGATCAACGTCAGCGCGCCTGCGAACAGTGCGACGCCTGGGCCGGGTGGCTTTGCGGGCGGAGGCCAGGAGAGCGACGGGACGGGGCCGGGGCACGGCAAGCAGGGTGTCAACGGATCGAAGGGGGGTGGCGGCGCCGGTTTCGCCACTGCCGCCGAAGATGGCGGCAGCAACCCCGGCTCCGCCGGTCCGATGATCGGTGACTCGCTCATCACGCGCTACATGTCGAATGCAGGCAGCGGCGGCGGTGGCTCGAACGTTTTCGGCGGTGGTGGCGGCGGCACGCTCGAGTTGTCGGCGGGCGGTAACGTGACCGTGGGCGGGATGATCTCGTCGAATGGCTCCGTCGGTGGCAGTGGCAGTCTCCTCCAAGCCGCAGGCGGTGGTGGCTCGGGAGGTGTGGTCGTGTTGCGATCAGGTGCAACGGTCATGGTGAATGGCATCAGTGTCGTCGGCGGCGTCGGCGGCATGGCGGGCGTCATGCTCGGTGGCGCGGGCGACGGTGGTGATGGGCGCAGCGGCCGCGTCCGGATCGATGCGGCGACCGTTAGCGGCAATATCGGTTCCGCGCACGCTGGCGTGATGTTCGACGGAATGGTGCCGGTGATCACGCGCAGCACGATGCCGACATTTCACGTGCTCGGCACCATCGGTGATCGGTTCGACTTGCAGCGCGCGAGCACTGCCTTTGCGCCGATCGGCGCGAAGCAAACGGTCGACTTCGGCGGCGCGACCGCGCTCGATGTGATGCCGGCACTCGAGGCCGGCTTCAACCGCGTGTGCCTGATTCCGGAAGACAGCGGACTCGGTAATCCCGAGTCGCGTAATTGCGTCGACCTCGCGTACCTGCCGTAGGTAGGCCCCTCGCACGACGCGCGCGCCGAGTCGTCGCGCGCGCCGCATCGCCGTGCTCGGCCTTGTACCCACGTGGGTTGCTCAGCTGCACCCCTGCTATCGCATCGTCGCCGTGTTCGAGCGCGGGCTCGCACCCACGTGGGTGTGAGCGCGCGGCTCGTACCCACGTCGGTTGCTCAGCACCCCGCTTCGCTATTTGCGTTGCCTGCCGCGGTCTCGCTGCTCGCAACTACTTCGTGCGGGTCGCGATCTCGCGGGCCAGCTTCGACCAAACCGCATCGTCGGCGTGCTCGAGCGCGCGGGCTCGTACCCACGTGGGTATGAGCGCGCGGCTCGTCCTGCCGCAGTCGTCTCGCTGCTCGCAACTACTTCGTGCGGGTCGCGATCTCGCTGGCCAGCTTCGACCGAACCGCATCGTCGCCGTGCTCGAGCGCGCGGGCTCGTACCCACGTGGGTTGCTCAGCTTCGCGATTCGCGGTTGGTGGTCGCGTGCCGTAGCCGCAGTCGTCTTGCTGCTCGCAACTACTTCGTGCGGGTCGCGATCTCGCGCCTGCGTCGATCGAACCGCATCGTCGCCGTGCTG
>DATDCH010000133.1:0-27693 GCA_036524455.1 Kofleriaceae bacterium | reverse complement strand
CGGCTACGTGATCGTGCGCGATCCAGACGTCGAGGTCGTCAAGGCGGCGATGACCACCGTGATCGAGACGATCCAGATCGAGTACGGCTAGCGCGGGTCACGTCGTGTCCAACCGCGAAGTGCTATCCTGGCGACGTGGCGGGCACCTACACGGCCGAGCAGCTCGCGATGCTGGAGGCACAAGTTGCCCACTTCGCGAGTGACGACCACGTGCGCGCCGAGGTCGAGGTCTGGCGCGATACCACCCCGACCGAGCGCCTTGCCGAGCTCGAGCAGATGTGTGCGATGGCGGACCACTTCTTGAGCCAGCTCCCGCCCGAACAGCTCGCTCGCGTGATGACCCGCGAACCGCTGCCGACGGAATCGATCGCGTTACTGGTCGCGCTTCGTAACCTGCGATGACGGCCTTCGACGTCTCCGCGCACATCGCTTCATGCCTCGAGGAGGACCACCTCGACTACGCGATCGGGGGCGCTCTCGCGCTTACCGCATGGGCCATCCCGCGCGACACCAAGGACGTCGATATCTCGGTGTTTGCTGCGGCGGGAGAGCTGGATCGCATCTTCGATTCACTCGAGCGTGCAGGCGTGATGGTCAATCGCGCGGATGCGGCCGGCTCGGTTGCACGCATCGGAATGTTCACCGGTCGATCGGGACGCACCCTCGTCGATGTCTTCGTTGGCGATCATCCGCACTTTCACGCGATGCGTGCCCGCCGCGTGCAGCTTGCCTATCCGTCGGGGCAGCGCTACTGGTTCCTGTCCGCCGAAGATCTCTGCGTGCTCAAACTCCTGTTCGGGCGCACGAAGGATGTTGCCGACCTCGAGCGCATGCTCGCCGCGCTACCGCAACTCGATCTCGACTACATCCGCGAGTGGGTCGCGCAGCTTCCCGGCTCTGAGGCGCGGCTCGCGCTTCTCGCCGACCTTGCTCGGCGATTTCGTCCCTGATCAGCTCAGGTCGCGCGTCGTCGGTACGCCGCGGCGAGCGTGATGCGAGCCGGGCTCGTCTTCTCGCGACGGGCGTCGCGGGGCCGCGGCGACGAGCGCCTGGAGTGCGCCCGCCTCGAACGGCTTCTCGATTAGTGGTGCGTTGACCTCGAATAGGAACTGTCGCGCCGCCGGCGTGAACGCACCGCCGGTCATGAGCACGACGCGTTCGACGAGCGCCGGATCGATCGCGCGCAGCGACTCGTAGACGTCCATGCCGGTGACCTCGGGCATCATCAGATCGCAGAGGATGAGGTCGAAGTCCTTCTCGCGGCGCAGCAGCTCGAGCGCTTCACGGCCGCTCTCGGTGACCACTACGTCGTGATCGCCGAGCTCGAGCGCGATGGCGGCAGCGACCGGCCGATCGTCGTCGATGATCAAGACGCGTCGACGCTCGGTCGGTACCGCCGTGGCCAGCTCCTGCTCGACGGTCACGGTTTGGACCTGCTCGGGGGTCGACGGGATCGCGATCCGTACGGTCGTTCCGGTGCCGGCGATGCTGTCGATCGTGATCTCGCCGTCGAGCGAAGCGATCACGTCGCGAGACAGCGCGAGGCCAAGGCCAAGGCCGAGGCCGGGCGTCGTCGTGAAGAACGGCTCGAAGATCCGGCGCGCCACGTCGGGCCGGATGCCGGCGCCGGTATCGGAGATCTCGATGATCGCCCGGCGCCGGTCGTCGGTGCGGGTCCGGACGCGAATCTCCTGGCTGTTGGCTTCACCCGGCCGGATCGCATGGATCGCGTTGAGCAGGACATTGACGAACACCTGGCGCAGCTCTGCGGCCCGCGCGCGCACCGGCGGCAGCGGCGAGTAGTTGCACATCAGCTGCGCGCGATGACGGATCTCGTGCTCGACGAACCGGAGTGCGATGTCGAGCTCGGCCTCGACGTCGATCGCGCGAGCTGGCCCGTCGTCGACGTGAGAGAACGCTTTGAGCTCGCGCACGATTCGCTCGATGCGCGACACCCCTTCGCGGACGTCTTGCAGCAGCTCGACACGGTGCATGCGCTCGCTCGTCATCGGCCGTCGAGACATCTCGAAGCTGACCAGTCGGCCGAGGCTGAGCCGCATCGACGTCAGCGCATTGTTGATCTCGTGGGCGATGCCGCCGGCCAAGAAGC
Organism: Kofleriaceae bacterium; assembly: GCA_036524455.1. Taxonomy (GTDB): domain Bacteria; phylum Myxococcota_A; class Polyangia; order Haliangiales; family Haliangiaceae; genus JABFXX01. Next base: position 25,583 of record DATDCH010000133.1, on the reverse strand, counting down.
CGAGCGAGACGAGGCGCTCGACCTCGTCGAGACCCGCACGCATAGCACTGGGACTGTCGGTGCCACCTTCGATGGTGGTCGAGGTGCGGACCTCCGTGTCACCCGGTTCTTTCGTTCTAAGCGTCAATCTCCACCGCCTCCGCCGCCGATCTCGTCGTAGGGATCGCGCGCGTCAAAAGGAATTGCTCGCTGCGCGCACTCGGCGCAGAAGAGCCGCATACACCGAAGCAGTACTAGCTCGCAGCCCGAGCCACAAGAGAGACAGCGTGGTGGCTCCGCGGTGCTCCGCGGAACCGACATCTGCTTCGGTGTCGTTTGCCCCCGCCCCATGAAGATCGCCAACACTCAATGTTCGTGCCTGATGTGATCACTGTACGACGCGGGCTTGCCTCGTCGTCGCCGCGGCGCATGCGCTCGCTGCGCGAACTCGCACAGATGCGGTCGTGTGGATTCGTGCCGAGCGATGCAGTTTGTTGCTGTATTGATCGTTGTCGTCGCTCCGCGGGACCCTTTCGAGACGAGCCCGCGTTCATGCAGACGGCGCCAATGGAGAACGTCACGGACACCGAAGCGGCAGGACGCCGGATCCTCTTGGTCGAGGATGACGTCGACCTGTGCGAGGCCCTCGGCGACGCGCTCGTCGAGCGGGGCCATTCGGTCGTCTATGCGACCGACGGCGAGACCGGGCTGCGGCAGATGCGGGAGTTTCGCCCCGACGTCGTCGTGCTCGACCTGATGATGCCCAAGGTCAATGGCTGGCAGTTCCGCGTCGCACAGCGCAGCGATCCTTCGCTCGCGACCACGCCGCTCGTGGTGATCTCTGCGAGCAATAGCCCCACTGCGCTCGCCGTCGACGCCGACATGTATCTGCGCAAGCCGCTCGATATCGACACGCTGCTCGAATCGATCGAAGGCGTGCTCAACGCGCAACAGCGGCGTCTCGACTCCGCCAAGCTCGCGCAGACCGAGCGCCTCGCCGCGCTCGGCACGCTGGCCGCGGGCCTCGCGCACGAGATCAACAATCCGCTGACGTACCTGTTGCTCGAGCTGCAGCAGGCATCGCGCCTGCTCCCATCCGCCACGAGCGACGCCAATCGTGCGGTGATGGCGCAGCTCGGCAAGCTCCTCCACGACGCCCTCGAAGGCGCCGAGCGGATTCGAGGTATCACGACCGCGATTCGAGCGTTCTCGCGACCCGACGACATCCGCCTCAGGCTCGTCGATGTCCGCGCACCCCTCGACGCCGCGGTGAAGCTGGCGAACAACGAGATTCGCCGGCGCGCCCGGCTGTCGACCCACTACCCTGATCCGTTGATCGTGATGGCCAACGAAGGCCAGCTCGGTCAGGTGTTCTTGAACCTGCTCACCAACGCCGCGCAGGCAATCCCGGAGGGCGATGTCGATGCGCACGAGATCCGCGTGCAGTCGGCGATCGAGGGCGACACCGTGATCGTGGAGATCACCGATACCGGCTCGGGCATCCCGCCGCACTTGATCGGCCGCGTGTTCGAGCCGTTCTTCTCGACGAAGCCCGTCGGTCAAGGCACCGGCCTCGGGCTCTCGATCAGCCACAGTATCATCGCCGGCTTCGGGGGCCGGATCGCGGTGTTCAGCGAGACGGGGCGCGGCACCAGCTTCCGAGTTCTGTTGCCTATGCGCGGCGGGGAGTGAGACGGTCGGCGCTCGCGGCTGACTCGATCATGACGCGCACCGTTCAGATCCTCATCGTCGACGACCGTAGCGAGAACCTGCTCGCGGTCGAGAGCGTCCTCGAGTCGCCAGAGCTCGAGCTCGTGTCGGTCACGTCGGGTACCGATGCTCTCAAGCAACTCCTCGATCGTGACTTCGCCGTGATCATGATCGACGTCGTGATGCCGATCATGGATGGCTTCGAGCTCGCCGCGATCATCAAAGAGCGCGAGCGGTCTCGGCACACGCCGATCATCTTCATTACGGCCGGCGCGCCGGATATCGAGCACATCTACCGCGGCTATTCGGTGGGCGCGGTCGACTACATGACCAAGCCACTCGACGCGGACGTGTTACGGGCAAAAGTCGGAATCTTCGTCGACCTGTTTCGCAAAGACCAACGCATCCTCGCCCAAGCCGACGCATTGCGTGCCGCCGAGCGCCGCGAGCGCGAGCTCGAGGTTGCGGCGGTGCGCACCGCGAGCGAACAGCGCTACCGCAACCTCGCCGAAGCCATCCCGCACATCGTGTGGACCGCAGCGCCCGACGGCGCGATCACGTATTTCAATCAGCGGTGGTTCGAGTACACCGGCCAAGAACCGATCGACGCGCACGGCTGGAACTGGGTGTCGCTCGTGCACCCCGACGACGCGGATCGATGCGCGACGAAGTGGCTCGACGGGCTCGCGACCGGGCAGGTATTTCAGCTCGAGTGCCGGCTGAAGCGCCGTGATGGCGTATTCCGCTGGCATCTGTGTCGTGCGGTGCCTGAGCTCGAAGGGGAACGGATCGTCGCGTGGCTGGGCACGTACACCGACCTCGACGATCTCCGCCGCGCGTACGACGCTGCCGAGCAGGCCGTCCAGGCGCGCGACGAGTTCCTGTCGATCGCCTCGCACGAGCTACGCACGCCGCTCACCACGCTCCAGCTGCGTATGAACAGCCTGCACCAGGACGTTGCGGGTCAGCCCGCGGTCGATGCGCGCATCCGGCGCAAGCTCGATTCCTCGCTACGCCAGAGCAAGCGCCTGATCGGTCTCGTCGACAATCTGCTCGATGTCTCGCGCATCACCAGTGGCCAGCTCACGCTGCAACGCGAGTCACTCGATCTCGCAGAGATCGTGCACGAGCTCGTCGACCGCTTCAGCGAAACAGCAGCGGCCGCCGGCATCGCGCTCGAGTTTCAGTCGGTCGGTACCGTGCGCGGCACGTGGGATCGCCTGCGCGTCGAGCAGATCGCCGAGAACCTGATCGGCAACGCGATCAAGTACGCACCCCAAGCGCCGATCGCGGTCACGGTGAGCAGCAACCCCGACACGGCGATCCTTACCGTGCGCGATCGCGGACCTGGGATTTCGCCCGACGATCGCGAGCGCATTTTCGGACCGTTCGAACGCGCGGTGTCGTCGCGCAACTACGGTGGTCTCGGCCTCGGCCTGTATATCGCATATCAGACCGCGATCGCGCACGGAGGCACGCTGCGGGCGCTGTCCGAGCCGGGCGAAGGCGCGACGTTCATCGCAGAGCTTCCGTTGCAGCCGCCGTGACTGTCGCGACCGGCTAGAGCATTCGACGCAGCGTTGCGGTTGGTCGGGTACGCGTGCGCACCGCATGCGGCCGTGACGTACGCGCGCGCGACCGATCGCGAAACTGCGGCGGATCGTACTGGCACGTCGTGTGGACACACCTGATCGATGTTGGATTCGCCGCGCGGAGCCGAGCTAGGTAGCACGGCGAGCGTGCTCGGTCCGCGTGTCATGCTCGCGTATGCCGCGGAGCGCGGTGTCGACGTGCCGGCGCTACTGCACGAGATCGACATCCATCCGGCGGTGCTAGCCAACCCTGATGGTCGCATCTCGCTCCGCGCGGCGCGCCGCGCTTGGGATCTCGCGGCCATTCGCTCCGACGATCCCGTATTCGGCCTCCACGTCGCTGAGTGCGCGGCCCTCGGAACGTTCGAGGCGCTCGACTACGCCATGTGGGCGAGCTCGACCCTCGAAGAAATCATCGATCGCATGCACCGGTTCTATCGCGTCATCGGTGACGACCTCGCGATTCAGCTCGTGCGCAGCGCGAAGTGGGTCCGCGTTCGCCGCCTCGTGGCTCACGATCCGCGGGACCGCGTCGAGAGTGCACTTGCCGTCCTCGTACTGCGCATCCGCGAGCTATGCGGTCGCTCGTTTCGCTTGCACGAGGTTCGGTTCGCGCATCGTGCGCCAGCCGACGTGCGCCCCTACCGCGCGCTCTTTCGCTGCCCGGTACACTTCGGCGGTTCGGCGCACGAGCTCGTGCTTGCAGCGGAGCAGCTCCAGCTTCCGGTGCGCACGGCGAAGCCGGGTCTCGCGATCGTGCTGGATCGGCATCTCGCCGTGCTCCTCGGGCGGCTGCCGCGTGGTCAAACGGTTCTCCAGCGCGTCGCCGATGCAATCGCGCGTACGCTTCATGCCGGGCGCCCTTCGGTCGCGTCGACCGCTCGCGCATTGCATGCGTCGCCGCGCACGGTGCAGCGCCATCTCCACGAGCTCGGGGTGACGCATCGGCAGATGGTCGATGACGTGCGCCGCGAAATGGCAGAGCCCTTACTAGCTGCGCGCGGCATGTCGATCAGCGAGGTCGCATTTCTGCTCGGATTCGAAGACGTCAGCGGCTTTCGCCGCGCATATCGCAAGTGGACGGGCGCGAGTCCCTCGCACCGCCGGAGCCGGTAATGGCGCGCTCCGCATCGGTTTCAGGCGCATTCGGCCCGCTCCAGAATCACCATTCTTCGAATCTCGAAGGGATGCAGCCACTGGTGTCTGTGTGTAGTCCCGACGAGGCTCGCCGAATCACGATAACGGGCGCACTTGCCCGCGCCGGGCTCGAGCTCACTGATTCCGTTGCCGATCTCTCGACCATCCACATCACCGACGACGACAAGGGCATCTCGATCTGGAACGACGACGAGCTCCTGATCCAGATGTCGATCTTTGTCACGCCCGATGACCTCGCGGGGATCGTGCGGCTCGCCGTCGAGGCCGTTACTCTCGCGGCAACGGTTCGCTCGTTCGAAGAGACCGAGCCTGCCGGCATCATTGCTGCGAGCATCGCGCATGACGCACGCAACGCGCTGGTCCCGGTCATGTTTGCCGCCGACGCACTCGCTCATCGTTATCCCGAGGCGCTCGACCTCACGAGGCTACTGGTCGAGGGTTGTGATCGTGCGGCGAAGATCCTCAAACCCATTCTGCCGGCCCAATGTAGTTCCGGATCATTGCGGACGTGCGCGAACACGGTGATCAGCGAGCTGACCGAGACCATGCGCGCGATCGCTCACCACGCGAAGGTCGCAACTCGGCTCGAGGAGCCGCTCGCTGCGGTCAGGGTCGAGCGTTCAGAGCTCGAGCGCATGCTGCTCGCGCTCATTGCCGACGCCGCCGAGCCGCGTCGCAAGACCGACCGCATCATCGTCACGACTTCGTCGCACCTCGTCGACGGAGTGGAGCCCGACGACGCGCCGGAAGGAGACTGGATCCAGATCGCGGTCGACCACGACGGAGACAACACGAACGATTCGATTCACAACGCCAACCGCACCACCGCCAGTACCGGCCTTGGTCTCTCGAGCATTACGCGGCTCATGCGCTCGGCAGGAGGGCACGTCTCGATCGACAACCGGCGCCGCGGATCGACGTTCAGAATCTGGCTGCCGCGCGCTGACTGAACCTGTCTAACCGCATCGCGATCGCGACCGTGTGAGTGACGGTTCTCGACTTTGCACTTGGTGTGTACCGCCTGGCGAGCAGGTGACAGCTCCCGCGTCCTCGGCGGCACTGCTCGTCGGTGCGAGAGTTCCCTCATGAAGCACGCGGGTGGAGCGCTGTGTCTGATCGCGGCCGTCGGATGCGCTGAACCAATCGACTTCGGTGTCGACGAGTCGGAGGTGATGGGCGGCAGTGCAGCCACCGCTGGTAAGTGGCCCGACGTCGCCGCCGTGATGTTCAATGGTTCGCAAGGCTGCACCGGCACGCTGATCGCACCGACGGTCGCGCTCACGGCTGGTCACTGCAACGACACTTCGTTGCGCAGCATCCTCGTCGGAACCACGTCGCTCGCGCGTCCGGCCGAGGGCGAGACGCTGATGGTAAAGCAGCGCTTCGAGTATCCGCAGTCGCAAGCCACGTACGACATCACCGTGCTGACGTTGACGACCGCATCGACCAAAACGCCGCGACCGATCGCAACCGGTTGGGCGCGGTTCGATATCAAGAACGGTGCGCCGGTCGCGATCGTCGGCTACGGCGCGGTCGATCGCAACGCGAGCACATATATCGATGACCTCCAGGAGGCGATGACCACGATCACGGACTTCGATTGCACGGAGAAGCCCGGCTGCGTCGCCGGCATCGCGCCCGCGGCGGAGCTCGGCGCCGGCGGCATGGGCATCGACACGTGCCCGGGCGACTCGGGCGGCCCGCTCTACACGGTCACCGAATACGGATCGTTTCTCGCGGGCGTGACGTCGCGCGCGTACGACGACGCGACGTATCCGTGCACCGACGGTGGCATCTACGTGCGCCCCGACAAGATCATCGATTGGATCGAGATGGTCGCGGGCGTTCCGGTCGCGAAGGGACCGACGCCGACCGCCGCCGCGATCACGGTCGTCAAGGGCAACGGCGCGGAGACGCAGATCACCCACAACGATCCGAAGAGCCAGCAGCACACGTACTCGATCAAGGCCGCGCCGACGCACGGCACGGCGCACGTTCGCGATGACGGCCTTGTCAAAGTGTGCGCCGCGGCCGACGCAACCGGCGCCGACTCGCTCACCGTCACGGTGACCGACAGCGTCGATCCGACGCGTGCGCTCGATGTCAAGATCGCGATCACGATCGAGGACGGCGTTCCAGCCGCGAGCTGCGACCCCACCGACATGACGCCGCCACCCGGCGAAGATCCGCCGCCCGACGACGACGGCGACGTCGAGGAGCCGAGCGGCTGCTGCGATACGCGCGGCCGAGCATCGGGCTCATCGCTCGTGCTGGCGCTGTGCGTGCTTGGCGTGCTGCGCCGCCGACGCCGTCGGTAATTGCGGGCCTGCGGCGGCAAAGGCGGTGGCGCGTTTTCTCGCGCCGGTGTTCACTCACTGGATGGGCTCGCCGTTTCGCGCGCGGACCGCGCTGATCATTCCTCTCGTGCTCTTGGTCGTTGCGCTGCTCGAAGACATCGTGACGTACAAGGTCAGACAGCACGTGCGCGACGTCTACTGGCGCGCAGGAATCATCCTCGTGCTGACGGGAGCGGGGTTTGCGTTTGCCGCGGGCGTCCTTGGCCCTTGGCTCAAAGATCTGTTCACCAACGTGCGCAAGGGCAGTAAATCGGGTGCGGGCACGTTCGGCATCTGGGCGTTCTATGTCGGCGCCTACGGACTGCTGTATTACGCGTACCTCGTGATCGAGCGACGCGGACCAGGCGGGTTGCTTCCAGCGTCGCTGCGTTAGGTATGATGAAGGTCTTCGCGTGGGGTCAGCAGCAGCAGCCAAGTCCGCACCCAAGGGCCTGACCGGCTCGAAGGTCGGCAAATTCACCCTCAAGGAACTGCTCGGTCAGGGTGGCTTTGGTGCGGTGTACCTCGGCGCGCAGAAGAGCGGACCGAACGTCGCGATCAAAGTCCTCGACGCCGTGCACGCGCGCGACGAAGACGCGGTCGAACGGTTCAAGCGGGAAGGGGAGACCGCAAAGCGGCTCGAGCATCCCAACATCGTGCGCGTGCTCGACGTTGGTTCGTCGCGCGCACGTCACTTCCTCGTCATGGAGCTCGTGCGCGGCGGTTCGCTCGAGCGCTTGATTCATCGCGATGGCACGGCCGAGAAGGTGCTGCCGGCACTGGTCGAGACCGCGCAGGCGCTCGCTTACGCGCATGGCGCAGGCGTCGTGCATCGCGACGTCAAGCCGTCGAACGTGTTGCTGACGAGATCCGGCAAGGCGAAGGTGGCCGACTTCGGGCTCGCACGCGCCGTCGATCACTCGTCGATGACCACCGAAGGCCGCATGCTCGGCACCGCGCAGTACATGTCTCCCGAGCAAGTGAAGGGCGAGCGCGCGACCGCAGCAAGCGATGTCTACGCGATGGGCGTCATCCTCTACGACGCGATCGCTGGGCGGCTGCCGTTCAACTCCGACACGCAGATCGGCTTTCTCTATCAGCACGCCGAGATGGATCCGCCGCCGCCGACCGTGCGTGCGCCATATCCCGCATCGCTCGCGACGCTCGCACTCGCGTGTCTCGCGAAGGACCCTAGCGATCGGCCGACGATGGCGGAGGTTGCGAACCGACTCGACGCGACCACGCTTGTACAGCCGCGGTCGTGGTGGTGGCTCGCGCTTGCCGTTGTCCTCGTCATCGCAGCCGCGGTTGCGCTGTGGTGGTTCGCATATCGCGGCGCCTAGCTTTTGCCGCTGGGAACACCGGCATCTGCGGAACGACCGGTGAGATCACCGAGGTGATGTGTCATGGCGATGCGGACTGCGATACCGCAGCGGGCGAGATCTGCTGCGGCACGTCGCCTGGACCGGTCGCCGACATCTATGGCGTTTGCAGCACCGCTGCGTGCCCGCAGTAACGTCTATCTGCGCGCACAGCCGCACGATCGCCGCCGACGCGTATGATGCGGGCATGCCTGCGATCGACTTTCCGCGCCGTCTTCTCCCGTCGCTTCAGGAACACGCGGCGCGCTTGGTGGACAGCCGAAAACCCAAGACCGATATCGCATCGCTCGCGCGCGATCTGTTCGCCGGTTTCTTCGACATTTGTGTGCGAGCGGGCCTCGATCGCGTGCTGGTCGAGCTCGAACAAGCGTTTGCGCCGCTCGACACGAGCGACCGCTCCGCGTTTTACGATCATCCGACGCTCGTTCCGGCGCTCGTTGCACAGATCGAGGCGATCGATCTCGACGGCGGTGGACCTCGCAATGCCAAGCCCGGTCAGCTCGCGAACTGCGTTATCGCCGCGCTCGGGCTGACGCTCGCTGACGAAGCCGATCAGACCATCGCGCTGCCGGGCAACGTGCGCGCCGAGGTCGTCACCGCGCTCGCAGGCGCAGTCGACGCCGAGCTGTCTGTGCCGCAGATGCGCAACACGATCATCGCCAACGCGCGCGAGCTGTGCGAACCGCGCTACCTCCCGGCGTTCGACAAGATCGCGGCGCAGCTCGACGACCGTGGCATGCGGATGATGAAGCAACCGAAGGTTCCGCTCGATGCCGTGCAAGCGGTGCAACGGCAACTTGTGGACGCGAGAAACGCTCTCATCGACCGCGTCGCGCGTACCGCGATCGATCGCGCCAAAGCCGTGATCGCTCGTGCCGATGCTGCCGCCGCGGATCGGATCGATCAGCCGATCACGCACCGGCTGACGCCGCGCGACGTCGCCATTCAGCGTGCCGCCGACGCGCGTGTGCCGAGGACGCCCGCTGCTGTCGCCGAGTCGTTACTCGACAGTCTCACCGAGCTCGTGCATATCGTGTGGCACGCCCCGGAGCGGTCCGCTCGCCCTTACGCTGCAAACCAAACGTTTGCCGTCGGTGAGCTCATCGATCATCCGAAGTTTGGCCGCGGCGCCGTGATTTCGCGCGACGGGCAGCGGATCGAGGTCGAGTTCGCTGATGGCAAGCACACGCTGGTTCACGTGCGCCCGTCCAAGTGATCTGCGAGACTGCGTCATGCCGCAGCAGCGCGCCGCTTGGTGCATAGCAATCGCTCTCGTCGTGCTCGCATGCAGCTCGAAGTCGCCGCGTCCCGCCGCGCCACCAGCGCCGACGGCTGCGCCGGCCGAGACATCGGTTGCCGCGCCGACGCCGGCAGTAGCAACGCCGGCGGCAACCACAGCGCCGGCGGTACAGGCCGATGCCACCGTTGCAGCACAACCGAGCGCAGCACCGAGCGACGCTAGTTGTCCGGCGAAGCCGCTGCCAAAGGGCTGCCCGGTGACGGCGCCAAACGTCAATCATCCGTGCAGCCCGAAGGGGATCGAGTGCACGTACGCAGCGGGATGCTGCGTGTCGCCAGTTTACGTCTGCAACAAGAAAGGTCGCTTCGAGGCTCGGTTTGTTCGCTGCAACTGAGCTGTGCAACTTGCCTCGTTACATTGATCGCTGGGCGCGCCGGCGAAGCGGTAGCATCGATGGGTGCGAGTGCGGGCGCTCGTTGCGGCGTTTGCGGTGCTTACCGGCTGCGGTCGGGTCGGGTTCGCGCCGCTGTCAGACGCCGAGCGCGATCCCACGGGGGGCGGACCGTGCGTGCTCAGCCTGTCAGCAGGTGGCGCGCATACCTGCGCGGTGAGTCGCGATGGCGGCGTGTGGTGCTGGGGCGACAATACGTCCGGCCAGATCGGTGACGGCGCCACCACCACGCCGCGCTTGCAACCGATCCGTGTGTTCGAGAATGCCGTCGAAGTCAGCGCCGGCGGCGACCACACGTGTGCACGAAATGCGGACGGGCTCGTGTGGTGTTGGGGCCTCAACAATCGCGGTCAGCTCGGGTTCGGCGACACAATGGGTCGGTCGATGCCGACGACGCCAATCAGCGGCCTCGTCGCGCGTGAGATCAGCGCCGGCTTACGCTTCAGCTGCGCACGCGACGATACGACCGTCTGGTGTTGGGGACATAACTTCTACGGCCAGCTCGGCGATGGCGCGCCGGGCTCGTCGACGAACCGACCGCCCGACGCGTACACGCCGATCCAGGTGATCAACTTGCCGCGTCCAGCGACCGCGCTTTCGGCGGGCGAGTGGCATGCGTGCGCGCGACTCGACAACGACGAAGTGCGCTGCTGGGGCTACAACTGCTGCGGCCAGCTCGGCAACAACGTCTTCACGCCCGACAGCGAAGAGCCGTACAGCACGCCAAGCATTGCGGTGCCGATGCTCGGCGCACGCGTCAGCGGAGGCAGGCTGCATAGCTGCGCGGTCACGTCGCAGCAAACGGCGACGTGCTGGGGCAAGGGTCTCGATGGCGCGCTCGGCTACGGTGGTAGCAACTGGCAGTGGAGTCCCATCGACGTTCCGGGTCTCACGCAGATTGCGGAGCTCGACAGCGGCGGCACGCACACGTGTGCTGTCACCGTCGCGGGCGAGGTGTGGTGCTGGGGCGCGAACGTCAATGGTGAAGTCGGCGACGGCTCGATGATGTTGCGGCCGACGCCGATCCAGCTCGCGTTGACCGGTGCGAAGCAGCTCTCGGCGGGGTACACGCACGTCGCGGCCGTCATCGGCGATCAGATCTTCACGTGGGGCGCGAACGCCTCGGGTCAGCTCGGCGATGACACGACGACCCCGCACGCGATGCCTGCAGCGTCATTGTTTTCGTGCGATGGCGTCTGACTAGTTCATGCTCGAGCCAAATTCGCGCTAGCGTCGGCTCATGGCTGCGAACAAAGCTAAAGCGAAGCCGAGGCCGAAACCCGCAGCGTCCAAGGCCAAACCCAAGGTCAAGACCAAGGCCGCGGCCAAGCCTCGTAAGAAAGTGACGGGTGCGAAGGCGAAGGCGCCGTCGAAACCGAAGGCGAAGGCGAAGGCGAAAGCGAAGGCGACGCCGAAACCGAAGCCGGTGATGACGAAGCGCGCGCGAGCCGCACCTGTCGCGGCGGCGCCACCCGAGCCGATCGCGCCCGAGCCTGTCTCGGTCGAGGAAACGGCCGCGGAGACCGCCGCGCTAGAGACCAAGAAAGGTCCACTCGCGCGGCTCGCCGGCGGCGTCGGCAATCTGATCGCTCGCATGACCGGCAAGAAGGCGGCGGAACCCGAGCCGGAGCTCGATCCGACGCTCGCGCGGTCACCGGATCAGACGATCGAGCTCGCGAGCGGCGACATCCTGGCAGTTGCTGACGAGCCACCGCCGATCCCGAAACCGAAGTCGTAGCGGCACGCGTGCACTCGAAGGTGCGCGCGTCGCAAACAACGCTCGAGAAGAACACTGCGTTCTCTGGTCAGCCGAAGCACATCGGAAACCGGCACACCGTCTCGAACCCGATCCGTTCGAGGATCGGCGCCGACGTGGACTCGCGGGCGTGCGCGGTCGCGAGCGTGATACCCCGCGCGCGGGCGTGGGCCAGCCGTGCGTGCACGAGTGCGCGGTACAGCCCGCGGCCGCGGTAGCTCGTGAGCACGACGCCGCCCATCAAGAATGCGGAGCGCGCGAATGGGACGTAGCTCGCCGCCGCTGCCGGCACGCCGTCGCAATAACCCACGAAGAGACGTTGCCGACCTTCCGCGAGCACGTGACGGTGCTGCGCAAGGAGCGCAGCGCCATCTGCATTCCACCCGGCCGCCATCACGTCGGTGTAGTGGTCGACGGTTGTGGCGTCGACTTCGACAACATCGCCGAGAGGGCCGCCGCCGTCCGTCGACCGTGCCATGCCGCGCCCCCAACTCGGAATAACGCCGCGTCGCTCGAGGCGTTCGCACAAGTCGGCCGGACCGCTGCCCGGACCGGCGTTCCAGCGGAACTTCAGCCCGAGGTCGCGATACGTCGCGATTGCCGCGTCGATCGCCGCATCTGCGTTCTGCTCGTCGAGTAACGAATAGATGACTTCGTTCAGGCCCCCGGTCTTGATCGAGGGCGTGACGATTTGCAGCCAGCCGGGGCGCTCGATCACCTGCAGATCTGGCAACCGCGGAAACGCACGGCGCGGCGTCACGATCACTTCTTCGAGCAGATCAATCATCGTTACCAGCGCCAGCCTATTCTCGCCGTGCGCAACGCGCGCCGGTGACGTAGAGGCGAGCCGTTGGCCCGGCGACGCTGCGCGCGGCGCCGCGAGCGTTCTCGGCACCGATGCCGAAGCAACCGCTGCGCATGGTCCGATTGGGCGACGGCGTGAGGTTCGCGCAGTCGATGCATGTCGTCATCGCGTACTCGAGTGGCGCTGCCGACCAATCGAGCAACCACTCCCAGACGTTGCCGCCGAGATCCGATTGGCCCCACAGGCCGTCGCCGGCCGGCAAGCTTCCGACCGGGAGGAGATCGGTCAGCGTGCAGGCAGGATCCCCGTCGCCGACGCAGCCGTCCGTGGTGTCCCAGTAGCTCGCATAGATCCGATTGATAACGATGTCGCTGGGCGGGCTCGACCACGGATAGGCCCGAGCGACGCTGCCGCCCGCCGCCGCAAAGTTCCACTCGGCCTCGGTGGGCAAGAAGCCGCCGTCCCACGCGCAGAACGCCATCGCCTCGAACCACGTGATGCAGTTGAGCGGTCGATTCTCGTTTGCGCCCGGCGGGTCGGTCCACGTGTGCATGCTCGCGTCGCAATCGAGCGCGGCGATGAGCGTCGCCGTATCGACCTCGAGACTCGCGTTCCAGGATGGGTCCCAACCGGCGCTCTCCATGCCGTTCAGAGTCCGCGCACCCGCGTTCGCTTCGGGCGGCTGTTGCTGCGTGCCGAAGCCCGCGTTCACGAACTGGCGAAAGCGCCCGACCGTGATCTCGTACTTGTCGAGGCGAAACGAGCTCACCGTCGCGGGGAAGCTCATGTCCGGATACATGTTGTCGGTGCCGACGTCGTAGCCGCGATAGAACGTTCCGCCCGGCACCACCGGACTATCGCAGCACGGCGACGTGCTCGTCGGCCCACACGTCGGCGCCAGACCCTCGCAGCTCAGCGGGTTCGGACCGTCGACGAGAACGCTGTCGCTTGCCGTGTCGATGGGGTCGAACCAAAGCCGGCCACAAGCCGTTCCGGCGAGCAGCGACAGTAGTGCGAACATTCGGCCCACTACTCATCATAGCTGGTTCGAGAGTGCGGCTTGATCGCACACCAACCGGTACCTTCTTCCCCACTCCGCGCTCAGAGCCGCAGGAGTATCATCGAGCGGTGAGGGGAGTGTTCGTGGTCATCGGGCTCGGCGCGTGCGGCTTTCCACACGGGATGCCGGCCGACGACGCGACGATGGGCGGGACGTCATCCGATAGCAGCAGTGGTTCGCAATCGCAGACCGACGCGCCTCCGCCGGGTTTCATCCCGTCGTGCTGGACGAACCCGGCATACGAAGCCGCACAGACCGGTCGCAAATACTACGCGCCGCACAGCGACGGCACCGGGACCAGTGCACAGACGCAATGCGCCAGCGCCGAAGCGCATCTCGTCGTGATCAACGATGCCGCCGAGAACGTGCACGTGCGGGGGATCATGGATGAGACGAGCTGGATCGGTCTCTCCGATCAGGCGGTCGAGGGGACCTTCGCCTGGATCAATGGCGAGCCCCTGGCGTTCGACCGATGGGCGGGGTCTCAGCCTGCCAACTCCGCAGGGCCGAGCTGCGTGTTCATGCGCACCGACAGCGGCTGGGAAGTGGCGCCCTGCGGGAACACGCGAGAGTACGTCTGCGAATGTCCGTATCCGTGACTCGTCAGGGTGTGCAGCGGCGCTCGCAGCCTGACGCAATCCGCTGCACCCTCGACGAGGCTGGATTATCATCGCTGACATGCTGGTGCGGGTCGGGCTTGGTGCGGTCTGCATCTGCGTGGGCTGCTACAGCCCGACCCCGCAGCCCGGTGCGCAGTGCTCTCCCGAGGGCTCGTGTCCATCCGGTCTCGTGTGCGCGAACGGCATCTGCACGATCGGGAGGCCCGATGGAGGGCACGATGCGGATGGCGTCGACGGCAGTGGGCTCGATGCTACGACCGAAGACGGAGCGCGGGCGTTCGCGGTTCGGATCAACATCGGCGGGCCGGCCCACACCGGCGTCGACTACTCCGGCGCGTGGTCCGCGGATCCTGGCGTCGGCGGCATCTGCAACGGGACGGTGTTCGAATCCCCGACCGCGGGAATCAACGGAACGAACGACGCGGTGCTGTTCGTCGAGCAGATGTTCTCGCCGACCCTGTCGTGCGCGATTGCCAACATCCCTTCGGGTAGCTATCGCGTCACGCTGTTGTTCGCGGAGCTTCGACTCGGTGGAAGTCCATGCGTCGGGCCGTCGGGGGCAAGCCGCGTGTTCGACATCGCGCTCGAAGGCGTGACGGTCGCGAGCGACTTCGACATGACCGCCGCATGCGGGGGCTGCTCTGCGAGCGGTGGGACCGGGTCGGCGATCGATCGGGGCTTCGACATCGACATCGTCGACGGGACGCTCGATCTCACCGCGGTGGCATCGACGGGCGCCGCTGCCATCAATGCGATCGCGGTCGTCGCACGGTAGAGCGTGAAAGGAAGACCTTCCCGATCGGGAAGCGAGCCGCGAGCGGCGGAACGCGCTGCGCTAGCGATCGCGAGTCGAGTTACCATCGTGCATGCTCCGCGATCTCGAGACGCGTGACCTAAGTCCTACGAACGTCGACGAGAGCAGTACCCAGCTTGTCGAGATCGATGACGCGCCGCTGGTTGCGGATGCCGAGCGATACAAGTCGGTAGAGCAGCTCGGCAAGGGTGGGATGGGCGAGATCCAGCTCTGCAAGGACTCGCGGATCGCGCGCCACGTCGCCGTCAAAATGCTGCGCGGTGAGCTGCGCGACAACCCGGATTACCGCGCGCGGTTCCTGCGCGAAGTGCGTCTGCAAGGACAGCTCGAACATCCGGCGATCGTTCCTGTCCACGACTTGGGCATGACGCCCGATGGCGATCTCTACTTCACGATGAAGCGGGTGCGCGGGGTCACGCTCGAAGAAGCGCTACGCGCGATGGCGCGCGGAGATCGCACGCGGTTCTCGCGGCGCCGCCTATTGACCGCGTTCTCGAGCGTCTGCCTCGCCGTCGACTTCGCGCACTCGCGCGGCGTCGTGCACCGCGATCTCAAACCGTCGAACGTGATGCTCGGCGACTTCGGCGAGGTCTACGTGCTCGATTGGGGCATCGCGAAGGTCATGCATCGCGGCGAGACGCCGCTTCCCGAACAGAGCATCGAGGTGCCCGACATGGACACGCCGACGCGCGCCGGGGCTGTGCTCGGCACGCCGCGCTACATGGCTCCCGAGCAGAAACGCGGCGAAGCCGATCCGCGCAGCGATGGGTTTTCGCTCGGGCTGATCCTCGAGGAGATCCTCGGCTGCGACGGCGAGCCGGTGCCCGAGCTCGCGGCCGTGTCTGCGCGCGCGACCGCTGCGGATCCCGCCGATCGGTTTGCGTCTGTGCGCGAGCTCCAGGTGGCGATCGAGCGCTTCCTCGACGGCGATCGCGATCTCGAGGTCAGGCGCCGCCTCGCCGACGAGCACGCGCATCGTGCCGAGCAAGCGCTCGAGCGCGCGCAGAACGATTCGACGCAGGCGGCGCGGACCGAAGCTGCGCGCGATGTCGGCCGCGCGCTCGGCATGGAACCCGGCCACGCGCGTGCCCTGCGCGCGCTCGCGCGGCTGCTCTCCGACGTACCCGCGCATCTTCCGCCGGCCGCACAGGTCGCCTTCGATCAGTACTGGCGCGACCGCGCGTTGCGCATGCTCAAGAGCGGTGTGCTCGCGATGCTCGCGTTGTTCGCGCTGGTGCCGTTCTTCATCCACCTCGGCGTGCGCGACTGGCCCTCCGTCGTCGCGTTCATGGGTTTGCTCGGCGGCGCGTTCGCTTTTCACCGACTCGCCGGCGACGGGCTCTACGTGTGGCAGCGCGGCGTGATGTTCGTCTTGCTCATGGCGTCACTCGTCGTGTTGAGCAGGTCGATGGGGCTTCTCGGCATGCTCCCGATCGCGCTGACGATCGTGTTGATCGCGTACCGCATCAACGTCCCGACGCGGTTGTTGGGCACCGCGATCTTCGCCGGTGGGTTGCTCACGCTATTGACGCCGTTCGTGCTCGAGTGGCTCGACGTCATCGAGCCCGCCCACATGTTTGCCGACGGCCGCATCACCATCATGCCGCGGCTCCACGAGCTGCCGGCGATGCCGACGCAGTTCTATCTGATCATCTGTTGCGCGGGTGCGCTCGCGATCGGGCAGTTCTACGCGCACCAGTTCGTGCGCGAGCTGCTGCGTGCCGAGGAGCGCGTCATCTTTCACGCATGGCAGCTCGAGCAGCTGTTGCCGCCCGAGGAGCAACGCACACTTGCATAGCGGCGCGAATGCGTTCACGCACGGCCGCCGGGTGAGCGATAATGCTGGCGTGAGGCTGGCGTTCGTCTCGCTGCTGGCGGCGTGCTCGTTCCCGCACGGTACTGTCCGCGACGGCGACGCGCAGATGGGCGAGTCGGACGGTCCGATGCGGGACGGCCCAGCCCCCGAGCAGTTCGCAAAGCGCAAGCCGATCACGATCGATCGCGCGCTCGTGGGCAAGACCGGCGCGCCGCCCACGCTCGCGGGCTATCCGATGCTGTATAGCGTCACCGATCCTGCGCTGGCGTTGCGTCCCACGGGCGACGTCTTCGATGCCGAAGGCGACGACATCGTGTTCGCCGACGCCGGTGGCGCGACGCTGGCCCACGAGATCGAGCTCTACGATCCGTTGACCGGCCGTCTAGTCGCGTGGGTGAACGTACCGCTGCTCAACACGATCACGGCGACGACCAACACGACGATCTACATCTATTACGGCGACGATCAGCTGACGACCTCGACGCAGCAACCGGCGTTGGTTTGGGACGACGCGTTCGAGGCCGTGTGGCACATGAACGAGAACCCGACGCTCGCACCGCCCCAGATCAAGGACCGCACATCGCATGGCCGCAGCGGAACTGCGATGGGAACGGCTGCCGCCGACGGCTTGGTCGCCGGGGCACTCGCGTTCGATGGCGTCGACGACGCGGTCCGGATCGGCACGTGGACACAGCTCACCAACGCATCGTTCACGCTCGAGGTGTGGGTTCGTCCCGAGACCACACAGCTCGGCCAAGAAGTCGCGCTGGGCTTTCACAAGTCGAACGCGAACCAGCAATCGATTCACATGCGCGTCTACGACGACGGTGGTGTTCGCTTCAGCTTCTGGGGCCAGGATCTCGGGCGCCCCGCAGGCGCGATCGCGTACGGTCAGTGGAACCACTTCGTTGGCACGTACAACAACGCCAATGACGCGTCGCGCCTCTATCTCGCCGGCGTGCAGGCCGCGACCGGAAATCAGGGTCCATTCACCGCGGTCGACGGAGCCGGCTCGATCGGTGCCTGGGACGGATGCAGCCCGTGCGATCAGTTCTTCAAAGGTCTCATCGACGAAGTGCGAGTCTCCAGCGTCGAACGCACCGTGCACTGGATCTCGACCACGCACGCGAACATCAACGACCCGGGCGCGTTCGCGATGACCGGACCCGCCGAAGACGTGCCCTGATCGGGCTCCTATGTGCGCAGCGATCGGAAGCCCGCGCGCACCTCTTCTGAAAACAGCTGCGGTTGTTCCCAGGCCGCAAAGTGGCCGCCTTTGTCGAGCTTGTTGTAGTGGATGAGCTTGGGATACGCGCGCTCGCTCCAGCTCTTGGGGGCGGCATAGAGCTCGTCGGGGAACGCGCTCACCGCGGCAGGAACGTTGGTGACGTTCTTCACGTTGAAGAACCCGAGCTTGTTTTCAGCGTAGAGGCGCGCCGACGAGATCGCGGTGTTCGTCAGCCAATAGAGCGTGATGTTGTCGAGGATGTCGTCGCGCGTGAGGCCTTCGCGCTTACCGTCGAAGACGCGCGCGATGAGCTCGTAGCTGCGCTTGTCGTGGTCGAGCATGAAGGCTGCGAGGCCGACCGGCGAGTCCGCCAGTCCGGTCAACGACTGCGGGTGAGACGCCATCATGATCGCGTACGCCACGTGCTGGTAGACGAACTTGAGCTCCTCGTACGCGCTTCGCTCGTCGCTGGACAGGCCGGGCGGCGGCGGCTTGCCGGCCTGCGCTGCTGCGTCGATCTCTGGCGGAACCACGCCCGGCATATTGGAGTGAATGCCGATGAGCTCCGGCGGCGCCTGCACCGCCATCAGGTCGACGATCACGGAACCCCAATCGCCGCCCTGCGCGACGTACCGCGTGTAGCCGAGGCGCTTCATCAGCTCGATCCAGGCACGTGCGATATGTGCGGGATCCCAGCCGGTCGCCGTCGGCTTGCCTGAAAACCCGTAGCCCGGCATCGACGGAATCACGACGTGGAACGCATCCGATGCGCTGCCGCCATGTGCCTTGGGATTGGTGAGTGGATCGACGATCTTGAGCAGCTCGATGATCGAGCCCGGCCAGCCGTGCGTCGCGATCATCGGCAAGGCGTTCTCGTGCTTCGAACGCACGTGAATGAAGTGAATGTCGAGCCCATCGATCTCGGTGAGGAACTGCGGCAGCGCGTTCAGCTTCGCTTCACACTTGCGCCAGTCGTAATCGCTCGCCCAGTAGCGCGCGAGCTTCTGGATCGTCGCGAGCTGCACGCCTTGCGAGACATCGCTGACGGTTTCGCGTTCGGGCCACTTCGTCGCGTTGATCCGTCTGCGTAGCTCGGCGAGCTCTGACTCGGGAACAGTCACGTTGAATGGACGAATCACGGTTTCACTCTGATGTGCACGTTGAGTCATCGCGGTGGCCCTTTCTCCAAAGAGAGCCGCGACGCCGTGCAACTCGTGCGCCGCCAAGCCGTACGCCGGGAGCCAGCATCTCCCGTGCGTCGGCGCACCGAGCTCGCGCGGATCGGGTGCACTACGTAGTGCGCTGTGCGGACGTGCGCGGATCAAGAACGAAAGACCGGATCGGAGTTGTAATGACGGATCGACGCCTCGTGCGGTTGACCGCCGTTCGAAAAGTTTCGAAGGTGAGGGCATGAAGATTTCGTTCATGTTCGTCGCCGCGCTCGCGTTCGCTTCCGTTGGCTGCAAGAAGAAGAGCGGGGAGGCCAGCGGTGATTGCGCAAAGGCGATCAACAACAGCATGGCGCTCTCGAAGGCAGAGATGGAGAAGACGCCGGGCATGGACGCCGCGATGATGCAGAAGATGGCGGACCTCGGCGTGCAGCACTGCAAGGACGACAAGTGGTCGGCCGACGCGATCAAGTGCATGACCGATGCGAAGGCGATGGCCGAGGCGCAAGGGTGCTACGGCAAGCTGACGCAGGATCAGCAGGACAAGATGAACAAGGCCGCGATGGAGATGGCGATGGGCCAGCAGGGTGGCGGCAGCGCGGAACCCACGGGCAGCGCCGCGGGAAGCGATAGCGCCGGTGCGGGATCCGGCAGCGCGGCAGCTGGCTCAGCGGAAGCCGGAAGTGGCTCGGCAGGCAGCGCTGCGCCGCCCAAGTAGCGCGTTACGAGCAGCCTCGCGCGGGAAACGCTCGAGCTACTCGACTGCGCGTGTCTCACCGGTCGACGGCCGAAGCTCAGGTGCGTTGACATCGACGTCGCACGTGACGGTCAGGGTCTCGTTGTCTGCGCGATCGCGGACACGAAAGGCGAGCTTCGTCTCGGTATCAGCACACCCTGCATCGACGTCGACGGTGAAGCAGCGTGTGGCCTCAGCACCATCGCATGGTGGCACTTGGAGCCGCGTCTCGAGCTGGGTACCCACGTCGCTCGCAACGTCGACCCGACACGTGGGCTGGATACCGGGTGCAGCCGCGTCGACATCGATCAACGCGCCACGCAGGCAGTGACTGCGTGTTGCAGCGCCACGAGTGACAAGGCCGACGTTGCGCATAGCCCATGACAGCTCGCTCTCGCAGATCGAGCTATGGCTGGCTCTGCCGCCAAATTCGGCCATGAGGGCATTCATCCGAATCCCCGGCGTTGCACCAGATCCTTCTTTGCCCCCGGTGCCGCAAATATTTGCGAGCCGCGGCGTCGAGTAGGTCGTGACCCGCTCGTCGGGGATCGCGGTCACCTTGTTTGGCTTGCCATAGATGCCTGCCACGATCACCTGGGCTGGGTTCTGCTTGCGCCCCTTGAGGAAGTCCGCGAAGCCCGAGACCGACTCCACGTAAGCCGAGTCTTCGTCGGGGCGGCAGTTGCGGCGCTCGCCGAATGCTCGGCTTCCTTTCCCGTCATGGCAGCGTACGCCATGCTCGAAGCACCGGTAGCTCGTGATCGCCCCGAGCGTCGAGCACGCGTCGCCGTAGTGATCACTAAACAGCGTCGAGTCCCGTGCGGAGCAGTCATCCTCATCGGTCACGAACACCACGAGCAACAACGCATCGTCGCGAAGAAAGCCTTGAGAGCCAGTCGCGTAGCCCGAGAGCGCGATTCGCGCGGCATTGAAGGGTTGCTCGAACCCGCATCCGCTGTCGCCAACGCGGGCCATCTTGGCAAACGTCTCGGTCAGCGTCCCGGAGTAGTTCCGTTCGCGGCCCGCGGGGCCGGCGACGTCACGAAGGAACCGGCCGTTCTGCAGCACGGCGCCTCCCACATGCAAGCTGCCACCGGTCTGGCACTGATCGAGGCCAGAAATCGCCACGCTCGACGAGGTGACCGCGATATGGAGGTCGGGCAGCTCGCCCGAAGGAGAGAGCACGTCGAAGAGCTCGCTCGACCAGATACCCAACTGCTCTTGCTCGTCCTTCATCGATAGCGAGTCGTCGATGACAAACAGCACGTCCACGGCCGAGCTCTCGACCGGAAGGACCTGCGCGACCATCCGGGCCTGCGTCATCGACGGTGCCTCTTCGTCCGGAACCGCCGCCCACTCCCCTTCGCAGTACTCGCCACCAAAGTTGCAGGCTGGGACCATCGCGACCGCGAGCAGTCCGACTCGGGCGTAGTTCGTCATGGCCCTATCGGACTCTACGCGTGACCTTCCGTGGTCCGTTCGATCAGAAGATGATCGACTCTGCCGGAGCTCGCCGCATTACACCGCAGTCGTCGCGCGGAATTCACGCGGCCGGTATCGCGCGATGTCGCCAAGCGACGTGCAGCGCGTGCGGCTCTGGAATTCGTCGTGGCGGCACGCTCGTCGGCGTCGGCACCGGTTCGACGGTCAACTACTTCATCGGGTGCTGGCTTCAGCGCTCGGCCGCGTCGGAGTCGGCCTTGGTGGCGTGCACCGTGCCCGGCGGGTGCTGGGGCGGCGCATAGATCGAGTAGAGCTTGAGCGGCTTCTTTCCCGTGTTGATCACGTTGTGCCACGTGCCCGCAGGCACGATCACGGCCGAGTCGCTCTTCAACTCGTGTGTCTCGTCGAGCTGGTCCTTCGAAGACCCCATCACGACGCGCGCCGAGCCTGCCTCGACACGCAGGAACTGATCGGTGTCCCGATGCATCTCGAGACCGATCTCCCGCCCAGGTCCGATGCTCATCACCGTGAGCTGCATCGCCTTGCCGGTAAACAGGACCGTGCGAAAGGTCGAGTTTGTCGTCGTTGCTTGTTCGATATCTGCTGACCAGCCGCGTCTGTGAGCGGATGCCTCGCGGGTGTCAGCGTGCGACGGGCTGCCGCTCGCCGCGATGACAAGAGAGATCGCGTAAGAGGGTTTCACGGAGTCGACTCGTTTCTGCGAGGTCAACCTGATCCAAAGCAAACGCGGTGCCGTCGTGACGATGACGTGATGCGCACGTCACGTGAGGGGACTACGGGGCAAAACACGACTCAACAACTTTGTCATCGTGAACACGATGCGCGGAACGCGGAGGCTCGACGGACTACGGGTACAGACACTACGTAGCAACCGGGATGACGGCGGAAAGTTCGGCGAGTGGTCGAGGTTTTCGATCGGGGCCGATCGTTGATCGCGTGCGACAACCTCGGCAAGTAGCTCGGTGCAGGTGGCCAGCGGCGCAGCCATGGCGAGAGTTCCGGCTGCTAACGCCAAGTTGCACACGATTGTCGACGCCACAGCCGCAGTAATCCGAGTCACGAGCAGCCGTCCACTGAGACATGACCTTCCCGTTTGGGCAGAATAGGGCTTCGGATGGAGAGGGAGCGGGAGGAGAAGGTTGCGCCGCGTGAGCTCGATGAAGCCACGCTCCGCAACCTCGTGGACGCTGCGTTCGACGCGCTCGTGATCACGCACGCAGGCAAGATCGTGTTCGCCAATCGATCGTTCGTGGAGATGTACGGTGGATCCCGCGACGAGATCATCGGCGGCAACGTGATTGATTTTGTCGCGCCGGAGTCTCGCGACTTCGTGATCGCGCAGATGCAGAGGCCGTCGGAGAGCCGCTACGAAGCGGTTGGGGTCCGCCGCGACGGAACGCGCATCGACGTCGAAATCTGCGCACACAGCGCGACGTACGAAGGCCGCCCCGTGCGAATCACCGCGATCCGGTACATCACGGATCGTAAGCTTGCCGAACAAGCGCTGCGGCGGTCGGAATCGCGCCTGCGTGGCCTGATCGAGCGGATTGGGGACATCATCATTGTCCTGCGGCATGGCGCGGTCGTGTTCGCGAACCCGGCGGCGCTGACCTACCTCGGTTACGCAGACCTCGCCACGATCATCGGAACGAATGCTCTGGACTTCGTGCATCCGGGCGACCGTTCCAGTGTGCTCGCACTTTGGTCGGAGGGGCGCGCCGAAGCGCTGCTGACCGCGCGCCTCGTGCGTCGTGATGGCTCGATCAGCGTCGTCGAGATCGCGGCGACCGAAGTGCACGAGTTCGATGGTGGGCCTGCAAACGTTCTGCTCGCGCGTGACATCAGCGAGCGTCAGCGGATCGAGGCACGCCTCGTCGAGGTAGATCTATTGTCCTCGATGGGCATGCTCGCTGCAGGCATCGCGCACGAGATCAACAATCCGCTCGCCTACGTCACGCTCAACCTCAACACGATGGCGCGCAAGATCGCAGCGCTGCGTGCAGCCAACGACGAACACGATCGCGAGCTTTCCGCCACCCTCTATCGCGACGTCGAAGAGCTGCTCGCCGAGACAACAAGCGGGGCTGAACGCGTGCGCCAGATCGTCCGCGACGTCCGCGTGTTCGCGCGCGGCCGCACTGACGCCCGCGGCGATACCGATGCGCGCTCCGCGATCGACCTTCCGCAGGTACTCGACGCGACGATCCAGCTCGCGCTCAACAGCATTCGGCATCGCGCGCGGCTCGTCCGACAGTACGAACGAGTGCCGCTCGTCGAGGCGGACCAGGCACGCCTCGGTCAACTGTTCCTCAACGTCCTCATCAACGCACTCCAAGCGATCGACGAGTCGGACGACAACCGGCCCGCCGAGATTCGCGTCCGCACAGGGACGGCGGCCAACGGTGCGGCCTTCGTCGAGATCAGCGACACCGGTTGTGGAATCCCCGACGACCTGCTCGGCCGTATCTTCGAGCCCTTCTTCACGACCAAACCGCCGGGCATCGGCACGGGCCTCGGCCTACCGATCTGCCGCAGCATCGCGACCTCGCTCGGTGGAACCGTCGACATCGAGAGCACGCTCGGTCAAGGCACCACGTGCCGAGTCACGCTGCCCGCATCCAGCGCAGCGCCCGCCGACGTCACCGATCGCGCTCCGCCGCAGCCCGCCAGCACCGCGGTCCGTCTTCGGGTGCTCGTCGTCGACGACGAACCAGCGCTGCTCCGCTCGCTCGGCGAGGAGCTCGGCGAAGCTCACGACGTCACGTGTACCTCGTCAGGCGCCGAAGCGATCGCGTTGCTCCTTGGCGAATCGTTCGACGTCGTGCTGTGCGACGTGATGATGCCCTTGACCTCGGGCATCGACGTGTTCCGCGCGCTCCAGCGGGATCGACCCGGTCTCGAGCAGCGCATCGTGTTCATGACCGGCGGCGCCTTCACACCCGCGGCGGGCGAATTTCTCGCTTCGGTGCCCAACCGCAAGCTCGAGAAGCCGTTCACGTTCGACGACCTCGAGCGCGTGCTGGCAGACGCGGCGCGCGGTTCGTCGCACCAAGGTTAGTGTCAGTTCGCCGTCACAGCGGCGTGGCGCAGCAGCGATAGATCGGCGGCCTCGTCGATGTCGTGCGCTCGCCTTCGTACTCGACCCTGGTTCAGGCCCGCCCGCCGCGATCCATCGCACCATTGTATCGCGTAGGCTCAGCTCGTTCACCGCGTCAGCCAAAACCAATCTACAGTGGATGAGTGGGGAGCTCTGACCCCTCCGAGGGGAACACCGAGAGCGGCGAGGGCAAGGCAACGGTCGTCGACAAGCCACGGGGCACGGCGGGACCGGTCGACGCGGCGACCGTTGTCGACAAACCGCGTGGCCCGCAACTCTCCGATCAGGACGCCGACGAACCGGCAAGCCGGTCGGCGTCGGTCGGATCGACACTCTCGCTGACGACTGCTACCGAGGCGTTGCATCTCGAGGAGGTCCGGCGTAGCCGCCAGTTCATCGCGCTTGGTTGGCTGGCCAGCATTGCCTGTATGGGCGTCGTGCCACTCGTCGACGTACCGCGCTGGATGGACATCGCCTTCATCGCGTCCCTCGCGTGGGGCATCGTGGTCAGCTTCTACTTCCACCAGCGCTTCAAAGATCCGAGCAAGTTCACCACCCAGCAGATGCTCAGGCTCGGCGTGTTTGTTGCGATCAACGCGCACGTCATCATCGCTTACTTCGGCATCTTCAGCGCGGCTCCCACGATCGCGGTCCTCGGGATGCACTTCGTCGCGCGCGGCGAGGCTTCACGAGAGCTGCCGTACATGTTCCTCGTCTGCTCGGGGTGTTTCGCGGCGGAGGCCGTCGTGGTGATCGCCGGCGTGGTCCCCGATCCGGGTGTGTTCGCGAGCGAGGAGCCACTTCCTCGCTCGACGCTGATCGCAGGCGCGGTGTTCGTGCTCGGGATCTACGCGCTCGCGTACCACCTCGGGGTTGCGATGCGGAAGGCGTCGTTGCGGTCGATCGAGGGACTTCAACAGCAGACGCGGCTCGCGGCTCAGCGCAAGGCGCTGATGGACGAGCTTCGCGCGGATCTCGAGCGCGCGCTGCGCGTGGGTGGCCCGGGACGTTACACGGGTCAGACGCTCGGCGCGTTCAAGCTCGGTGACGTGCTCGGCCGTGGTGCGATGGGCGAAGTCTACGAGGCTCGTCACGTGGACACGAACGAGCCCGCCGCCGTGAAGCTGTTGCGACGCGAGCTGCTCGCCGATCCGACGCATGTCGCACGGT
>DATDCH010000132.1:0-7310 GCA_036524455.1 Kofleriaceae bacterium | reverse complement strand
ACGGCGGCAAGCTGGTCGTGTTGCGCGACATCGGCCCGAGCGTCGACGTGTACTCGAGCTTTGCGCCGCTCGGCGCGCCGGAGCGAGTGTCGCTGGCTGATTGCGGGCCGCGACTCGGCTTTGGCGACAACAAGATCTATTCGACGTTCCCGAGCCCGAGCTCGGTGTACGTGTACGAGCCCGAGACGAAGACCGCATCGTCGTTCCAGTTGGCGCCGAACTCGATGGGCGTGTTCGGCCTCGCCGCGAACAACGGCGCGCTGACGATTCTGGACGGCGTGCCCGATACGCAGTACCTCGTCACCGTCGATGTTGCGACCGGCGCGCAGATCCGCAGTATCGCGGTCGGTCAGCAGGCGGTACGGCTGCACGGATTGAGCAATACGTGCAGCGGCAGCGGCATGCTGCTGTAAAGCTCGATGTCGGTAGTGGCGATGGTCTAAGATCGTCGCGTGCGCGCGCAGTTTGCGCCAGTAATCGCCGCCGGGGTAGCGAGCGCGACCGCGTGCGCGTGCGGCCGGATCGGCTTTGCGCCGCTCGACGACGGCGGGCTCACGACGGGCGATACGCGCCTGGTGGACGGACGCGTGATCGACGCACCGCCGAATGCGATCACGGTGACGTTCGGCGAGCGCACCAACGCCGATTTCAATGGCGTCACGCGCGACACGTACATCAGCAACGAGGCCGGCGAGCCGACACTGAATTACGGCGCGACCGACGAGCTGCGCTCGGAGCTCGACGTCGACGAGCGGATCTTGCTGCGGTTCGATCTGACCGCGATCCCGCCGACGGCGACCGTGTTCGAAGTCCTGCTCGCGGTCGAGGTCACCGAGGCGAATGCGGCGGCCGATTGGCTCGTGCATCCGCTGCTCGAAGCATGGGCCGAAGGCACGTCCGACGGCGCACCAGGCGCGGCGAACTTCACCCAGCGCATCGTCGCAGCAGCGTGGGCAACGACCGGAGCGGGGCCACCGATGTCGGCGGGTGCGCCATTCGCGACGCTGAAGCCGGCCACGCTGGGAGCGTTGATCGCCACGCTTCCCAACGCGACCGTGCAGGGTTGGATCACGTCGCCGGCAACGAATCAGGGCATGATCTTCTTGAACACGAATACCAATAGCGCGCGGATGGCGTCGCGCGAAGCCAGCCCCAGCAATAACCGACCGATGCTGACCGTGACGTACGTGCCGTGATCAATCGTCGGCGAGCACGATGACCCGGTCGGCGGCGGCGAGCGTCAGGCTGCGATCCTTGGCGGGATTGACGATGACGCCGAACGCCGCGGCGGAGTCGCGAGCGGCTGCAGCGCGGCGGATGCCGATCGCGACCTCTCCTCGGCGCAGCGCGGCCTCGACGACTGCGTGATACGGCAGCTTGGTGTCGAGCGAGACGTAGTCGCCCGCCGGCTTGAGATAGATCTCGTGACCGCCCGGCGTGAACAGATCTTCGAACACGCGCGCGAGGTGGCGGTTCTCTGCGACCTGCGCGAGCAGCAGCGACACGAGCGTGTTGCTGACGATGAAGTCGTCGGCCTCGGCGACCGTCGCGAGATCGCGGTTGACGATGTCGAGGATCTCGCTCGTGATCGGCACCGCCTTGCCGGTCTTGGTCGCGATGTCGCGTAAGTGGAGCAGCGTGATCATCGTGCGCGCGTCGGCCATTTCTTGGCTGCGCCCGATCGTTTCGCTGAGCACGAGGATCGCGTCGTAGGTGCCGGCGTCGAGGCTGTCGAGCAGACGGCGATCGCTCGGGTCGCCCGCGCGGGTCGCGACCGTGGTGTTGCGGGTGAGGCCTTTGACCTCGAGGTTCGCGAGCACGGCCGCGTCACCGACGACGAGCGTCTCGCTGCCGGCGGTGACGTAGGCGTCGAGCTCGGCGAGCACGAGCGCGAGCCGTTCGCTCGCACCGAGCACGAGCGTGCGCTCGCGTTGCCGGATCGACGAGCGCGGCGCGGCGACGATCGTCGCGGGATCGACCTTGACGTCCTTGCCGTTGACGACCGCGGTGTCGTCGTCTTCGCTGATCACGATCACTTGGTCGCCGTCGGCGATCGCGCGGTCGAGTGCAGGAGGCAGCATGAGCTCGCCGTCCTTGCCGAGCAGACCGAGCAGCGAGGAGTCGTTGTACGCGAGCACCGCGTCGCGGAACGATTTGCCGACGAGCGAGGGCGCGCGCATGACGTACATCTCGACGCCCGCGAAGTCGAGCAGCTCGGTGTAGACCATCGACAGGCCGGATTGCCGGCCGGTCTGCACGAGCAAGCGGCTGATCAGCGGCGGCGCTACCACGAGCGCGGCACGGTCGCCGGCAACCATGCGCGCGACTTCCTCGGACTTGGCGTCGGACAGCTCGGCAACGATGTGCAGCGACGTGCCCGCGACCTTCGTGACCGCGAGCAGCGCTTTGAGCACCACCGTATCGGCTTCGTGCGGTTGCATCGGCGAGTTGTCGGCGTGCGTCTCGGGCGCGAGCACGATCACGGCCTTCGAGGTCGGCAGGCTGACGAGCTCGAGATCGGCCATCGAGGTCGGCATGCCGCTGCGGGTGACGACGCGCAGCTTGCGCCCGCGCAGGACCTCGGCGACGTGCTCGTCCATCGCGACCTTGTCGCGTTCCGAGATGATGACGACGCACGCGCCGCGCTGGTTCTCGTTGGCCGTCGCGAGCTCGGCGAGCAGCGTGTCGATCTTCGAGCTCCAGCCGAGGATGACGGTGTGGCCGTCTTCGACGACGACGCTGCGACCGCGGCGCAGGCTCTCGATCAATGCACCGAAGCCGTTGTTGAGGATACCGATCAGCGCGGACAGCACGAAGATGCCGCCGATCGTCACGAACAACATGATGAACAGGAACGTCCAGCTGCCCGCATCACCGCCGACCGCGCCCGCGTCGAGCGCGTGCATGAGTGACTTCCACACCAGGCGACCGAACGAATCGCTCTGCCCGTCCTCGCCCGCCGGTCTGACCCCAAACGCGAGCACGGCGCCCGCGGTGATCAGCACGAGCACGGCTACTGCGGCGGCTAACAACAAGATCTGCGCGCCGACACCGCGCGCCATCCAGTTGTCGAAGCGGTACCGCAGACGTTGTCGCAACCCCGGTCTGGTCATCGGGGGCGACGTTAACCTCTAGCGGACCTGGCCGCGGCTACGCGTCAAAGAATCGCGCCGATACCGATGCCCCAGTAGCGTTCGTCGCGCATCTCGCGAACGCTGCCGTAGAGGAAGCCGTCGAGCCGGCCGCTGAAGCGAAGGCCGGCGCCGGCTTCACCCTCGTCGCCCCACCACGCGTGCGTCGAACCGTTCTGCCGGGCCTCTGAGGAAAACAGATACGTCTGGCGGACGTATGCCACCGGCCGGATGTCCTTCGACAGCGCGAGCACGACAAACACGTCGGTCGGCACCTTCCAGGCGAAGTCGAGAACGCCGCCGGTGATGCCCGAGAAGCCAAAGCCGATCGTCGCGGCGAGCTGCAGGTTGTCGCCGATGAACACGCCCGGACCCATGCTGAAGCTCATGTCGTAGGCGAAGTGCACGTTGTCACCGACGGTCATGCCGATCGACAGGTCGCCGGTTTCGGCGACGCCGATCACCGGCTTGCCGTGCACCTCGCGCGACGTCCCGCCGACGGTGATCAGTCCTTCGAAGCCTTGTGCTTGCGGGTTCGACGGCAGCTCGACGCGCAACCCGCCGCCGAAGGACACCGGAATACGCCGGAACCACGGATCGCGTTTGCTGTCGTCGTCATCGTCGTCGTCGTCATCATCGTCTGCCTCGACCGACACTCCACGCGCGGTCGTGTTCTCGGCGGCCGCCACCCGACGGAGCTCGTCGGCATCGAGCTTGGTGGCACCCTTACGCTCGAGCGCGACGGTTGCCTCGAATGCGCCCTTCGTGTTTTCGACCCGCACCGTGTAGCTCTCGGTCGGTAGCGCGAGGCTGAGCGGCTCGCCTGCATCCTTGGTGAGCTCGAGGGCGACTTGCCCGCGTGCGTCGATGATCGTGATTTTTCCGCGCAGCGCGGCCGGCAACACGAGCGCTGATTCGGTGGTGCGTAGATCGGTGATCACGACATCGCCGGTTCCCGACAGATGCATGTCGTAAGCAGGATGCTGCGGGCCATGGCGGGTGTTCTGCGTGCGCACGAGCGTGTGCTCGTACGAGAACTGGTACGCCTCGGTGAGCGTGATCATGCCGTCGCGGTTGCGATCGGCGGCGCCACGCAGACCGGTCACAAAGAAGTACGTGAAGAACGAGGCACCGATCTTGTCGGACTCCTGCGCGTCCTCGTCGGCCGAGCTCGACGACAAGAACGCGAAGCCTTCGACCTGATTCGACGTGTCATGGAGAAACGGCGGCACTCTGACCCCGCCTTTGGTGCGCGTGAAGCTGCCCGACGCGCAGCTGTCGACGATCGCGATGTGGACGTCTGCGGGCACGGCGCGAATGCGCTCGCGCAGCCGCCCATAGTCGTAGCGCACGCCGCCGATCAGGATCCCCGAGTCATCGGAATGCCCCGAGTAATAGACGACGAGCTCGACGCGCTGCCCGGTCTTGCGTTCGCTGCGTACGCGCTTCGCGAGCGCGTCGAACTCGCGATCGAGCGCCTTGTTGGTCGGCTCGCTGAGCAGCGCGAGGTCCGGCGCGCTCACGCCGCCGAGCTGTTTCAGCACATCCGCGATCGTGGTCGCGTCGCGGCCCGCGTAGCGCAGCGTGTCGCGGCCGGCGCCACCGCCCGTGTTGCTGCCGATCACCAGCGCGTAGCGACGCAAGCGCGGCGCGGCACTCGCGCCATCTTTCGCGTAGGCCGAGGACGCGCTCGTCAGCATCGCGACGAACGCAGAGCAGACGAGAGCGAGGGCAAGACGGCAAGTCATGGCATTCCTCATGGCGTTGGTGGAGTCGACGGGCGGTCAGGTTTACGCAATCGCAGCGACCATTGGTGCAGACCGCGCGGCAGGTCAAGCGGTGCAAACGAGGCGGTGCTTCGACGCGCGAGTGCGCGAAGTGATGCAAGGCTCTGTTTGACGTCGACCGGACCGTACGCGGTGATGAAGAAAAAGCGCTCGAAGTGTGGCGCATCGTCGAGCTCGTACGCGTGCGGTAACGCGGTCGGCTTCGCTGCGAGCGCGGTCGCTTCCGGCGCGGCATCTTCGCTGAGCGGGAAGTGCAGCGTGACGACGCCGTCACCGTCGAGCGACGCGATCACTCCGTAACCACGGCCACCGGCGTTGTAGCGCAGCTGCACGAGGTCGCCGGCTTGCACGAGCGTGTCGGGCTCCAGCTGCTCGGCGTGCTCGCCGCTCTGGCGAAACGCCGCGAGGCGCGCCACGCCTTTGGGGCGCGTCACCTCGGGGTCACCCGGCTGTCCCTCGGGAACGCTCGCCGGCTCGCGCTTCACGATCACGAAGATCGCGACCGCCGCGGCAGCAGCGCTCAGCATGCCGAGCATGCCCATGCGGCGGCGCCGCCGCTCGGCGGCAACGCGCTTGATCTCCGCGACCACGCGACGCTCGATGATCGCGATCGCGGGCCCCGGTGGATGTGCCGCGAGCTCCGCCGCGTTGTCCGCGCGCAGCGCCGCGATCCGGGTGGCGAGCTCGTGCGGGTCCGCGCGCTCGACGCGTTCGATGCGTTCGCGACTTGTGGGCGCGACTTCGTCGAGCGCGGCTCGCTCGACGAGCCAGTCAGGAAGACCTGTCACGATGAACCTCCAAGTGGTGGAGCTTGGTGCGCAGCTTCGCGAGCCGCTTGCGCACGCCCGATACCGACATGCCGACCTCGGCGGCGACCTCCTCGAGCGTCATGTTGTCGTGGAGGTGCAGCACGGCGATCAGCGCGGTCTGCTCGGGCTCGTGGCGAAACAGAGCGTCGAGTGCGGAGCGAGCGGCGTTGCGCGCGGCTGGATCGGTCTGCGCGGCAATCTCCGCGATCAGATCCGGGTCGCCATCTTCTGGCCTGCGCTTGCGGCTGCGTATCCGATTGAGACAAACGTTCGTCGCGATGCGAAACAGCAACGACGACGGCGCTTGATCGTCGAGATGATCGCCGCGCCTCAAGAGTTGAACGAAGACGTCGTGCATGGCATCACGTGCGGCGTGCTCGTCGCCCAATAGCTTCCGGCAGCGCCTGAGCACCATCGGGCCATAGGTGGAGTAGTAACTCTCGGAATCGACGGGCACGGGAAGCTAACGGACGACGGGTGTAACACCGCAGCCGGCGAGAAGTGTCCCTGCGATTTTGCTACGGCATCACGCAGACTTCGTTCCACCAGCCCGCCGCGACCGGCTTGGCCATGGCCGCACAGTCCGCCATCGCTTGCTCCGCCAACACCTGGATCGGCTCGGCCTTGTCGCGCAGCGCGTCGCAGAACGCGTCGATCTTTTCGGCCGCAAGCTCGCCGGTCCGCACGTCGATCGGTATCGGCGCGCGCGCGAACAGCGAGGCCAGCCGCATGTGCATCTGCGCCACCCGCGCAGCAGCCGCGACCTTGACCGCCGCGTCGCCACCTCCGCTGCGCATCGCTTCGTAGTGCTTGCCCGTGCTGCCGGCGACCTTCGTCAGCTTATCGACGAACGCGTTGAACTTTCTGATCGACGCCTTCCGCTTGTCGTTGCGTTTCATATCGAACGACAGCGCGCGCGGGAACTCGAGGTCGAGGATCGCCGCGAGCGGTTCGTCGTGTTTTGCGACGCGCCTGCCGCGCGTTGTCACGATCTCGAAACCACCGCAGTGCTTCTTGCTCGGCATGCGCTTGATCGCGAACCCGGGCATGCCCGCGATCTTGCCGTCGCCGTCGCGCAGCCGATCGAGCAGCGGCTCGTGTACGGGCTCAGGATCCGGTGGTGCCCCGGCAATCGGTGCCAGCGTTGCAACAGACTGCGAAGATGGTTGCTCGATCTGCGAAAACGGTTCGGGCGGCGGCGTCTCGCCGACCTGTGGGATTTGGCCCGCGGGCTTCGCCGCCGGCTCTTGCGGAGGCGCCGCCGCGCTACCGCACGCAGCGAGGCAGAGCACGACGACCGCGCGTGCGAGCATGCGGATCAGACACCGTCCTTTCCGAGCTGTTGCTCGCATTCTCCGATCACCACCATGGATCACGGTCATCGGTGTTAGCCTCGGAGTGTGAGGCGCCTGGGTGCGTTCGCGGTCGCTCTGCTCGCAATGCCGGCTGCCGGCGAGTCGAGCACACCCGCAAGACCGCGATCGCCCGAACCCGGCTGCACGATCCTCGATTACGGCAACTACGTTCCCGAGACGAAGCAGACGCGGCATGCCGACATCGCCAGCATCACCGGTGAGCGCTTC
>DATDCH010000131.1:0-3297 GCA_036524455.1 Kofleriaceae bacterium | reverse complement strand
TCGCAGCCGCGTTCGCACTGAACGACGTCGTAGTTCGTACCCTCGTCATTGCAGCGAACCTCTGCATCACCTCGGCACTCACCGAACGCGTCGGCCGTGCACGTCACGGCGATACAGGTTCCCGGTTCGTCGCTTACAAATCCGGTCTCGTCGCAGAACGGAAAGTCGGGCGTCGTGCATGTGCCGTCCATGCATTGCTTGGCTTCGTTCGGCTTGGTGCAAGAGACGAGGAGGACCAGAGCGAAGACTCGTGACCAGACCATGATTCCATCGTACCGGACTCGGGTGTGCTGCATGCGCGAGATGTCGGCCGCCCGGTTGCCGGGTTGCCAAGTATTTACTCGCCGGCGCCGACGTAAGCCGCGCACTCGTTCGGTGGCTGGACATCGTGGACGGCGACCGGCGGACAGACGGACGTGCGTGCGTATAAGGCAGCGATTTCGCGGCACGCGCATTCGGTACAAGCCTTGCTCGGAGGCATCTGCGTGCCTTCGCAGCAGCACGAGATCTTGGTCGAGATGTTTCGCAATCGACCTCAGCTCGCGTGCGAATTGCTGGAACAGGTTGCTGGAGTTGCCGTCGCAGGTGGCACCGTCGCGCTGGCGCCGAACGATCTATCGCAAGCGATCGCCGTCGAGTATCGCGCCGATGCCGTGATCGCTATCCGCGACGAGCACGACACGCCGACGCTTGCGATCATCGTCGAGGTGCAGATCCACGTCGATACGGACAAGCGGATGACCTGGCCGCTTTACATCGCTGCGCTGCGCGCGCGCCTGCGGTGTGACGTCCTCCTGCTCGTGTTCTCGCCGCACCAGCCTGTAGCCCGCTGGGCACGTGCCGCGATCCAACTCGGTCATCCGGGGTTCGTGCTCGAGCCCATCGTCGTCGAGCTCGGCGAGCTTCCACGAGTGACAGATCCTGTGGCGGTGCGCCGAGCGCCGGAGCTGGCCGTCTTGTCCGTAATGGCGCATCGGGACCTCGAGCTGGCGCGGGTCGTCGCGCCAGAGATGCTCGTCCAGCCTGAGCCGATGCGTCAGGTATACTTAGATCTCATCTACAGCGTATTGCCCGAAGCTGCAGAGCGCGCCCTCAAGGAGTTGCTGATGGAGAAGTATCAATATCAGAGCAATGTGGTTCGCGAGTACATCGCGCAAGGGCGCGCCGAGGGTCGTGAAGAAGGACGCGAAGAAGGTCTGCGTCGCGCGATCCTCGAGTTCGCGCGAGCGAAGATCGGCACGCTGCCACCGAGTTACGAACAAGCCCTGCACGTGGTGGCAACGGAAGCCGCGTTGTCGGATGTGATCGCCGAGCTAGGCAAGGCGCGCGATGCGACCGAGATCCACGCGGTCTTCACGCGTTTGCTCGATCGGCTCGACGACACGCCTGGAACCTGAGCCCCGACTCGCATCACTGCTCGCAAAGCGAGACCGATTGTGGCGTAGGCCACTGGACGGTGGGTGTCAGAGCAGGCTGATACGACGCCCCCATGCCTGGGAACGGTGCAGCGGCGGGCGCGAGCTACGGCGACTTGCTGATCACGTCGCTGCTCGTGCTCGGCGCGGTCTGCGTCGCGGCATATATCGCCGTTCGCGTGTTCGGTCGCCTCATCGCGACTGGCCGCGCCCGCGGGGCACACCTGCTCGACGTGGTTGCGCGCGTACCACTCGAGCCGCGGCGCAGCCTCTACGTCGTCGAGGTCGCGGGGAAGACGCTGCTCGTCGGTACGAGCGAGATGGGGCTGTCCGTACTGACGGAGCTCGACGGCAGCGAGGTGAAATCGCGCGTGGCTGCGCAGCAGAGCTTCGGGGAGCTCGTGCGTGCGGCGTGGGAGCGCCGCAAGGCACGTCGCGCCGGCGAAGCGAGCGCCGTCACGCAAAGCGCTGTGGCGTCGAGCGTGTCGTCGGCGTCGGACCTCCGTGCACCGGGCGC
This sequence comes from Kofleriaceae bacterium, assembly GCA_036524455.1. Taxonomy (GTDB): domain Bacteria; phylum Myxococcota_A; class Polyangia; order Haliangiales; family Haliangiaceae; genus JABFXX01. Next base: position 1,365 of record DATDCH010000131.1, on the reverse strand, counting down.
ATCTGCATCTGGCGCCGCGTCGCCGTCAGCGGACATCGAGTCACCGATCGCGTCAGCGCCCGCGTCGCCCGTTGCGGCGGCAGAAGCGGGCGCTGACGCAAAGCCGTCAAAGCCTTCGAGCGAGGGCTGAGCGCGCAATGGATGGCCTCGAGAACGCCGCGCTGATTGCGTTGGTCGCGATCGTGCCGCTCGTCGTGTTGACGCTGACGAGCTTTGTCAAAGTGTCGGTCGTGCTGTCGCTGCTGCGCAACGCGATCGGTGCGCCCGACGCGCCGTCAGGTCTGATCGTGATGGGGCTATCGCTGGTGCTCACGTTCTTCGTGATGGCGCCCGTTGCTGTCGACATGGTGCAAGCGGCGGCAGGTCCTTCGGCGCCGCAACAGCCCGGTCCTCCGCAGCCCGCGCCTGAGCCCCCCGCACCCTCGACGGACCGCTCCGTCGAAGCGGCGCTGCGCATGATCGTACCGGCGCAGTATCAGCCGCAGCTTGCGGCAGCGCAGCGCGCGGTCGAGCCGCTGCGTGCCTTTCTCGCGAAGCACACGCGCGACGCTGATCGCGAGACGTTCGCGAGCTTGGCGAAGAAGCTCGGCAGCAGCGGCAGCGGCGAGGAGCTGTGGGTGCTCGCGCCGGCGTTCATCACGACCGAGCTGCGCGAGGCGTTCGTGATCGCGATCCTGATCTTCATCCCGTTTCTCGTGATCGATCTCGTCGTCGGGCTGGGCCTCGCATCACTCGGGCTGCAGAGCACGTCGCCGCAGACGATCGCGTTACCGCTCAAGCTCGTACTGTTCGTCGCGGTCGATGGCTGGCGGCTACTGATCGATGCGCTGCTGCGAGGCTACGCGTGATCGGCAGCCTCGTCGCCCTGCTGCGCGAGGGCTTCCTGCTCGCGCTGCTGCTCGCCGCACCGATCCTCGTCGGTGCGCTGGTGGCAGGCATCCTGAGCGGACTCCTCGCCGCATTCACGCAGATCCAAGATCCAGCGGTCGCGCTCGTGCCACGCGTCGCCGGCGTCGCGGCCGCGATCGCGCTGTTCGCCGGCCCGATCGCGTCGCAGCTCGTCGCTTTCGCGAACCGGATGTGGCCGCTGATCGTCTCCGCGGGATCGGGCTGATGATGGCGATGGTCGTGCTCACGTGGGCACGCGAGAGCGTGCGATGACGGTTGTCGTCGTACCCACGTGGGTACGCGTGCATGACAACGACGATCGTGCCCACGTGGGCACGCGCGAGAGCGTGCGATGACGGCTGTCCGTCGTACCCACGTGGGTATGCGCGTGCATGACACCGGCGATCGTGCCCACGTGGGCGCGCGAGAGCGTGCGATGACGGCTGCCCGTCGTACCCACGTGGGTACGCGCGTGCA
>DATDCH010000130.1:0-7112 GCA_036524455.1 Kofleriaceae bacterium | reverse complement strand
CGGCGGCAGCCGCCGCAGCCGATGCCGCCGCCGCGGCGTGCGGCGCCACGATGCCGAGCGACAGCTGCGGCGTCGCGCCGAGCCCGAGTCCGAAGTTGCCGCCCTCGAGCTTCGCCATGATCTCTCTCGCGCGCGCGATCGTGTGGCGCGGTAATCCGGCGAGCCGCGCGACGTCGATGCCGTAGCTCTTGTTTGCTCCGCCGGGCACCACGCGCCGCAAGAACACGATCTCGTTCTTGTGCTCGCGCACCGCGACACTGACGTTGCGCACGCGCGGCCGCGAGTCCGAGAGTGCGACCAGCTCGTGATAGTGCGTCGCGAACAGCGTACGCGCGCCGATCGCGTCGTGCAGGTGCTCGGCGACCGCCCATGCGATCGACACGCCGTCGAACGTCGACGTACCGCGCCCGACCTCGTCCAGGATGACCAACGAGCGCCTCGTCGCCTTCGCCAGGATCGACGCGGTCTCGCGCATCTCGACCATAAACGTCGAGTCGCCGCGCGACAGGTTGTCGGCCGCACCCACGCGCGTGAACACGCGATCGCAGATGCCGATCAACGCCGACTTCGCGGGCACGAACGCGCCGATCTGCGCGAGCAGCGTGATCTGCGCGACCTGGCGCATGTACGTCGACTTGCCGGCCATGTTCGGGCCGGTGATCAGCAGCAGCTGTTCGCCGCCGCGGCGCATGGGATCCGGCGTGCCGCCGTCACTCGATGTACCGGCGGCAGCGATCGCGAGCTCGCCTGCGTCGAGCCGGCAGTCGTTTGGCACGAAGCTGCCGGGCGGCAACATCGATTCGATCACGGGATGCCGCGCGTCGACGAGATCGATCACGAGGCCATCATCGACGACGGGCCGGCAATAGCCGCGGCGCGCCGCCACGTCCGCGAGCGATGCGCAGACGTCGAGGATCGCGAGCGCTGCACCCGCCGCAGAGATCCTCGCCGCGACCTCCGCGACCGCGATCACCTCGGCGCGGAATAGCTCGGCCTCGCGAGCCGCGAGAGTTTCTTCCGCGGTGAGCACCTTCTTCTCGAGCTCGGCGAGCTCGGGCGTCACGTAGCGCTCGCCGGTGGCGATCGTTTGCTTGCGCACGTAGTGCGTGGGCACCTTCGCGAGGTGCGTCTTCGTGATCTCGATGTAGTAACCGAACACGCGGTTGTAGCGGACCTTGAGGTTCGCGATGCCGCTGTCCTTCTGCTCGCGCGCTTCGATCGCGAGGATCTCGTCCTTGCCGCCGTCGGCGAGCCGACGGCATTCGTCGACGGAGGCGTCGTAGCCCGCGCGGATCACGCCGCCGTCTTTCAATACGTAGGGCGGTTCGTCGACCAGCGCTTTGCCGAGCCGCGTCGCGAGCGCCGGCAGCGTGCGATCGGCCGCGGCACGCAGATCGAGCAGCTCGGGCAACGGGTCCAATTTCGTTGCGCCCGAGCGCACGAGCTCGACCAGCTCCGGCAGCTGCACGAGCGCGTCGCGCAATCGCCCCAGGTCGCGCGGCGTCGCGACGCCAAGCGTGGCCTTGCCGGCCAACCGCTCGAGGTCTGCGATCTTGCCGAGCGCCCGCCGGATTTGCTCGGTGAGCGCGGGCCGCTCGACGAGCCAGCCGACTGCGTCTTGCCGCCGGCGAATCTGCGCGACGTCGACGAGCGGATAGAGCAACCAACGCCGCAGCCGGCGGCCGCCCGGCGCCGTGACCGTCTGGTCGATCACGTCGAGCAGCGAGCCTTGCGTGCGGCGGCCGATGATCGTCTCGACGAGCTCGAGGTTCGCGATCGCGGTCTCGTCGAGCACGACCGCGTCGCTCGGGTCGTAGCCGACGAGCTTCGTGATCGGCAGCGTACCGATCGGCTGCGTCGCCTTCGCGTAGGCAACGACTGTCGCTGCTGCGCGCAATGCGAGCGGCCTCTCGGCGAACGACGCTTCGCCGACGAGCAGCTTCAGCTCGCGCGCGGCAACATCGCTCGCCGGAACAGGCGCGGGATTCCACGGTACGCGATATCGCTGCCGCAACGCGGCGACCGAGTGCTTGTCGTCGCCCAGTAACGCCGCGTCGACGAGGACCTCGCGGGGCGCGACGCGAATCAACTCGTCGATCACGGCCGAACATGGAACTTCGGTCGCGTAGAGGTCACCGGTCGTAGCGTCGAGGTACGCGAGGCCGATCGGCAGGTCGTCCGATCGCGCGCGGCCGTTCGGTGCCGCGGCGCGTGCCCCGTTCTTGGCGCGATCGCTCGGTACGAGCGCGGCGAGATAGCGGGGCAGCTTTGGATCGAGCACGTCGTCGTCGAGCACGACGCCCGGGGTGATCACGCGAACGATCTCGCGCTTGACCAGGCCCTTCGCGAGCTTTGGATCCTCCATCTGCTCGCACACCGCGACCTTGTGGCCGAGCTCGGTGAGCTTTGCGAGGTAGCCGCGCGCCGCGTGGTACGGCACGCCACACATCGGCACCGAGTCTTCCTTGCCCTTGTCGCGCGAGGTCAGCACGAGATCGAGCGCGCGCGCCGCGATCACCGCGTCTTCAAAAAACATCTCGTAGAAGTCGCCGCACCGAAAGAACAGCAGCGCGTCGGGATGCTTCTCTTTGAGATCGAGGTACTGCCGCATCAGCGGCGTCTCTGCAGGCGACCGAGCCACCGAGGAGCCGTATCACACCCCTCCGACAGCGGGGCTCAGCGGAACATTGCGGTCCACAGATGCTGGCCGGTCGTATGCTTCGCGTAACCGATCCCCACCGTCGAGTAGTTGCCGTTCATGATCGCGTCGCAATGGCCCGCCGTCGACGACATCCAGCCGGCGACCGCTGCCGACGGGGACGCGTAGCCAATCGCGATGTTCTCCGCGCTCACCGTCGTGCCTTGTGCGCTCGCCCGCTGCGTGAACGTGCGGGTGTTGCAGCTCGTGTGACTGAAGTAGCCGCTGTACGACTGATCCCACGAATGGAGCTCCGACGCGCGCTGCAGCGCCGTGCTCATCGACAACGCGCCGACGGCTGACTTCGCGCCCGACGGGCAATCGGTGCCGGCCATGCGGTGCGTGTTCATCGCGGTGAGGACCTGCATCTCGTAGGTCGCCCACATCGAGGGCCACGGCGATGGACCACAATCGACGTAACAGCTCGCCGACGTCTCGCCGGTCTGGCACGCGCCGTTGCCGCACACGGCCTGCGTGGTTCGGCAGTCCATCGCGCAGTTGGTGCACAGCTCGCCCTGCGTGCCGGCGCAGGTGCCGTCGCCGCACACCGCGTTGCAGTCGTTGTCGTTGGCCTGCGTGCAGCCCGATGGACAGCACATGTCGCCGTTGACGCACGTGGTGATCGCAGGGAACGTGCACCTCGCGTTGCATGTGGCCGCGCTGCCGGCGAGCACGTTGTTCGTGCACGCGATCATGTCGTTGCACATGGTCGGGCAGCTCGACGGCGGATCGCAGGTCTCGGGTGTGGTCAGCACACCGTCGCCGCACGTCGCGGTGCAATCGCTGTCGTTGCCGATCGTGCATCCGGGCGCGCAGCAGCCGTCGCCGCCGGTGCACGCCGTGATCGGCGACGTCGCGCAGGCGGCGTTGCAGTTTTGCGCGCTCCCCGTCAAGAAGTCGGTCGTGCACGCCATGCCGTCGTTGCAGCTCGTCGGGCACGACGACGGCGGATCGCAAGTCTCACCGGTCTGCATTACTCCGTCGCCACAGCTGGCCGAGCAGTCGCCGTCGGTCGCGGTCGTGCAGTCCGCGGGACAGCAGGCGTCGTCCGCGCCGCAGCTCGTGATCGGAGCGCGCTCGCAGCGCAGGTCGCACGTCTCCGCCGAACCGGTCGTGGTGTCAGCGGTGCACGGGTTGCCGTCGTCGCAGCTCTCGCACGACTCGGGCGGGTCGCACGTTTCCGGTTCTTCGACGATGCTGTTGCCGCACGTCGAGCTTGTGGCATCGCCCGGCTGTCCATCGTCGGGGACCGTGTTGCGGTCGCCGCAGCCGATGACGAGGACAAGCCAGAGTGCCCCGCGCCGCATGACGCGATGGTAACGCCGACATGGGGTGGCCTCGGCAAGAATCCACGAGGCGTACGAAAGGGCACGATCTTCTCGTGGATCAGCGTTTCCCCAAGACCGCGCGCCACCATGGCATGATTCGAATATGCGGGTGGTGGGGCTTGCTGTGTGCCTGTGCCTCGTAGCGTGCAGTCGCTATGAAGGCCACAGGTGCACGGATGCGAGCCAGTGCGTGAGCAACGGCGTCGCAGGCGTATGCGAAACGATCGGGTTTTGCAGCTTCCCCGATGCCAGCTGCGACTCGGGTCGCAAGTTCGAACCAGGCGCGCCCGGCGGTCTCGGTGGTGAGTGTGTCGAGCTCTGCGGGCAACAAGGCCAGCCTTGCTGCGACGGCGAGGTGTCATGCACCGGCAACGCGTTCTGCCAGTCGGCGATGTGCGAGACCTGCGTGCTCGATGTCGCGCTCGGCCGGCGCTTCATCTGCGCGGTCACATACGACGGCAGCGTGTGGTGCTCGGGCGCCAACGACGTCGGCCAGCTCGGCAACGGCGCCTCGTCGGCGACTCCGCGCGCCGAACCCGTACAAGTTCGCGATGAGGCGGGCAAGGTTCTCACCGGCGTGATCGATGTCGGCGCAGGCTACGACTTCGCATGCGCGGTGAAGACCGACGGCACCGTGTGGTGCTGGGGAGCGAATGGCGTCGGTCAGCTCGGCAACGGTGCGACGCTCGTACCGCCGGCGACGACGCCTCCGCCGCCGCTGCCGTGGGCGGTTCAGGTGCTCACGACCGACGACGAACCACTCACCGGTGTTGCTGAAGTCGTTGCGGGTGATAGCTCGGCTTGTGCTCGCCTCCACACCGGTGGCGTTCAGTGTTGGGGCGACAACCGCAGCGGCCGGCTCGGCGACGGTGAAACAACGGCGCGCAGCCAGGCGGACGCGGTCGATTCGTTGTCGGGTGTCGCGGCGATCGATCTCGCCGCCGACCACGCCTGCGCGCGGACGACCGCGAACAACGTCCTGTGCTGGGGCGACGGCGGCAGCGGCAAACTGTTCACGGGTGACACCGACGACCAGCTGAGCCCCGTGATGATCGCGAACGCGAGCTCGGTCGCGACGGGACGCCATTACACGTGCATCGTGGGTCCCGACACGACGATCTCGTGTGCAGGTTGGAGCGGGCACGGCCGGCTCGGGCATGGTACCGGCGAGGGCCGCGAGGGCGGTGGCGATGAGCTCGTGCCGGTGCAGACGTTGACCGAGGTCGGTGGCGCGCCGTTTAGTGGCGTCGCACAAGTCGCCGCCGGCGGCGTCACGTGCGCGCGCATGCTCGACTCCAGCCTTTACTGTTGGGGCGACAACACGTACGGCACCACCGGAACGGGCACCGGCTCGACGGTACCCGAGCGCGTCAAGCTCGCGGACGGTACGCCGTTGACCAATGTCGAGCGCGTGGTCGTCCACTACCAACATGCGTGCGCGATCACGAGCGCGGGCGAGCTGCTGTGCTGGGGACGCAACTTGAACGGCGAGCTCGGCAACGGCACGTTTCTCAACCAGGGCTTCCCCGCTCCCTACAAGCTCGGGTGCCCGTGAGGCGTTTGCTCGTCGCCGTCGCGTTGTTGCTCGCGCGGCCCGCGGTCGCCGACGACAAGTTGAACGCGCGCGCACTGAAAGAGCAGGGCATCGAGCTCTATCGCGCGAAGAAGTACGAAGATGCGATGGCCGCGCTCGCACGATCGTACGAGCTCGACCCGCAGTTCGACACCCTGTACGCGCTCGCGCAAGCCGAGCGCCTCGGCGGTCATTGTCCCAAGGCAGTCGTTCACTACAAACAGATCCTCGAGCTGACGACGGAGCCGACGCTCGCCGGTGCGGTCAAGAACAACATGGGTCTGTGCGTGACGGTGGAGGATCCCGACAAGCCGCAGGACTGCAGCGCGGCAGGGGGCAGCGCCGCGGGCGCGACGCCGGCGACGTCCACGCGCAACACGCTCGCGATCGCGCTGTTCACGACGAGTGGCGTGCTCGCAGGCGGAGCGATCGGCTTGTTCGTCGCGGCGAGTCACAGCCAAGACGCGGCGGGGACGGCGGCGACGTTTGACGACTACGAGCGTTTCACCGAGCGCGCTGGGCTGGCGCGTGGTCTCGGCTACGGCTTCGCGGCCACGGCCGCCATCGGGGTCGGAGCTGCCGTGTACGTGCTGCTGCGCAAGCCCGCTGAAACGAGTCCGACGGTCTCCGCCTCGCATGCGGCAGGGACCAGCACAGTTTTCGTACAAGCCCGCTGGTGATCGCGCGTTACCATCTGGACCGTGGCAGGTAGCGATCCGTCGCGCACGCCCGGGACGACCCGACTTGGGTCGTACGAGATCACGCGTCTGATCGCGCGCGGCGGCATGGCGGAGATCTATCTCGCGCAGGCCATAGGTCCCGAAGGCTTCGCGAAGCTCGTGGTGCTCAAGAAGATCCTGCCGCAGTTTGCGGCGAGCTCGCGGTTCGTGCAGCTGTTCCTCGACGAAGCACGGCTCGCCGCTGCGCTCGATCATCCGCACATCGCGCACGTCTACGACATGGGTACCGTCGGCGGCGATTACTTCTTCACGATGGAGTACGTGCACGGCCAGGACATGCGTTCGGTCATGCGACGCGCGACCGACCAGGGCAGGCACATCCCGATCGAGCACGTCGTGTTGGTCGCGAGCACGGTCGCCGGCGCACTGCACTACGCGCACGAGCAGCGCGGCAGCGACGGTGCGTCGCTCGCGATCGTGCACCGCGATGTTTCGCCGTCGAACATTCTGATCTCGTACGACGGCACCGTGAAGCTCGTCGACTTCGGCGTCGCGAAGGCTGCGACGAGCTCGGCGAAGACGCGCACCGGATCGATCAAGGGCAAGGTCGCGTACATGTCGCCCGAGCAAGCGAGCGGGTTTCCGATCGATCGCCGAAGCGACATCTTCTCGCTCGGCATCGTGATGTGGGAGCTCGTCACGGGCATCCGGCTGTTCAAGGAGGACAACGATCTGGCGTCGATCCGAAAGATCGTGACCTGCACGCCGCCACCGCCGACGCAACATCGCGCGGATTGTCCTCCGGAGCTCGAACGCATCATCATGCGCGCCCT
>DATDCH010000129.1:0-5624 GCA_036524455.1 Kofleriaceae bacterium | reverse complement strand
TCTTCTCGACGGGATCCTTCTTCGGTTCTTTCTTCTCGACGGGATCCTTCTTCGTGACGGGATCCTTCGCAGGATCCTTCTTCGTGACGGGATCCTTCGCAGGATCCTTCTGCGTCGTGCCGCTTGGATCTTTCTGCGCCGTTCCGGTCGGATTCGTTTGCGCGCCGGTTGGATTCGTCTGCGCGCCGGTTGGATTCGTCTGCGCGCCGGTTGGATTCGTCTGCGCGCCGGTTGGATTCGTTTGCGCGCCGGTTGGATTGGTCTGCGCGCCGGTTGGATTCGCCTGCGTCGTGCCGGTCGGATCTTTCTGCGCGGGATCCTGCACCGTCCCGGTCGGTGCGACGCCCGTCGGATCCGCGGATCCCGCCGAACCGGTCGGCGCCGTTGCGACCGGCGGTTGTGCCGGCGGCGGCTGCGACGGCGGTTGCGGCGGTTGGGTCTGGGCTTGCGTCTGCGACTGAGCGCTGGCTTGGTTGGACTTGCGGTCGCCGCGCAGCTTCATCACGACGAGGAAGATGATCGCGAGGCCCGCGATCGCGACGACGGGCAACAGCCACGCCGGACGTCCCGAGGCTGCACGGTCGGCTTCGCGAGCGGTGGCGACGACGCGCTCGGTGGTCGCTCGGGGGGGCGTTCCGCGCGTGCGCGTTGCCGTGCTTTCGGTCGCCGGCTTGTCGCTCGCGGTCTTGTCGAGCTTCGCGGCCGCCATGTCCTTCGCGGCGGCTTTGGCGGCGAGCTTTGCAGCAGCGACCGAATCGCGCGCGGTATCCGAACCAGCTTGCGAGCGCTTGATGCCGACGTCGCTCTGCGTGGCGTCTTTGGCAGCAGCGTCTTTGGCAGTCGCGTTTTGGGCAGCGGCGCCTTTGGCAGCGGCGTCGCGCTTCGCGAGCTCGCTCGGCGGTATCGCGAGCTCGGTGTTCGCGAGACCCGGATCGATCGCCGGTTCGTCGGAACCGACGGCGGTGACGGCCCGGCTCGCGGCCGCCTTGTCGGCGTCGACCTGGGCGTCGGCGTCGGCGACGGTGGTGTCCACGCTTGCCATGTGACGGAGCGCAGCTACGTTCGCGGTGGCCGGCGGCGCCTCGCGACCGCCCTCGCCATCCGCCACGACACTGGCCTCGCGGCGCGAAATGATGCCCGACGTGCCGCGGCTACCGAACTCGCCGCTCGCGGTGCGCGACGGCCGCAGGTCTGGCTCGACGATGACCTTGTCGGGCTCGTTCGCGATTTCCTCGGTCGGGGGGCTCGCGTCACCGGTTGCGTGACCGTTGGCGCCGTTGCTCGCTTTGAGCTCGATGGGATCCGCAATGCCGGCTTGGCGCACCGCCTCCTCGATCATTGCGATCGGGGCTTGTGCGGTGGTGCGCGTGTGACGGTCGGCTGCTTGTTCGATCGGTGGCTGCGCGGCCGCGCGCGAGTGACGATCGTCAGCTGGCGCCTGCGCACTCGTGAGGCGGATCGTCGCAACCGGCGTCCCTGCGGCTGGGCCTGCAACCGGGCCGACACCCGCGGCCGAAGCGGGTGGTGCTGCGGCCGTCAGCGCGCCACTCGACAGATGACTCTGCTCGACACCCGGGACCGCAGCGCCTGCCGGCTGGTTCTTGGTTTCCTTCTTTTGGCGGGCCCGCGCGAGGATGCGATCGCGGATCTGCTCGAAGTTCTCGTTCGGGTTGTCCATCAGCTCGGGCGGTACGGTGGGTCGATCTTGACGACCGGTAGTGCTTCCCGCCCGCTCGGTTGCGCGAGCCGTGATGAGTGCGGCGGCGCTACGCACGGCGTCGAGCTGATCGTCGATCGCCGTGTGTGCGGTCGCGAGGTCGGCCGGGATTTGCTCGCTTGCGACGACGAGCGGCGGTCCGTCCGTTGCGGCATCGGCGCCGGGATCGGACTTGGTGCCGAACCAGAGGCGCATCATGCGCGACAGGTCCGCGGTGGAGAGCAGGATGCTGAGCTTTTGCGCGAGGGCTTCGATGGCGGCGAGCAGCTCGTCGGCGTCCTGGAACCGGTCGTCGGGGTTCTTCGCGAGCAGCTTGAGGATCATCGCGTCGAGCTCGGGCGGCACGTCGTAACGCTTGGCCGAGGGTCTGGTCGGCTCCTCGGTCTCGATCGCGTGTTTGATGTCGTCGTCGTTCGCGCGCTGGTAGAGCGGATCGAGTGTGAGCAGCTCCCACAGCACGATGCCGAGCGCGTAGAGGTCACTGCGGCGGTCGAGCCGGTCGCCTTTGCATTGCTCGGGCGAGGAGTACGGCGAGACCTTGCCGTTGCCGAGCTCGCCTGCCCTCGCGACACCGAAGTCGACCAGCTTGACGATGCCTTCCTGGCTGACGAGCGTGTTGGTCGGCGAGACGTCGCCATGCACGATCGCGAGCGGCTGAGCATCGGTGCCGGCGCGGTCATGGGCGTGGTGCAGACCCGCCGCGATGGCGGAGCCGATCGTCAGAACTGCGCGAACCGGAATCTGAATCTTCTTGGTGCGCGCGTGCAGCATCAGCGCCTGCAGGGTCTCGCCGTTGACGAACTCCATCGCGAAGAAGTACGAGCCGCCGAGCTTACCGACCTCGAAGACTTGCGCGATGTTGGGATGCTGGAGCTGGGCCGCGCGCTGGGCCTCGTCCAGGAACTGCTTGACCCGTTCGACATGGGAGGTCACGGCCCGTTTCAGGCGCTTGAGCACCATGAACCGCTCGACGGCACCGAGGCCTTTGGCGCGAGCCAAGAAGATTTCGGTCTGCCCACCCTCCGCGAGCTTGCCGAGCACTTCGTAGCTGTGGGCGCTGGTATTAGGCTCTGCCTCCGCCACGGTAAACGATTCTACCCCGACCCCCCGCGTCGCTCACGCGAGGCTTCCCTCGATTACCCGTCGCATACCCGCGATTCTTTGGGCATCAACGAATTCTCGGGATCTTGTGTCCACGCAGCGTGAGCGGCAGCCCAATTAAGGCTCCAGTAGGGGCACACGCTACACTGCGGGGCGTGAAGGTCGCGACACGCATCACAGTAGCGACGGCGGTGGTCGTCGCGCTCGCGAGTGCGGCCTACGCGTACTTCGACTTGCGTGCACGTCGCAACGAGCGCGTCGATCTGCTCACGCGAGATGCACGCGGCGTTGCGGGTCTACTGCGCCTCAGCCTCGAGCAACAAAGCTCCGCATTTCGTGAACCGAGTGATGCGCAGATCGAGCGCTGGCGGTGGGCGACCGGTTGGAACGTGCAGGTCGTGCCGCGCGTGCGCGCCGACAATCCCGCGGATACGTCGTCGCAGGTGCGCTGGCTGCGCGTGATGAAAGAAGATCCGAATCGGCCTCCCCGCTCCGAGGTCGTCGGCGACAGGTACTACTACTACGCCGCGATCTTGCAACGGTCGGCCGTTCCTGATGAGCCACCGCTGACGCTCGGGCTGCTCGAGCTCAGCAAACCAACCGACGTGATGACCGGCGGCGACTTGGGTCGCGCGATCGCTCTCATCGTATTGATCGTCGCGGTGACGACGCTGATGGTCGGCGCGCTCGCGAGCCGGCTCGTGTCGCGGCCGATCACGAAGCTATTGCGCGGCATCGACGACGTCGCGAAGGGCGACCTGTCGCACGTGATCCTTGCCGAACGCGACGACGAGATCGGGCAAATCGCGACTCGGTTCAACGAGATGACGTTCTCGCTGCGCGAGTCACGCGGCGAGACCCAGCGCCAGAACGAAGCCAAGCTCGCGCTCGAACAACGGCTCGGCCAGACCGAGAAGCTCGCGACGATCGGTCAGCTCGCCGCCGAAATCGCGCACGAAGTCGGCACCCCGCTCAACGTGATCGCGGGCCGCGCTCGCTCGATCCAGCGCAAGGCGAAGAATGATCCCGATGCGGTCGAGAAGAATGCCGCGATCGTCGCCGAGCAGACCGCGCGCATCACGCGCATCATCCAGCGCCTGCTCGACTTCACGCGTCGCAAGGTCGGCGCGACCGGCAAGGCGGAGATCAACCTCAACGAGCTGAGCTTGACCACGATGGAGCTGCTCGCCGGGCAATTCTCGGCGGCCAAGGTGCGCACCCGGCTCGAGCGCGCCGAGGGCTTGCCGCGCGTCGCGGGCGACGCCGACCGCTTGCAGCAGGTGCTGATCAACTTGTTGCTCAATGCGGTCCAGGCGATGCCCGATGGTGGATCGCTCGCGGTCGAAACCCGCACGATCAAGCGCACCCGGCCCGGCCTCGAGGATGGCGCCGAGCATCCGTTCGTGACGTTCTCGGTCAAGGACACCGGCATCGGCGTGCCCGACGAAATCCGCGACAAGATTTTCGATCCGTTCTACACGACCAAGGACGGCCAAGGTGGCACGGGCCTTGGCCTCGCCGTCTGCTCCGGAATTGTGAAAGAGCACGACGGTTGGATCGACGTCGAGACCAACGACGGCGGCGGCACGATTTTCCGCGTTTACTTGCCGGCGTGACTCGACGAGACGAATCGTCGTCGGCTATGGCACTATCGAAGAGACGTGCAGCGGGTGCATATCGAATACCTGGGGGACAGCGTCGAGCTGCCGCTCGGTGAGACGGTTGTTGGCCGCGACCTGGCCTGCGCGCTGCGCTTCAACGATCCAGCGGTGTCGCGCCGGCACCTGCGGTTCATCCGCCGCCAGAACGAAGTGTTCGTCGAGGACCTAGGCTCGGCCAACGGCACGCTGCTCAACGGCCGCTCGGTCGCTGCACCGTTGCGAATCGTGGACGGCGACTCGATCAAAGTCGGCAGCCGCATCCTGACGGTCCGCATCGGCGAGGGCGATGCCGAGCAGCCATCGACGCTCGTGCTCAAGAACTTCAACGCGGCCGACGAGATCAAGAAGGCACGCGCGACCGCGACGACGCTCGAGATCGGTGTCGTGCGCGCGCCCGCGGCGCATCAACGCTGCCCGCGCTGCGCGGCGCCCGTCAGCAATACCGACGACGAGTGCGCCAACTGTAGATATCGTTGGGGCAGCTTCCGCCCGATGTCGCGCACCGACGTGCGCCCCAATCCACTCAACCGCCGCCGCCACGATCGCCAGGTGATCGAGCTGAGTCTCGTCTACACCTCGAGCGAGCTCGAGATCGAAGCGCTGTCGCGCGACCTGTCGGAGAGCGGCGTGTTCGTGTGCTCGCAGGTGCTCGATCCGATCGGCACCGAGTGCCAGCTGACGATCCTCGTCGACGGCGGGCCACCGATCGACGTGCGCGGCGTCGTGCGCCGCGTGGTCGAGCGCGAGATCGAAGGCGATCCGATCGGGCTCGGCGTCGAGTTCGTCGGCTTGGGCGAACCGCAGCTCACGTGGATTCGCGCGACGATCGAGCGCATGGACGAAGCCGCGCGCCCCGACGCCTCGTAGTCGCGTCGCACAGGTTCTCGGCCGCCATGCATATCGCGCGGTCGGCACAGTCGGCGGTCGGCGCGTCAACGAGCGATCAGTGGTCGTAGTAGTGGCGCGGGTAGTAACCGCCGTAGCCGTAGCCACCGTAGCCGCCTGCGGGACCGGCGAGCTTGGTCACGAGCTGCTCGGTGCGCGCGTCGAGGTCGGTGCCGCGCACGCGCAGCTGGCCTGCCGCCGTCGCCTTGAGCTCGTCGCTCACCGACGGGTCGTTGATCAGCTGCGTCAGCGACGTGTCG
>DATDCH010000128.1:0-26789 GCA_036524455.1 Kofleriaceae bacterium | reverse complement strand
GCGCCGACGCCGCGTCCGCACCACGCCAGGGCGACACCGTGCAAGTGTGGCTCGATCCACGCGCGATCCATCTGTTCGACGGAGCGACGGAAGTCCGGCTATGAAAGCGCTCGCCGTCGCGTTGGCGCTGGCCGCGGCAGCATGCGGCCAAGCGCGCGAGAGCGGTGTCGTGCTGTGGCACGCGTACACCGGCATGGAGCGCACCGCGCTCGAGACCACGGCCGCGCACTGGAACGCGAAGCATCCCGACACGCCGCTCACGCTCGTGGCGGTACCGCACGACTCGTTCGCCGACAAGCTGACGAACGCGATCCCGCGCGGCAATGGTCCCGACTTGTTCATCTTCGCCGACGATCGGATCGGCGCGTGGGCGGAGTCGCACACGATCGAGCCGATCGAGTTCTGGGTCGACGACGCGCGCGCCGATCGGTTCAGCACGCAGGCGATGACTGCCCTCGCCTACCGCGGCTCGCTGTGGGGCTTGCCGCTCGCGACGAAGTCACTCGTACTGTTCGTGCGCACCGATCTCGTCAAGACGCCGCCGCGCACCACCGACGAGCTCATCGCGCTTGCACCGACGATGCGCAAGCAACAGGGCTTCGCGCTCGCCTACGCGAACGCAGATCTCTACGGTCACGCGCCGTGGCTGCACGGCTTCGGCGGCAACGTGATCGACGACGACGGCAAGCTCGCGATCGCGACGCCCCAAGCCGCCGACGCGATGGCGTTCGCGCGCAAGCTCGTCGCCGACGGCGTCGCACCCGCGGACGCGCAGGGCCCGATGGTCGCCAGCCTGTTCAACGCGGGCAAAGCCGCGACGGCGATCTCCGGCCCGTGGTTCATCACCGACATCGTCACGGGCGTGCCGTGGCAGGTCGTGACGCTCCCCGTGATCTCGGCCAGCGGTAAACCCGCCGCGCCGTTCCTCGGCGCCGAGAGCATCCTGATGAGCGCCTACGCCCGCGACAAGTCGGCCGCGTTCGCCGTGATGGATGCACTCACCAGCGACGAGGCCGCGATCGTGCGCGCACGCGATGCACGCCAGGTCGTCGCGAACCCCGCCGCGTACAACGATCCCGACGTCGCGCGCGATCCGGTGCTCGCGGTGTTTCGCGCGCAGCTCGAGCACACGGTGCCGATGCCGAAGGTGCCGGCGATGCGCATGGTGTGGACGCCGTATCAGAACGCGCTCGGTGAAGTGCTCGCCGGCCGCAGCGATCCGGGCTCGCAGCTGCTCGCCGTCGAGCGCGAGGTCGAGGGCTACCTCAAGCGATGATGCGCGAGCCGTCAGCCCCCACCGCCCCAAACGCGGGCGACAGCTCCGGCACGCGTGTGCCGGTACTCCAGCGCCAGCTGCGCGACTTTGTCGTCGTTGCAGCACTCGCCGTGCTGATCGCGACGATCGCGTTCGTCGCCGTGCGCAACACCGAGCTCGCGGGGCGGCAGACCGAGCTCGCGCGCCGCGCGGCGCTCGCGCTGCGCGACGGTGGCGTCGCGATACCGACCGTCGAAGCGGTGCTGGTCAGCCCGGCGACCCCGTCGAAGAAACACCCCTACCTGCGTCATCGCCAGATTCGCGAGGCCGACGCCGGCTGGCGGCACCTCGGCGGACTCTCGTCCGATCCGACGCACGCCGACGACAAGCTGTTCTACGACGCGGCGACCGCGTTCGAGCAACTCGTCGCCGAACAGACGGCCAAGGGGAAAGCCGTCGACGATCTCGTCGAGATGATGCGGGACGCTAGCGGTCGCGCGATCGCAGTCGTGCCCGTGTGCAACGGCACAGCGCAAACCGCAAGCAAGTCGCAAGCCGCAAGCGCAGCGCAAACCGCAACCGCAGCGCAAACCGCAACCGCAGCGCGAACCGCAACCGCAGCGCAAACCGCAACCGCAGCGCAAACCGCAACCGCAACCGCAAGCACAGCGCGAACTGCAACCGCAGCGCAAACCGCAACCGGCGTTCCCTCACAGACCCTATGCGCCGTCGCGATCGCGATCACCTCGCCGGCGCGACCCGCACGATATCCGTGGCTCGTCATCATCGGTGTGCTTGGTCTAGGCGCGGCCATCGCAGCTGCCGGCGCATTGATCGGCAAGGGCGCGACTCGCGCAGGCATGTTCGCCGGTGTCGCGGTGCTCGCGGTGCCAACCATGCTCTGGGGCGCGTGGATCGCGACCACCACGATCCTGCTGCTCGCCGCCGGCGTCGCATTCGCGCAACGTGCACAGCTCACCGATCGCCTCGCATCCGGTCTCGCGAAGAACCGCACCGCGCTGTCGTTCTTGACGCCCGCTGCGCTCGCGATGCTCGTGCTCGTCGCCGCGCCGTTCATGATCGGCATCTTCATCGGCTTCTACGATCATCACGCGGGCACGTGGACGTTCGTCGGCATCGACAACTTCGTCGAGATCTTGTCAGGCGGCGGCCGCGCGCTCGAAGACCCACTCAACTTCTGGTTCATCCTCGGCGTGACGGTGCTGTGGACCGTCGCGAACATCACGCTGCACGTCACGATCGGCGTCGCGCTCGCGCTCGCGTTATCGCGCAAGTGGATCTTCGGCCGCGGCATCTTCCGCATGCTGCTGATCTTGCCGTGGGCGATCCCGAACTACATCACCGCGCTGATGTGGAAGGGCATGTTCAACGGCGAGTACGGTGCGATCAACTCACTGCTGCACGCGGCAGGGCTCGACGGCGTTGGCTGGTTCTCGTCGTGGGCGACCGCGTTCTCCGCGAACGTCGCGACGAATACGTGGCTCGGCTTTCCATTCATGATGGTTGTCGCGCTCGGCGCACTCGAGACAATTCCGCGCGAGCTCTACGAAGCCGCGTCCGTCGATGGCGCGAGCGCCTGGCAGCGGTTCCGCCACATCACGCTGCCCCACTTACGTCCTGCCCTCGGGCCTGCGGTCGCGCTCGGCTCGATCTGGACGTTCAACATGTTCAACGTCATCTACTTGGTCTCGGCCGGCAAGCCAAACAACTCGACGAACATCCTCGTCACCGACGCGTATCGCTGGGCGTTCGAGCGCGGCGAGCGCTACGGCATGGCCGCCGCCTACGGCACCGTCATCTTCCTCATCCTGTTGCTGTGGACCGTGTTCGGCACGCGCATCGTGCGGCGCAAGGAGGACACGTGACCCGCCGGCCTCGCCTCGTGACGATGATCGGGATCCACGCCGGCCTGATCGCGCTCGTCGCGGTCGTGCTGTATCCGGTGCTGCTCGTGTGCAAGAAGGCATTCGAGCCCGGCCGCCACTTCGCGCTGTCGGCTTCGCCACTTCCGCAGCAGCTCACGCTCGATCACTTCAGCGATTTGTTCGGCACGCGCGGCGGTCACGGCGAGCTGTTATTCCTGCGCCACGCGATGAACTCGCTCGTCGTCGCGCTCGCGACCACCGTCGTCGGCGTCGTGCTGTCGTGCACCGCGGCGTACGCGCTGTCGCGCTTCCGGTTCCCCGGCCGCAAAGCGGGCCTCACGACATTCCTCGTCGTCCAGATGTTCCCCGCGACGCTGCTGCTCTTGCCGCTCTACGTCATCCTCGACAAGCTCGGTCTGCTCAACTCGCTTGTCGGGCTCGTGCTGGTGTACTCGACGACCGCGATTCCGTTCTGCGTGTGGACGCTCAAGGGCTACTTCGACACGTTGCCGCGCGAGCTCGAGGAAGCGGCGCGTATCGACGGCGCGTCGACGTGGATGATCTTCCGCAAGATCATCTTGCCGCTCGCACGCCCCGGCATTGCGGTCACGGCGCTGTTCTCGTTCATGACCGCGTGGAACGAGTTCATCATGGCGTCGACGTTCATGACCGACGAGTCGAAGTACACGTTGCCGGTGCTGATCAAGCAAAGCGTTGGTCAGTTCTCATCGGACTGGGGCCTGTTCGCGGCCGGCGCGGTCGTCACGAGCATCCCGGTGATGGTCGCGTTCTACGTGCTGCAGAAGTATCTCGTCGGCGGCCTCACCGCGGGTGCCGTCAAAGGCTGACGTATACTCGCGGCGTGCGGGTGCTGACGATCGAGGTCAAGCCGGGCGATGCCGCCGAGGTCGCGACGATTCAGGTCAACGGCATGCCGATCGCCGGCAAGCGCGTCGAGCTGCCCGACGATACCAAGCGCGTGCACGTGTCGGTGACCGCGATCGGCTTTCAGCGCTACTCGAAGGATGTCGACCTCACCGACGACAACACGAGCATCGCCGTCAAGCTCGGCAAACGCGACTCGAAGCGCAAGCGCACGCTGGCCGTCACGCTCGGCATGGGCGCGCTCGGTGTGATCGCGTGGCTCGTGCGACGTCGCTAGCTACATGCAACTCAGTTGCATGTCGTCCGATCGCGCGTCGATCGTTTAGATATCGATCAGCCCGCCGCCACCACCGCCCGGCGGCTTGTCCGGACGCTTCGGCGGCCGCACGGTCGGCGTACCACCGCTACTGGATCGCTTCGCCATCTCGAACTCGATCGCGGTGTCGCCACCCGCGATATCGATCTTCTTGTCGACGCTGCGATAGCCACTCGACTTGACCTCGACCTTCACCGACTTCTTGTCGGCGGGTAGCTCGATCGTCATGCCCGGCACTTCTTTGCCGTCGACGATCAGCTTCGCGTCCTTCGCCGCGGCGTCGGGCTTCACGGTCACGGTCAGCTTCGTCTTCTTCTCCGCGGCAGGGGCCGTTACGGCAGAGCCCGCCGCCGGCGCCGCGGAGCCAGCCGCGACTGCCGCCGAGCCAGCACCGGCCGGCTTCGCGCCGCTGCCGTCTGGGACCGGCTTGGCTGCCGTCGCGCCAAGACCTGCCGGCGCTGCGCCGGGATCGGGCTTCGGCGGCTCGGGCTCCGGCTTGATGTTCGTGCCGGTCGCCGGCGCGGCAGCGATCGCCTCGCTCTTCTTGCCGACGCCAAACAACAGGCCGCAGAACACGCCGACCGCGAGACCGGCCGACATGATGATCGGGACGATCTTCGGCGTCCCCCGCCGCATCGGCCGATTCATCGTCGTCGGCGGACCACCCATCATCGGCGGACCACCCATCGGTGGGCCACCCATCGGCGGGCCACCCATCGGGGGACCACCATGCGGCATCTGCGGATATCCGGGCGCTGCCATATGACCTCGCTTAGAATTGACCAGCGACGGAGAGGCCGCCGCTGAAACCTGCCGAAACCTGTGCCGGTTGGACCCAAGGAACGACGTCGACCTTGGCTTGGGCCTGCTGCCGCTCGGCAAGTGCTTGAGCTTGCGGCCGGTATTTGTACTGGTACCAGTACGCGGTGAACGCTCCCGCGGCGACTGCACCGACGATGCAGACGTCGGTGAGCCTCGCGAACGTCTTGCCGCTCGACTGCGCATCGGCACGGTCGGTTGGCGACGCGGTGTCGTCGGTATACGTGCCGTGCTTGCTCACCGCGACGATGCCCGTGACGACCGCGATCGCCACGAGCCCGCCACCGACGGCTGCGCCGACATACAGCGGCCGTTTGTCAGGCCCCTTCGGCTGCTCGATCGGCACCGGCTCGGGCTCGTCGACCTGTGGCTTGCTGATGATCGGCACCGGCTCGAGCGCGATCTTGCGCTCGCTCTCGGAGCCCGCTTCGACCTTGAGATCGACGTCCTTCGGCTGAAAGCCAACCGCGGTGAGCGACACCTTGTGCGTGCCCGGCATCAGCACGAGCGGCTCGGTCAGCGGCGCTTCGCCGACCGGCTTGCCCTCGATCGACACCTGCGTGCCTTCGGGGGTGATCGTGAGCGCGACGACGCCGACCTTCATCGAGTACTCGTCGAGCCTGGCCTGCGCGTTCTTCATCACCGCGGGCTTGATGTCCTGCGCGGCGGCGGTCACGATCTTCAAGTGCTTCAGCGCGTCGGGCGTCATGCCCGCTTTGTCGAGCGCGAGCGCGAGCTGATAGTTGATGCTGACGTCGTCGCTCGCTTCGATCGCCTTCTGATACGCGGTGACCGCGTTCTCGTACTGCGCCTTCGCTTCGGGCTTGCCCTGCTTCGTCATCTGATCGCCCTTGCGCATCAGCAGATCGCCGGCCTGCAGCCACTTCTTGGCGATCTTCGGATCTTTGACGACCGGCGGAGGATCGGCCGGCGCGTCAGCGGGCTGATCCCCCGGCGGCGGATCGGCGGGCGGCGTCGGCGCCGGATCGCCCTCCATCTCGATCTCGCCCTCGGCGGGCTGCGCGAACGACGACGTCGAATACAAGCAAAGCGATGCGCCCACGGTCAGCGCGAGCCGCCAGTTACCCATGCCGCGAAGATACTACGGGCGACGCCCCGCCGCGCCGAGCTTCGCGATGTACTCGAGCGACTTGAGCGGCTTCCCGACGAGCGACTGCACCATCGCGATCATCGCGTCCCGGCCGGCGGCTCGATCACCAGGCATCACGCCAGGATCGACGTCGAGCGCGCGCGCCGCCGACGGCGAGCCGGCCGCCGCGACCGCCTGCAGGTAGGCCAGCGTCGCAGCGTCGACGGGCCGGATATTCGCGCCGCGGCTCGTCGCCGCGCACCTTCTGCAGATCGCCCCGCCACGCGTCGGATCGAACACCGCGCCGCTTGCGAGATCGACTTCGCCGCACGCCGCGCATGCCTCGATCGCCGGCCGATGCCCCGCGACGTCGAGTAGCTCGAGCTCCACCGCACGCAACGCCGCCGGCGAGGGCCCGCCCTCCGCGAGGCTCTCCCACAGCGCGACCATCACGTCGAGTACGTGCGGCTCCGGTTGCTCGGGAGGCAACAGCGCCGCGACGAGCTCGGCGACGTAGCTCGCGTGCGCGACCGCGAACAAATCGCTCGCGAGCCGCGTCCACTCGCGCTCGACTTCCGCGCCGTCGAGTCCCCACAGCTCGCCGCGCGGTCGCCGGCCGAGCTGATACCTGCCGAGCACGAGCAGCTGCAGCGCACCCGCGAACCGGCGTTGCGATTTGCGCGCACCACGCGCGACCGCCGCGACGCGACCGTGCGTCTCCGTGTACAGCACGACGAGCAGATCGGATTCGCGCAGCGGCGTCGTCTTCAAGACGACACCCAGCTCCGCTTCAGACATTACGCCTGCAGGCTAGCCGGCGCAGCGGTCTTCGTCTCGTACATCGTGACGCCATCACCGCTCGGGCTCGGACGCCGCATCAGATAGCTGAGCGTCAGGGTCGCAGCGATCAGCAGGATGATCACCGCAACGGTCAACCCGCCCTGGCGCGCGGAGCGATCTTCGCGATCGAGCAGAATCGGCGGCAGGAACGAGAGCCGGGTCGGTTCCTTCGCAGAGCGATCGTCGCGCTCGCGATCCGCGCTATCCGG
Organism: Kofleriaceae bacterium; assembly: GCA_036524455.1. GTDB lineage: Bacteria > Myxococcota_A > Polyangia > Haliangiales > Haliangiaceae > JABFXX01. The sequence goes on along the minus strand of DATDCH010000128.1, from coordinate 19,489 downwards.
ATCGGAGTCGTCGATCACGAGCGACGGCACGACATACGCCGACGCGGTCGAGGTCGGCATGCTTGGCCTGCGCCACGGCACGCTCGCCGTCGCGGCGATCGGCGGCATCGTCGGCTGCCACGTCCCCGCGGTGTCATCGCCCCCCGTGCACATCTCAGCGTGCTCGTCGCCCTTGTTGGGGTGAGACTGCGCCGGTTCCACGGCCACCTCGACGCTCGCCTCGGCGGGGACGTCGATCGCCTCAGCTTCGACCGCGATCGCAGTCTGCGAGATCCGTTGGCTGCCTTCGGCGAGCGACTGCGACTCGACGGCGCCGTCTTCGATCACGGAGCTCGTGGTCTCGACGATCGCGTCGCTCGTCTTCGCTTCGATCGACGTCGCTTCGAGCGACTCTCCATCGCCGGACGACGCGGTGACCGCGATCGGTGCCGTATCGATCGCTTGCTTCTCGAAGACCGCCGTCTCGACGGCATCCTCGATCGGGGCGACCTGCTGCGCTTGCTTGCGCTTGCGATTGCGCTGCTTCGCATTCTTGCGTGCGCGCTTCTTCTTCGCCGGTTGACCCGGTTCGGGCGAACCCTCGCTCGCTTCGATCGCGTTGATCTCCGGCGTGTCGATCACGAGCGGCGTCTCGATCACGAGCGGCGCTTCGGTCGTCGCTTCGATCGCAGGCGCGACTTCCACCGGCGTTTCGATCACGGGCTCCGCGCTCGGCGCTGCGATCACCGGCGCGGGCTCTACCGGCGTGCCCTGCCCGATGCGTACCCGCTTCGCTTGGACGACCGCAGCGAGATCGACGGGACGTGCCATCGTCTCGACAAACGCTTTCGCCGCTGCAACCGCTGGCTGTTCACCGGAGGACATCAACCCCGACGACATCACCGCTGCGCCGTACTTCTCGAGTGCTTCGTTCTCGTCGAGTCCGACGCACTTCGCGAAGCTGCGCACGAATCCTTTGACGAACACCGCGGCGGGCAAACCATCGAGCTCGCCGCGCTCGAGCTTCTCGAGAATCTTGACCTGGATCTTGGTGATCCTGGCGACGTCTTCGATCGTTAGCTTCCGTCGATCACGTCCCGCGCGCAGCCACGCCGCGAGGTTCATCCGAGCATCGACGTTTCCTTCGTCCGATCGAGTCCGTGCGTCCATCTCTGATCTCTAGTCAGGGCTCAAAGAGCCGCCGTCGGCGCGGCATTTCGTTGCGATGCAGCTGCTCGGCGAGATCTTGAGACACGCTTGCCGCGCGCTCTTCGCTTCGCTGACCAACCCTTGCTGGATTCGAGTCTTCATCAGGTAGTAACTGGCCTCCTGCGACCCGCACGACGGGTCTTCGGACGCCGTCTGAAAGAGCTCAGCGGCTTTTTCCCATTCCTTCCGAACGAAGTAAACCCTTCCAAGCCGATAAGTTGCGACGCACATCTTCGGATGGAACTGGATCGCGGTGCGAAGCTCTTTCGCCGCATCGACCAGCTTGTCCTGGTTGAACAGTGACCAGCCGAGATGGGCACGCGTGAGCGACGGGTTCATGAGACGCATCGGATTCTCGAGAGCCTTGCCGAGATAGTCGGCCGCACTGCTGAAGTCAGTCTGCAGGTTGTGAACGACACCCCGGTTCGCCCACGCTTCTCCGTAGTCGGGAGTAACCAGCGCGGCGTGCTCGAAGTCAACGTCTGCTTTGGAGAGAAACGTTTGGAGATCTCTATCGGTCGCTTCCGCATCGAGGCCCGTGAGGCACGAGTCGATCTCCATCGATCGCTTTGCCTCGTAGGCACGAATCATAAAGACGAGACCGCGCACGACGTACGCTTCGTCGTTGCTCGGGTTGTATGCGAGCGCCTTGTTGCACTCGGCCTCCGCGGCCTCGAGCTCGTTCTTACGCAGGAAGTCCTTCGCGATATCGAGGCGTTTGCTGCTCTTCTCGGCCGAGTGCTCGACGCGCGCACCGCAGCCGATCGAGCTAATGAACACGAGCAATCCTAGCGCTTTACCGATCATGACTTCGACGCTAACGCCCGCGCACCACGCGGACAACAAAACGCCCATCGCGGTATAGACGTGGGCATGAGCGAGCTGCCGGGTCCGATCGGGCCGACCAAGACCACCACGATCCCCGGCGGTCTCTACGCCGAAGTGTTCATGCCGACCGGCGCCCCCAAGGGCGTCGTCCTCATCACTCACGGCTACGCCGAGCACTGCGGTCGTTACCGCGAGGTCGCCCACGTGATCGTCAAAGCAGGCTGGGCCGCCCTGTCCTACGACGTTCGCGGTCACGGCCACTCGCCCGGGGCGCGCGGCTTCATCGAGCGCTTCGATATCTACCTCGATGACTTCAAAGCCGCGATCGCCGCCGCCAAGGAGCTCGTGCCCGGCACGCCGCTCGTGCTGCTCGGCCACTCACATGGCGGGCTCATCACGCTGCGCGCGCTCGCGACCGATCGGCCGCCCGACGCGGTGCATGCGATCGTCTCGTCACCCTACCTGGCGATGAAGCTCGCCGTACCCGGGTACAAGAAGGTGCTCGGCCGGATCGCGAGCAAGATCGTGCCGAGCCTCAACCAGCCGTCGGGCCTGCGCGCTGAACAGCTCATGCAGGATCCGCAGAAGCAGGCCGAGTGGGCCGCCGACAAGCTACTTTTCCCGACGGCAAATGCGCGCTGGTTCACCGAGTCCAGCGACGCGCAACAATACGTTGCGCAGCATGCTGCGAAGATCACGATGCCGACGACGTGGCTCGTTGGCGGCGCTGACCCGCTGTGCGATCCAGCGGCGAGCAAGCGGGTGGCCGACCGTGCGAAGAACGCCACGTATCACGACCTCGCCGGGCTGCGTCACGAAGTCTTCAACGAGACCGAGCGCGCTAAGGTATTCGCCGAGCTGACCAACGTGCTCGCGCGGATTGGCACGAAGCCGGCCGCACAGACCGCGTAATCCCGGCGACGACCACGACATCGCCGTCGGACCCTGTGGCAAAAGCCGCCCATCGTGCGAGGTAGGTCGCACGCGCCGCTGCGGCAAGGCTGTGATCTGCCAACAGGTTGCGAACGTCTAATTGGCGAGATCAGACGTACGCTCTATACTCGTGTCATCGGTCGGTGGTGGTCGGTAGGGCGTGTTCCTTGATTTGATCGTCGGTCCTGTCAGCACGAAACACGAACACAGGTTCGGGGTTTCGTGCGGAGCCCCGAGATGAAGCTGTTCGCCTGCATGTGCAACCAACCTCAACGGCTATCCGCCGCGCTCGCGCCCGTGCGCGCAGTGCTGTCGGCACAGCCGCCGGTGAGCCGTTGGGGCCTCGCGTATTCGCAAGGTGGCGACGTGTTGTTGGTGCGCACGCCGAAGTCGAGCCAGAAGCCAGTGGACCTCGCCGGTCCATTGTCCGAAATCCCGACCGACTGCGCGATCGGTCAGGCGGTCAACGACGACCGCTACAGCGGCACCGACAACACACCGCCGTTCCGTTTCCGTCGCTGGATGTTTGCCCAAGGCGGCATGCCGGATCTCGACGCGGTCGCCCCGCGACTGCTCGAGCACATTCCGGAATATCTGCGGCGCAACCTCAAAGGCCGCTCGCCCGGCGAGCTCGTGTTCCACGTGTTCCTCGCGATGCTGCACGACGAAGGCTCGGTCGATGATCCGAACCTGCCGGTGCAGGCTACGCGGCGCGCGCTCGCGGCCACGCTCAAGCTGGTCGCCGCGGAGCAAGCCAAGACAAACACCATCGTGCCGCTCGGCAACATCGCGGTGAGCAACGGCCGCTCGATGGTCGTCACCCGTCTCGATCAACCGCTGCGACTGCGCCGGCTCTGGGTCAACAACGAGAAGAACGATCGCGACGAATCGTTCCGCGGCGTGCTGCTCGTATCGGGCGGCGACGGCGATCCGTCGCAGGGCTTCGAAGACGTGCCCGGTGAGCGTGCGGTGCTCGTGACGCGCGATCTGCAAGTGCAGCTCGCGGATCTGAACCCGTAGGCGCGGTCACGGCCGCGATTGGTCGACCGCTGCCCGAGCGTCGGCGGTGATCGGTCGGTCGGACTCGCACAGCGCGCGAAACGGGACGTCATCTGCAAGGTCGATGAGACCTGGCCGCGGCATGTCGATGATCACGAAAGTACTCATTGCGTGCGCGATTGAGCGATCGCCGCACGCGCAGCGTCGCCGAGCGAATCGCCATCGCATTCGCACACCGCACGATTGCCGAACGCTCCGTCGATGTCGACTAGACCCGGGCGTGCTTCTTCGATCACCGCGAATTGCTCTCGATGATCTTGCTCGACGCCATCTACGTCGTCGGGCTCCTGCGGGCTCGCGGCCCACAGCGTCTTGAGGATTTGCATGTCGTTCACCCACAACCAGTCGTCGAGCGGCATCGAGACGCCGACCGCCGGCTGCACGGCGCCGAGCCACCATCGGACTTGACCCTTCACGATCAGCGCCTCGCGCAGCGCGGCCAGCTCCTCGTCCGTCGCGGCGACTGCCAGATGGGTCAGGCCGTCCGTATCATCGTTGCAGTCATCGCTCGAGTCCCATGCTGCGAACGTGTTCCCGGTGACGCGATACCGCGAGTCAGGCGCGACGGGAAATAGCGTCAGGTCGTAGTCGGTCGGGCAGTTGACATCGGGATCGAACGGCAACGGCGGATCGACATGGTCGAGGTTCCACGTCTGATCGCAGGCAGCGAGCAGCAGCACCACCACAACCCTCATCCGCTCGAGAGTATCAGCTCAGTGCGAGAGCTTGTACGCGTCGGCGCGGGTCGCCTTCTTCGCCTTCGAGGCAGGCGCCTTCGCGAAGTTGTCGATCGCTCCCGAGCTCGCCGATTCGATCATCTGCACGCTCGCGGGATCGAGGTGCTGGTTCGTGCGCACGTCGCGCAGGTTGCGCTCGATCACCTTCTGCGCGGCCTCGTAGCCCTGCGACTCGTACACCGTCGTGGCTTGCTCGAGCACGCGCGCCGCACGCGCTTGCTCGACGATGTTCACCGCGCCGCGATCGACCGTCGCACGCACGCGCGCGATGTCGCGTACCACCGTGGCGTCGAGATCCGTGCGCGTGGAGTCATACGCGCCGTCGCTGGTGCGCCGCCAGTGAAGCGCAAACTTCGCGACCTCGAGCTTGCCGGTGCGCTTCGTATCGATCGACGAACGCAGCACGACCTTGCGGATTTCGCCCGCGCGCAGATCCGCGATCGGCACGACCACGTCCTCGCCCTGGCGCAGCATCGGATAGCCGTACGCTTCCTCGATCGTGCCGGCCGCGCCGGTGATCACGAGGCGCACGTCGGCGGCGACCGTCTCGGCGAGCCCGCCGAGCTCGCGTTCGAACATCGCACCGAGCTGCGCGGTGTCCTCGACGAAGTAGTAGTGACCGTGGCCGACGTCCGCGAGCTGGGTCATCGTGATCTCGTCGAAGTCGAGGCCGACACCGACCGTCGAGATCGAGATGCCGCGCGCCGCGGTCTCGGTCGCAAGCTGCGCGAGGTCGTTGCGATCCCACAGACCGGTGTTCGCCTGGCCGTCGGAGATCAGCACCATGCGGCGCAGGCCATCGTGGACTGGCGTCGACGCGAGCTCGGCAGCACCACGCGTGATGCCGCACGAGATGCACGTGTTGCCGTCATCCCAAATCTGATCGATCGCACTGCGTGCAGCCGCCTTGTTCGCCCGCGTCGCACGCGTCATCGGCACGACGGTCTCGTCGGCCGACGAGTACGTCACGATCGTGAAGGCATCGCGCTCGTCGAGCTGGGACACCAAATTCGCCGCCGCGGCCTTCGCGTTTGCGAGCGGCTCGCCTTCCATCGACCCCGAGCGATCGATCACGATCGCGAGCGACAGCGGCGGCCTTGCTTGCACGCGACCACCCGGCATCCGGATCGTCACCGCGATGTCTTGCTCGGGTGCGACGATTTCCGTCGACGTCAGCCGCGCGCTGAGGATGTCGCTCGTCGCTCCACTGCAGCAATCAGGTTGCACTCCGGGTCGGGGACTGAGCAGAAGTGCAGCCACGATGGCGCCCCCGGCAGCGGTGATCGCGAGCGAGGTGCGGACCTGTTGGGCGGTTACGACCATGCGGTCTATCGACGCATGACGCGCTGCTCGGATCTAGCCTGTGAAGTCGGTTAGAACCGAAATTCGAGTCAGATTTAGAGCACATGAGTTTGTGGCTACTCGAGTAGCCTGTAGGCATATGCCAACTCGACGAATCTACTGGAGATCCGTTGTGACTAATTCCTTGCTTGACCTGCCGCGTCAAAATTTATAAACCCCCCGCATGACGAACGCTCAAGAACGCAAGGCGCAAGAGCGGCAGGCGCGTCGCCGTCGCATCCAAGAGGCGGCTCGCACCGTGTTCGCGGAACGTGGCTACGCTGGCGCGTCGATCGAGCTCATCGCTCGCGCGGCCCAGCTGTCCGTTGGCGCCATCTACCTCTACTTCCGCTCCAAGGAAGACCTCTATGTTTCGCTGATCGAGGACGCTCTCACCGTCTTCGACGTCGAGATGGGTCAGGTCCGCGAGCACGGCGAGAGCAACCAGCGGCTTCGCGAGACGTGGAACATCCTCGTCCGCTGGGCCGAGCGCGATGCCGAGGGTCCGCGGATCCTGCGCTTGCTCGCGCAGCCCGCGATTCGCCCGCAGCTCAGTGACGAAGTGGTCGCCGCGGTGTCGTCCGGTATCGGCCGCATCCAGGATCACATCGGCGCGTGCATCGCTGACGGCATTCACTCGGGCGTCTATCGCCAGGTGAATGCGCGTGAGGTCGCTGACCTCGCGTGGTCGGTGTTGCTCGGCAGCCTCGACTGCGCCGAGATGCACACGAACCTCGCGATGCCGAGCGAAGGCATCAACGTCCGCACTGATCGCGCGCTCGCGCTGATCGAGAGCGCGTTGGCCCCGCAAGTCGCCGCGACGCTCCGCGCAGTCGCGTAAGCGCAAACAATGCAGGTGGTAGCTAGCGGCTTACGCCGCGGCTACCTCTGTGTGCCGAAAGAGGGCGAATCGTAACGATCGCCACTCGCGTAACGCGGCACGATCTTGTTCAGTTCGTCGCTCGAGGTTCTTGCTCGACGAGGATTGCCGCGTTCAGCGTCACGGGGAGCGCGATCTCGGCAATGCGCGTCATTAGGTTTGCATTGAGCTCGCTCGTCGTCACGAAGCCCCACACCTGGAGATAGCCGGTCGCGAGCGGTGGCACGTCGATCACCATGTAGATGCCGTTGCGCTTCGCGTGCGGCGCTTGCGAGTGACGCACCGGCAGCCCGACGCTCTCGTCGAAGTAGAACGTGGACGCGGGCATCGCGTGCGTCGTCGTCGACGGCGTCGTGCTCATCGTCGCGATGAAGTTCGACACCGTGTGGCCCTGGCAGTCGCGCATCGTCGCGATCACGATCGCGGTGTTGGGCATCGCGGTCTGGCCGATCAGCGCGGGCAGCGTCGCGGCGGTCGCGTTGGACAGCGACCTCAGTGTGCGCGCTTGGCTCATCGTCGACGGTGCGAGCAAGTGATCGAACAGGTACGTCGGACGCGAGCTCGCGCTCGTGAGCAAGAACCCGATCCGCTGCTGGTTCGTCGGGATCCCCAGCGTGACGTTGCCACTGCCGTTCGTCGTTCCGCTGCTCAGCGGGGTCGCGGGGTTCGTGCCGGCGAACGCGGCGACCTGCGCGCTGGGTACGACGTTGTTGGACTGGAAGTCGCGCACGGTGACGGTGAGCGACACCGCGACCGTGGTCGGTGGATCGTTGCGCGCCGCGCCGAGGCAGCCGAGATCGAGCGTCTCCGGGGTGAACGTGCCCGGGGTTGGTTCGCTCCACGCGGCGAGCACGGCGGTCGGTTTCGTGAAGCCGCCGTTGCCGCCCGCGGCGTCGATGGGGACAGCCGCATCGCCGGCTGCATCGCGGCGGACGTCGCCGGGCGCATCGCCGGGCGCATCGATCGGCCGGGCGTCGCGCGGACCTCCGCCGCTGTCATCGTCGCCGCACGCGATCAGAAGGAGCGCCAAGGTTGCCGCACGCATCGGGCGTTAGGATAGCGTAGCCGCATGTGGCGAATGCTCCTGATCGGCCTCGCTGTTGCGGCATGTGGCGGCAAGACCGGCAACTACAAAGTCGATTACGCGGGTCCGATCCAGATCCAGCTCATCAATCAGACGAGCCGGCAGATCGATTCGATCTTCATCTATCCCCGCGGCGAGACGAAGCGCGGCGCATCGTGGACGACGATCGCGCCCGGTGCCGCGACCACGGTGAAGCTCAGGGAAGGCATGTTCGAGCTCGTCGCGATCAGCGCGAAGCGTCGGATCGACAACCGCTGGGTCGAGACGCCCGAGTCGACCACGCTGCTCGAGCTGCGCGAAGACCTGGCGTCGACGCCGCGCAAGCTGATCTTTCACGACGACGGCCAAACCCCAATGGGTGTAGATCAGCCCGGCACGCTCGGCGTCACGTTCATGATCGGCAAGCCGGAACCGGCAAAGCCCGAGGGCGAAGGCGAGCCGACGACGGCGCCGGTGGATGCGACGAGCGGTGGCCCTGCGCCGCAAGCGCCGTAGCACGTCACGCCGACGGGCGCGTCGCGAACCACGCGATCACACCGCCGAGCACTGCGCCCGCGGCAACCGCGATCAACGTGTTCGTCTGCGACTCGAGCGTCCACGGCACGAACTGCTGGCCGAGCACGGCGGCGATCAGACCGCCGAATACAGTGGCGGCAACAACCTTGGTGGAGCGCGGCGTCGGTTTTTTCTCGGCCATGCGCTAGCTGTCCCACGTCGGCGCCGCGTGGGCTAGCCCTTCACCGCGGTTGCCTTCGGCAGGTTGCTCCGCGGCTTGTACACGAATGCGATCGCAGCGAGCGCGAGCGTAACGAGATCGATCACGAGCGATAGCTTCTTGGTGTCGGGCCACGCGACGCTGCTGCGGAACGTGCCGCGCTGAGACAGGTTCTCGAGCGTCAGCCAGCTAGTGTTTTGCAGCGTGATGGCGAGCGCGATCAGCGCGATGCCGCCGAGCCAGAGCGCCGCGCGCCGGCGATCGAAGTGCACGTTGCCCGAGCGGCCGATCGCGAGATACGCGAGCACCGCGTACGCGCCGCCAACGAGCCATGGCGCCGCGCGTGCGACCGAGAGCTTGACGAGCAGGTCGAGCTCGCTGCGTAGCAGATCGGTGCGCCCGAACTTCGCGAGCCCGCGGTACTCGCCGATGACCTCCCAGAGCAGCGCGATCACGACGGTGCCAGCGAGCACGACGAGCGCCGTCGGCCGGGCCTTCGCGAAGCTCACCGCGATGCCGAGCGCGATCGCGAGCATCGTGATGTGGCGTGGATACTCGAGCCACACCCAATCGCCGCCGCCCGCCGCGGCCGCCGCGAGCACGAGCAACGGGACCGCGGCGATCAGCCCGGCGACGACAAACGGAGCACGAGATCCACGCGTCATCGGTGGTCGCGTTATACGCCGGCTTACGTACGCGCTGGCCGGTGTCGCATGAGTTGCGGCTGGCACGCGCAAGACTTCTTCACACCCGACCGGGCAATCATTGCGATAACCAATACGATTTTCTCCCACTGCTTGAACATGGGCGACCCTGCTACGTTCAACTTCTGTGAGGGTCTGCACAGCATGCGCGACCAAGACCGACGAATCGGGACGATTTTGTCCCGATTGCGGTGCCGCGCTCGTGGAGATGGGGCGGGCGACGTTCGCCCGTGCCACCACGGCCCCCTCGGAGAGCGATCCGCCGAAGAGGGAGACGAGCTCGTCATCGGCGTCCAAGCTGATCGGGCTCAACATCGACGGCCAGTTCGAGATCGACGGCATCGTCGGCGGCGGCGCATTCGGCACGGTGTACCGCGGCCGGCAGAGCGGCCTCGATCGCCCGGTCGCGATCAAAGTGCCGACCAGCGAGATCGCGGCGGATCCGGTAATGGCCCGCCGGTTCGCGCGAGAGGCGCGGTCGGCTGCGCGGATCCAGCACCCCGGCGTCGTCGCGATCTACGCGGTCGGCGAGCTCGCGGATGGCCGGCCGTATCTCGCGATGCAGTTCGTCGAAGGCGATCCGCTCGACAAGGTGCTCGCCGAAGGTCCGCTGCCGCCGGCCCGCGCGCTGCAGATCGCGCGACAGATCGCGAGTGCACTGTCGGAGACGCACGCGGCCGACGTCGTGCATCGCGATCTCAAGCCCACGAACATCATGTGGCGCCGCGATCGCAACGGCGACGATCGCATCACGATCGTCGACTTCGGGATCGCGGTGTGCAAGCCCGGCAACGCCGACGCGACGCGCCTTACTGCCGGCGGTTTGATCGGCACGCCGCACTACATGTCTCCCGAGCAAGCGCACGGCGAGCAGGTCGACGCGCGCGCTGATCTCTATGCGCTCGGCTGCCTGTTGTTCGAGCTCGTCACCGGCGCTCCACCATTCGAGGGCTCGGGCTTCGAAGTCTTGCTCGCGCACCTCGGCCGCCCTGCCCCGCTGCCGAGCGAGCGCAATCCGAACGTGCCGGAGGCGATCGATCGGCTGTGCACGATGCTGATGCGCAAAAAGCCCGAGCATCGGCCTCAGCACGCGGACGAGGTCGTCGCGCTGCTCGACGAGGCGATCGCAGAGCTCGCAGGTCAGCCGTCGGCACTGCTCGTCGCGCCGCCGAGGAAGCGCAAGTCGAAACCGCGCCGCATCACGATCGAGACGATGCGCGATTTGCCCGAAGGCACCGAGCTGCCGCATCAGCGCCGCACGCGCCGGTATCTGCTCGCCGCGCTCGCGGTCGTCGTGCTCGTCGGCGGTGCAGGCTTCACGGTCTATCAGATGCGCGACAAAGCCGCGCTCGCGACCGAGCCCGATGAGCCGGTCGACACCGATCCGCGCGTCGGCAGCCGCCGCACACTGACCAAAGACAACGGCGAGATGATCGTGCAGGCACTCGTGCCCGAGCCGCTCTACGCCGGTCAGGAAGTCCGCTCGCGCCTCGACATCAAGAACAAGCTCGGCCAGCCGATCATCGCCGAGGAAATCGTGCTGACGATCGCCGACTCGACCGGCGCCGCGAAAGGCCTGACCGCGCGGCCGCGCCGCAGCACGCCGACGAGCGGCACCCCGCCGACGCCCGGCCGCTACTACTTCCGCTACACGTTCCCGGCGAAGGGCCGCTACGTGTTGCGCGTGTTCCCGCCGTCGATCGACAGCTCGTTCGAGATCGAGATCGACGTCGAGTAACCCGCGGTCGGCAGCAGCTTGGGGGCAATGCCCCAGCCACGCGGAAGCACGAGCGGCCACTGCCAAGCTGCGCAAATTGCTCGACGAGCGCTTGGCACCGTCGCTGCACTATCAGCGCGCCATGGTGAACATCGACGTAAGCGACCTGGCGGCAGTCTGCGGTGGGGCCGCCCTTCGTGACTGCACGCGCGCAGAGTCTATTCGGCAAGAGGACCGCGTAGGCACGTACCGCGACACGGGCGCGATGCTCGGCGGCCTCGCGGCCGGCGGTGCCGCCGCGTTTGCGACACCGTTCGCCGCCGTTCCCGCAGGCATGGCCGGGATGTTCGCCGGCGCGTATTACGCCGACAAGTACGCTCGCCGTCACGTCGAGTCGCAGATGGGCTGCCGTTCGACGGCCCCGCGCTGAGCTCGACGCCAGCGCGGACCACATCGTTCCAATCGATACGCGACAACGGCTGACCAAAGACGAACCGCCATGACCACCCTCGACCTCGATGACCTTGCTGTCGTTCTCGGCGGCGCCAACTGCACGCCCCCCGATCCACAGGCGGCGCGCGCCGCGCAGGTCCGTGCCGGGCGCACGGGCGGCATGATCAGCGGTTCTACCGGCGGCATCGTCGGCGGATTGATCGGTGGGCTCCTCAGCGCCCGCCGCGCCCGCAACGACGCCGCGGCGGCGCAGGCCGAGTGCTCGCCGACCGTCCCGCCCCCGCCCGCCCCGCAGTGATCCGAACTGACCCACTCGGCGCATCCGAAACGACAAACGCGGCCTCGCATCCGAAACGACAAACGCGGCCTCGTGGGCCGCGTTTGCATTTCGAAACCAGCGTCGCTACTCGTCCGTCTTGCCGGCCGCTTCCTCTTCCGAGAAGTTCACCTTGCCGCTGAAGCGCTCGCCTTCGCCGAGGATCTTGAACCGGGCGCTCGCGTAGACGGTGCCCTTGTTCTCGATCGTCATCAGCAGGTGCTTGTTGACGCCGAACGACTTCTTCTCGAGCGTGATGTTCGAGACGATCGTCTTCTGACCGCGTTCATCGTTGAACGCCTCGCTCGCGCCGAGCAGCTGCTGCGTGCCACTGCCGAGCTCGTAGAACTTGATCACGTACTCGACGTCGTTGAGCGGCCGCGACAGGAACGCCGCGAAGTAGATCTTCCAGGTGCCGTTCGTCTTGTTCTCTTGGAAGTTCGACGACGACTGCTTGCGCACCGCTGAGATGTACGCATCCTTGCTCTTCGCCGAGAGCGGGAACCGCTTCGTCGACAACATGATCTTCCCTTTGAAGACCTGGTTCGGGTCGCCAGCGTAGGCCGGCGCGCCGAGCAGAGTGATGAGAAGGAACGAGAGAACAATCGTGCGAAGGCTCATCGTGCTCGATGGTACACGATCAAACCTCGCGGATCAGTCCTCGATAATCTTTCGAATTGCGTCGAGTCCGGCGCGATCAGGAGCATCCGGACCGTCGATACGCATAGCGATCTCGACAGCATGGCGCGCAAGCGCGCGATACAGCTGAGCAAGCCCTGGCTGCTCGCGAAGTGCATCGAGATGACGTTGAATGGTTACTGAATCGCCACGTCGAACAGGGCCGGTCAGGCCCTCGGTCGTGCCTTTCTGCGAGACATTGCGAAGGGCTCCTTCGGCGAGCGGCACGAGTGCCTGCGCCGCCTGCGTAGGCGACACGCCCGCACCTGCGAGCACCTGAGCCGCCGCATCGATCGCACTGACGATGTAGTTCGACGCGAGCGCAGCAGCGCAGTGATACGCGCCCATCTGCGAGCTATCGAGACCGAGCACGATGCCGCCGAGCGCACCGACGAGCTTGGCCGCGGTCGTGCGCCCGATCTCGTCCCCCTCGATGCCAAACACCGTGCCCTTGAGCGCGCGCATCGCGGTCTTGCCGTCGGCAATCGCCATCAGTGGATGCATCGTGCCGATGCCGCGCACGACGTGCGCCACACCGCCGAGCGCATCTTGCGCGCTGGTCGCCCCCGCGCAGTGCAGCAGCACGTGGCGCTTGCCGATGAGGCCGGTGCCGACGAGCGTCTGCGCAGCCTCACCGATCGCTGCATCGCGCACCGCGAGGATCACGACCTCGGCTTCGAGCAGGATATCGGGCGGCGCCGACGAGAACGCTGCCACACCGGCGGCGGCCCCGGCGGCACGCGCGTGCGCCGGCGTGCGTCCCCACAGGCCGAGCACCGGCACGCCGCCGAGCCTGAGCGCACCCGACAACGCGGTCGCGACCGGACCGGCGCCGACGAGGAATGTGGTGGGATTGCGGGCAACGGGCATGGCGGGCCGGTCAGGTGTACAGACCGTTGCGAGCGATATACCGCAGGACCGTCTGCGGCAAAAGCGCGCTGACAGCGGTCGCCGCCGAGGTGGTCGCCGCGCCGGCTGGGCTCGTCAGCGTTGCCGCGTCTTGGCCTGCGAGCAAATCGCGGATCCGCGTCGCCGAAATCTCCGGCATCACGACGCCGGTCTCGACGCTGCCCGCCGGTAGCGGATAGCCGCTGCGGCCGAGCACGATCGGCGGCGCCAAGCGCGAGACCTCGTCCCAGCGGTGCCACTTGTCGGTCTCGCCGAGAATGTCGGAGCCGACGACGAGGTGAAATTTCGCGTCGGTGTGCTTCGCGGTCAGGTGCTCGATGAGATCGAGCGTGCGGCTCGCGACGAAGTCGGGCTTCGCGGCGAGCTCTTGCTCCGCACGGCTCACTGTCGCGCGCGCACCGAGCGGCGCCGCAGCCAGCTCGCACATCGCGATGCGATGATCGTACGGCGCGAGCTGCTTGCCGAACGGATGCGAGTACGTCGGCACGAACCACACTTCGTCGACGACCGTCTCGAGCACGTAGAGCGCGACGAGCTGGTGCGCGACATGCGGCGGATTGAAGCTGCCGCCGAACAGACCGACGCGTCTCATGGATACAAGAGGTACGGCGCCCTCTCCTCGGCAAACGTCCCTTCATCGCGCGGCCAGCGCGCCGCCAGGTCATCGAGGCTCGCGCCCGCATCGATCCCTTTGCGGATCGCGTCGCCACCGGCGAGCAGATCGATCGCAGGAATCTTGTCGACGAACTCGTACGCCTTGTCGCGCCACTTGAACTGCGCCGGATCCTGATCGTGGCACGCCTTGAGAAACGCGATGCCGGTGCGGTAGGGCCGGAACGCTTCGGCGTCGGTGACGTGCAGCTGCACGCCGCCGCACGGCTTGAACGCGTGCTTGTGAAACGTCGGCGTGTAGACGACCGGCCGCGGCTTCACGCCCGGCAGGTTCATCGCAGCCATGTCGCGCGCGAGCCGATGCCCGTCGAGCCACGGCGCACCCGAGAGCTCGAACGGCCGCGTCGTGCCGCGCGCCTCCGACAGCTCGGTCCCCTCGACGAGACACATGCCGGGATAGACGAGCGCGGTGTCGACGGTCGGCATGTTCGGCGACGGCAGCACCCACGGCAGGCCCGTGTGCTCGAACCACATGTCGCGCTCCCAGCCGCGCATCGACACCACGGTGAGCTCGACATCGAGCTTCTCGACGGCGTGCCGCCAGCGCGCGATCTCGCCCGCGGTCATGCCGTGGCGATTCGGGCACGACACGAGCCCGACGAACGACTCGAAGCCCGGCTCGATCGCGCCGCCTTCGATGTGCACGCCGCCGATCGGGTTTGGCCGATCGAGCACGACGAAGCCCTTCTTCGCCTTCGCGCACGCGCGCATCGCGAGCACCATCGTCCACACGAACGTGTAGTAGCGGCTGCCGACATCTTGGACGTCGAACACGAGCGCATCGACGTGCTCGAGCATCTCCGGCGTCGGCGCCAGCGATGCCTCGGTGTGGCCGTACAGGCTGAACACCGGCAGGCCGGTGATCGAATCGGTCGAGGCGTCGACGCCGATCATGTCCTGCGCGTCGCCACGCACGCCGTGCTCGGGCCCGAATAGCGCGGTGAGCTTGAAGTCCTTGCGCGCGCGCAATAGGTCGATCGCGTGGTCGAGCCTCGCATCGACGCTCGTCGCGTTGACGATCAAACCAAGCCGCTCGAACGGCACGAGCGCAGCACCCTCGGCCGCTACTCGCGCGAGTCCCGTTTGGACCGTCATGGCGACCAGCCTACGAGCCTATTCAAAGATCGGGACGGGCTTGAGCGAGACCTTGCCGTCCTTGGTCACGACGCGGAAGCGAACCGCGCGGCAGTTGTACTGCGCCTTGAGCTTGCCCTCGTTGACCTTGAGCTTCGCGATGAAGTTCTCGAACGACACGTCATCGGGCGAGCCGGCGGCCTTGCGCGCCGCGACGTACTCGGTGAACACGCGCTTGTAGTAATCGGGCTCGCTCTCCTTCGCGAGGCTCGCGAGATCGGGATCGACGGCGGGCTTCTCCTCGCCCTCCTCGAAATCGACGCGGCCTGGAATGATCGGGTTGCCCTCTTCGTCGAACTCTTCTTCGCCGGGCTCGGGACGACCGAGCAAGCGCGCGAGCATGACGTTGAGACCGTTCGCGAGACCATCGAGCTCCGCGCCGACGGGACGGAACGTGCGATCGACGTTGCCGTTGATGATGTCGGTGACGCCGAGCTCGATCTGATCGACCTGCGTGACCATGCGGCGATGCGTGAGGTAGAGGCCGAGCATCGAGATCGCGAGTGCGCCGACGCCGAGCAAGATGATGAACATCTTGATCGTGCCGGAAACGTCGCTGGGCGACGCGGCCGACAGGACCATCGCGCCCGCGGTGATCGCCGGGTAGTCCTGGGGCATGCGGCGCGCGTTCGTGGTCGAGCGCGGCATCTGCACGGCGGCCGCGTAGTACGTGACGCCGTCGATCGACACCTTGGTCGGCCGATCCGAGCCTTCCTTGACCTTGCCGCCGCGCACGAGATCGGAGAGCTGCGCGGCCTTCGCGGTGTCCTCTTCGTTCGTGGTTCCCTTCGTGAAGCTGGTCCCCTTGACCTGCTGCTGGTCGTAGTACGCGATCTCGGTGCCGAGCAGCCGGCGGTCCTGCTGCGCCTGCTGCGCGGTCTGCGCGTACGCGACGATCACGGCGCCGATGATCACGACGCCGTCGGGATCGTTCGCCGGCACCGGCGCGTCTGCATCGATCACGGGCGCGACGCCGATCTTCATCATGCGTCCGTTCCGGTCCATCCAGATGTCGCTGATGATCACGCGGCTACCGAGCACGACGTTGAGCGCGGGAATGATCGTCTCGTTCTGCTTCGCGCCTTCCTTCTGGAACTGCTTGGGCACGACGCTCGCGACGTCGCTCATCGCGACGAGCAGGCCGTTCGCGTCGATCAGCGCGATCATGTCGGGCTTGACGTCGCCTTCCTTCTCGTTCGACGTGAACTTCGTGAAGCCAAGACGCGCCTGATTCGAGCGCTCCATCGCGCTCTCGCTCTTGAGCGCGGTGACGAACGCCTTGTCGGCTGCGAGGCGCTCGGCCTTGTTGCCGACATCGATCGCCTCGAGCTGCGTGAGCTGCTGGATGACCTGGTAGCTGCGACGCAGCTGGGCCTCCGCGTCTTTGCGGGTCTTGTCCTCGAACGTCGTCGAGGCTACGAAATATGCGATCGCTGTGAGCGCCGCGATCACGACTGCAACGACGGCGGCGATAACCGTGCGGGACATGCTCCCTCCGGCGCCGATTATTCGTGCGCTTCCGCGGGGATGTCAATCAAAGGGCGGATCACTTCGGGGTCGCGAACCGCTTCGTCATCTCGCAGATCGTATCGAGGCGCTTCACATCGTCCTCGCTGGTGGCGTTCAAGTACATGAACTGGAAGTCGCAGACCGCTCTAGCGACGCCTAATCGCATGGTCGCCGCGAGGCTGGCCCGGTCGTCGGCGATCAGCAGCTGGCGCTTTTGGCCACGCAGCGTCGTGGTGTAGCCGTCCTGCTCGCTGCACGCCTGGGTCGATGCCGGCGCGATCGATGACCCCGGCTCGCACAAGACGTGGCGCGGCAAGGCGACGATCTCCTGGATCACGTCGCGCTTGGCCGCGACACCGGGCTCGAACCCCTTGAGCTCCTCGAACGCCAGCCGGTAGGCCGCCTCGACCTCGTCGACGGAGACCTGGCCGTCGGTCTCGACGATGAGACCGTCGGGGTAGCGTTTGCCCTCGGTGATGCCCTTGATCCTCGTGGTCGACTTGAAGGTGGTCGGCTGCTTGTCGCCGATGAGCAGAACCGCCGCCGTGGCACCGCCGCCGAGCACGAGCAGCGCGAGGGCGATCCACGGCCATTTGCTCTTCTTGGCACCGGCGGTGCGCGCGGTCGCGGTCCCCGGCTCGAGCTCGTCGGCGAGATCGTTCGCGGTCGCGGCACGTACGGTCTCGGCAACGCCCGCTGCGGCCGGCCTTGGGGGTGTCACCGCGCCGGCGCGTTCGTCCTTCGTCGCCTTGAAGTCGGGGCCGAGCACCCGCTCGCGCGCCATCCGCTGCGTCTCGACGAGTGCGACATCGCCCTCCTTGAGCGCGCCCTCGAGGACCTTGCGGAAGTCGCGCGCGGTCTCGAACCGATCGGGCGCCTTCTTCGCGAGGCAGCGCATGAGCGCATCCTCGATCTCGCGCGGGATCTGCACGCCGGCCGCACTCGGTGGCTTCGGCACCTCGGACAGGTGCTTCGTCATGATCTCGAAGTGCGTGCTGCCGTCGAACGGCGTGTCGCCGACGAGCGATTCGTACATCGTCGCGCCGAGCGAATAGATGTCGGTGCGCAGGTCGACCTCCTGCCCGCGCACCTGCTCCGGAGACATGTAGCGGACCGTGCCCATCGTCTGCCCGGTCGCAGTCAGCTTCGTCGACTGCGCCATCTTCGCGATGCCGAAGTCCATGACCGTCGCCGCGCCGTCACTCTCGCGCACGAGCACGTTCGATGGCTTCATGTCGCGATGCACGACTCCGCGGCCGTGCGCGTACTCGAGCGCCTTGAGCACATCGATCGTGATCTTGCAGCTCGCCTTCCAGTCGAGCCGCTTGTTCTCGAGGATCAGGCGCTCCCACGTGCGGCCCTGCACGTACTGCATCGCGAGCACGAAGCTGCCGTTCTCCTGGCCGAAGTTGTAGAGGTGGACGATGTTCGGGTGATCGAGCGCGGCGAGCGCCTTCGCTTCCTCGAGAAAGCGCGACTTGACCTGGCTGTGGGCGGCGAGCTCGGGCGGCAGGATCTTCAGCGCGACCTCTTGGTCGGTCATCTTGTGCTTGGCCTTGAACACGACGGACATGCCGCCTTGACCGAGCACGTCGACGAGCTCGTACGTGCCGAGGATCAGCGAGCCGAGCATGCGATGCGCACCGGTCGCGCCGAGCGCGGTGCCGCAGTGCGGGCACTTGACGTCGATGTCGAGGACATCGTTCTGGCAGCTCGGGCACTTCATGCCGATGCCGAGCCTCGTGTCACGGGCCGCCGTTCCCAACCGGGCACTCGATCGAGCAACCGGCCGAGCTCGTCGACGAGGATCGCCGGATACTCGACAGGCGTGTAGTGCGTGCCGCCTTCGATCACGACCATGCGAGACCCCGGAATCGTGCGGTGCATGTGCTCCGCGGTCGAGGGCGGCGTCATTAGATCGCGATCGCCGGTGACGATCGAGATCGGCACTTTGATCGTGGCGAGCACCTCTTCGGCGTCGTGCTCGTCGAGTCGATTGAGCAGGTCGCTGTAGATCGCCCAATCGATCTGCTGAAAGCCCGCGGCGACCGCCCGGAAGATCTCGAGATCGATCGTCTGCGATACGAGGCCAACCCGCTTCATCGCCGCGATCAGCGCATCGGAGCCCGCGAGCCGCTTCGTCGCCCGCCCGGCGAGCGCCGCCTGTGCTTTGACCAAGCGGAGCAGCATCGGAATCGTGCGCCCCACCAACCGGCTGCCCATCACGGTGCGAAACGCGCGGCCGTACGTGCCGTTGATCGCGAGCATGCCGCGTACGCGCGCCGCGTGATGGCGGATCATCTCGAAGCCGACCTGCACGCCCATCGACCAGCCGACGATCACGCAGCTGTCGGCCTGCTCGGCCTCGAGTAGCTCGATCAGATCGGCGACCTGATGCGCGACCGTGTTGGCCTGCGGGTCCTTGCACGGCTCCGACGTGTAGAGCCCGCGGTAGTCCCAGCAGATCGCCTTGTAGCCGGTGTCGATCGCGTCATAGAGGTAGCGGAACGTGATGTACGTGCCGCCGAGCCCGTTCGCGAACACGATGCACGGGCCGTCTCCGCGCACCTGATAGCCGATTCGGGTGCCGTCGCGCGTCACCAGGTGACGCTGCTGGATCCCCGGGACCAAC
>DATDCH010000127.1:0-4477 GCA_036524455.1 Kofleriaceae bacterium | reverse complement strand
TCGGGCGGCGCGCGGAAGCCGCACCCGTGCGCCCGCAGCCGGCCGCGAATGCGCCCAGAGTCTTCGTCGAGACCTACGGCTGTCAGATGAATGTCGCGGACAGCGACCTGATCGGCAGCGTGCTCGCCGATGCGGGCTATGCGCAGGCCGCTCGCGCCGACGAAGCCGACGTCATCGTCGTCAACACGTGCGCGGTCCGCGAGAAAGCCGAGGAGCGCGTGATCGCGCGCGCGATGGAGCTCGGCGCACTCAAGCGCAAGCGGCCCGGCACCGTGCTCGCGATCGTCGGCTGCATGGCCGAGCACTTGAAGGAAGGGCTCGCCGACCGCGCGCCCGCCGTCGACGTGATCGCTGGTCCCGACAGCTATCGCCGGATGCCCGACCTGCTCGCGGAAGCACGTGCCTCACTCGCCGCACCAGAGTGCGGCGAGCTCGGATCATTGACACGGGGACACGCGCACCCGCTCGTCGACATCAAGCTCGACAAAGCCGAGACGTACGAGGGCCTGTCGGGCGCGATCGGCGGCGATGGCGTCAGCGGCTTCGTCACGATCCAGCGCGGCTGCGACAAGTTCTGCACGTTCTGCGTGGTGCCGTTCACGCGCGGCCGCGAACGCGGTGCATCGCCGCGCGAGATCCTGCGTCAGGCGCGCGAGCTCGTCGCCGCCGGCTACCGCGAGATCACGTTGCTCGGTCAGACCGTGAACAGCTACGTGTGGGAAGACGTCTCGTTCGCGCAACTGCTCCGCGCGGTCGCGACCGTCGACGGGCTCGAGCGCATTCGCTTCACGTCGCCCTACCCCGTCGACTTCACCGACGACGTCGTCGCGGCGATCGCCGAGGAGCCGAAGGTCTGCAAGTACGTCCACCTGCCGGTGCAATCGGGCAGCGACGTCGTGCTCGATCGCATGCGTCGCGGCTACACGGTTGCCGACTATCACGCGATCGTCGCGCGGCTGCGTGCGGCGATGCCCGACATCGCGGTGTCGACCGACATTTTGACCGGGTTCTCGGGCGAGACCGACGACGATCACGCGCAGACGCTCGCGCTCATGCGCGAAGTGCGCTTCGACAGCGCGTTCATGTTCGCGTACTCGGAACGTGACCTCACGTTCGCGGCGAAGAAGCTCCCCGACGACGTGCCGGCCGCGCTCAAGCAGAAGCGGCTCACCGACATCGTTGCCCTGCAGGAACAGATTTCTGCACAGGTGTTCGCGGCGCAGGTCGGCAAGCGCGAGCGCGTGCTGGTCACCGGTCCGTCCAAACGCGACCCCGCGCAGCTCATCGGACGAACAGATGGCTTCAAAACTGTAATTTTGCCCGCTGGGGTCGGTTCGGTGGGCGAATTCGTCGATGTCACGATCGAGCGCGCAACGATGGCGACCCTGTTCGCACGCGCGTAAGATCGTTTCCGTGGGTCGGATCTGGCTGCTCGTGATCTGCGTGGCGTGTGCTCGAGGTTCGAGCGCAGGCGGTGGAGCAGGAGGCGGCGATGATGGCGAAGCGACATTCTCGATCACGTATCCCGATGCACCGCCCACCGGGACATCTGCGAAGGCCGGCAAGCGGTTCTACGCCAAGCCAGTGGGTCGTTGCTTGTACGAGAACGGCCGCGAGGCGCGGTGGACGATCGGCGGCGCGCGGGTGACGTCGGGCGACCTGCCGCCCGGACTCACGCTCGAGGACGGCGTGATCGGCGGTGTGCCGACAACATCAGGTTTGTATGCGTTTCACATCGAATTCTCGAGCGTCACGTGCGCCGGCAAGCCGTATGAGGGGCAAGCCGTCGACGTTCAGATCACCGTGAAGTGAGCTATCAACACCCGCTCGTCGAGCTCGCGCAGGCTGCGCTCGGTCGCCTCGTCAAGGTGCCGCGCTTCGGCGAGGAGGCGCGTGGCAAAGACGCGGAGCTAGAAAAGATCTGGGTGCGCGCACCGCTGTCGGTCGCGATCGGCGGCGCGGTCTCGGCGCGCACGGAGCTGTTCAACTATCTGTGCGGCAAGAAGGTGCTCGATCCCGAGGGGCGACAGGGTGGCTGCGCGGGGCTGCGCATTCGCCGCGGCCGCGCGACCCGGTTCAAGGCCATGCGCGACGACGGCACGACCGAAGAACACGTGCTGCCGCCCGAGCAGGCCGACGACGATGGGCTGCGTATGCGCGCACAAGCCGCCGAGGCCGAGGTCAAGGAGCGCCAGCTCGCGCTCCAGCGCGTCGAGCGTGCGTTGCCTCGTGCGGCCCGCGCACGGCCGCGCGGCTTCATGATCTTCCTGTGGCCGATCTGGTGGCTGATGACGCGCCGGCATCGCCGCGTGCTCGCCGACCGCAAGTTCACCGAGATCGCGTACGACCAGGCCTGTGATGCACGCGAGGCGGCGAAGAACGAGCTCGCCGAAGCCGAGCAGCGCATTCGCGTGCAGCGCGGCCGATTCTTCGAGTCGTTGCGCGCGCTGTCGAGTGGTCCGCCGCTCGGCGGCAACGTACGCGAGGTCGAGCTCGTGCTCGGCGAAGGACCGTTGCCCGAAGGCGTCGAGCTGATCGAGCTGACGCGATCGTCACAAGCCTCCGAGCTGGTCGACGCGATCTTCCTCGTCGAGAAAGATCGGCTGCACGCACCGCACACCGATCAGCTGGGCGCGCCGGAGGTCGGCAAGATCAAGGATGTCATCCCGGCGCTACCCGCGCTGCTCGGCAAAGCGCGCGCGGTCGTGATCGCACGGCTCGCTCGCGAGGTCCTCGAGCCGGCACTCGAGCAGATGGACGACGAGGTCAACGACACCGAGGAGGCGTTTCGCCTCCGCATCGAGCGGCTCGAGGCGATGCAGATCCTCGATGCCGAGGAGTTCGTGCGCGCCGAGCTCGTGAAGGTGAGGCCGCAGATCGCGCAGAGCATCCACGCGGTGATCGAGCACGGCGCGGGACACCTCGGCGCCGAGCTGCAGCGGCTCGGCACCGAGTGGCAGGCAGGCATCGCGATGACGCAGACGAACGACCAGCTCAAGATGTCCGTGCAGCGCATCGAAGCGTCGGCGCCACTCGACGCCAAGCGAATTGCCGAAGAGGTCCGCATCCTCGTGATGGGCGGTGCGGGTGGCGCGGCGTTCGATCTCTATCCCGAGCTGATCGCGACGCTCAAGCCGCACGGCCTCGAGGAGAAACCGCCGAGATCGGCGCCTCCACTTCCAGCGATCGAGCTGTTGCCGTCGCTGACCAACGCGTCGCCGGCGAAGCTGTCGGGTGCGGCGGGCTGGCTCGGCGGACTGTTCCGCTCGTTCGAGACCCGGCGCGCCGACGTGATGCAAAAGGCGCAGGCGCGCATGGATCACCTGCGCGACGTCGCGAACGCCGAGATCCTCGACGCTGAACCAAAGCTATTCCACTTGATCGAGCGTGCGCTCAACGCATTCTTGCTCACCGCGATCGCCCGCCAGGAAGCGTGGCTCGAGAGTGCGATGACGTTCGAGCGCGAGTCGGTCGCGAGCGAAGGCGTTACGCTTGCGCCGCTCGCACGCGCGCGCGATCGACTGAAGCACGACGTCACGAAGCTTGGCGATGGCCTCGCGGCGCTCGAGAAAGAGAACGCTGGGCTCGCCGCCGCCGCGACGCCGGTACTCACTTCAGCCGCGTGATGATGTCGCGGGCGACGCGTCGCGAGCCGAGCAGCGCGACGTGACCGAGATCGTCGTAAACGATCCGCTCGGCGTGCGCGATCTGCAGCGCGTCTTGCGTCGACGCCGGGACGAGCGCGTCGGCATGCGAGAAGATCATGGTCACGCGCGTGTCGAGCGGCGCCGGCGCGGCGGCGAGCCGCTGCACGAGCGTCGAACCGATCACGAGCTCGCGTGCTGGATGGCCGATCCCGAGCTCCGAGACGTCGGTGCCGATGTGCGGCGAGCCAAGCGTCACGAGGTGCGCGACCGCACCATCACCGCCGAGCAGCTGCACGTAGTAGCGACCGACCACGCCGCCCATCGAGTGGCCGATGATGTCGACTTGCGGCGACCCGGTCGCGGCCTGTACCTGCTCGACGAACCACGCGAGCTGGCGTGCGCCGGCGGCGACGCGCCCGAGCGTCCAGTACTCGAAGCCGAAGATCGGCCCGAGGCCGACCCGGGCGAGCCGAAATGCGAGCGGCACGAAGTTCGCCCGGTTCATCGCGTAGCCGTGGATCACGATGATCGGGCGCGGCCCCTGCTGCCGTGACCCCGGTAGCGGAAAGAACCCGACTGGCCGGACCGCCGACACCGCGAGCGCCATGCCCCATTCCGTCAGCGTTGTGCGCAGCGAGCCTACGTTGCTCTTGGGACCCTGCCGCGCGCGCAGGAGATGCGGCACCAGCGGATACAGCCCGCTGAACATCATGGCCTGTGAGACCGCAGCCACACCGCCTCGCCATGCCAAGTGGCGTATCGAGTGACGGCGCTGCATCACGAAGTCTAGCTAGACCTCCATGCCCGGCACATCCGCCTCGATTTCCTGC
>DATDCH010000126.1:0-2507 GCA_036524455.1 Kofleriaceae bacterium | reverse complement strand
GTGCAGGAACGGCAGCACCGCGCTGCTCGTGAACGTGATCCGCGACGTCGCCGTGAACTTGGCGAGGCTCGTCGGCCACGTGCAGTCCACCTCGCGTGCGATCTGGATCGCCAGCCCGCGCACGCTCGATGTCGTACACGTGCTCGACACGGCAGTGCCTACGGAAATTGCCGACGACGTTTCGCCGTACGTCACCTCATCGCCGGGGAGCTCGCACGCTGATGCGGCAAGTCCCAGCAACATCATCACGCTCGTGTGCAACCTCGAAAGAGCAATCGGACGGACCTTCGCCTCGAACCGCATGGAAACGGCCTTCCCCCCTCATCGCCGCTCGGGCTCAGCAAGACACGCGCCAGGGACGCATCGGCGGTAATGCGCGCCACCGTGATAACGGTTCGGCGTCTCGGTTGCGGGATGTGAACGCGGTCGCCGCCGCACCGTCGGTGTACCCTGGGCGAGATGGTTGCAAGCACGGGGCATGAAGCGACGCGCGAGGCGGCACCGCCAGACGCGCTCCTTGCCGGCGACTATCAGCTCGTGCGGCGCATCGGCCGCGGCGCGATGGGCGAAGTCTGGCTCGGGCGACACACGCGCACCGGTGGTATCGCGGCGATCAAGATCGTGCGCGCGGACAGCCCGCGCAGCCGCGAGCGCATGCGCCGGTTCTTTGCCCGCGAGCGCCGCGCGGTCGCACGACTCTCGCATCCGAACATCGTGCCGCTGTTCGATCTCGGCGCCGACCACATCGCGATGCGCTACATCGAAGGCCCGACGCTCGCACGCCGGCTCGCGACGCCGATGGATCCGTCGGCCGCGCTCGACATCGCGCTGCAGATCGCAGCGGCGCTCGCACACGCGCACTCGCGCGGCGTGGTGCATCGCGACGTCAAACCGTCGAACATCCTGCTCGACGCGATCGGCAACGCATACCTCGCCGACTTCGGCCTCGCCGCGCTGCTCGAAGATCGCGATACCGCCGAGGAGCGCGGCGGCACGCCGCAATACATGGCGCCCGAGCAAGGCCGCGGCGATCCGGCTGGTCCCGCCGCCGATCAGTACGCGCTCGGTTGCGTGCTCGCCGAGATGCTCGCCGGCGGTCGCGTGCCCGCCGATCCGGACGCGGTCGCCGCGGCATTGCCCGACACGTTGCCGCACGGGCTCGTCACCGCGATCCGCAAAGCGATCGATCACGATCCGGTGCGGCGGTGGCCGACGATCGAGCACTTCGCGACCGCGCTGCGCGAGCTCGATGTCACGCACGCGCCCGCGCCGCAGCGCCTGCTACCCGAGCTGCGCGTCAAAGGTCCCTTCGCGTGGGCCGCGCAGCAAGACGCGATCGTCGAGCTCGCGCCATCGATCAGCCGCGCCGATTACAAGCTGTCGTCTCTCGAAGCGGCAGGCGTGATCTCGGCGACGGCCGCGCGCGCATTCCGCGAGCGCACCGGCTACGCCGATTTTGGCTGGGCTGTCATCGGCCGCACCGATCGGCTCGGCGCACTCACTGATCCCGCCGCATATGCGCGCGCCGGCGAGCTCGTCGTGATGGTGCACGGCGGCATGTGTACGCGCGAGTCCTGGCTGGGCGTCGCCGCCCATGTCGCGCAAGGCAATGGCCAGACGCTGGTGTTCGTGCCCGACGTCGCCGGTTATGGCGTGTCGCGCTTTCAGCGCCGCTTGCCCTCGCGCGAACAGCTGACCGTGGAAGGCACGGTCGGCGGCCTGCTCGCGTGGATCGAGCTCATCGGCGTGCGCGATCTGCCGCTCGTGTTCGTCGGGCACTCGCTCGGCGGGCTCGCACTGTTCTCCGCCACCGACGAGATGCTCGGGCCACGCACGTGGCGCATCGCAGTAGGCCCGGTGCTGCCCGCGCTCGATTGGCGCCAGCGCTGGGGCCTACGCCTGGTCGCCGCGTTCGGGCTCAGCCTCGCGTGGATCCCCGGCATGAAGCGGTTGATGGGCAAGGCGACGTTCGAGTGGTCGAAGGCGGCGCGCGCGTACGCGACCGACGAGCGCAAGCGCTTCCTCGAAGCGTACATGCAGCTGCCGATGCCGACGCTCGCGCGCGGTGCTGGCCAGTACGCGCGCGCACAAGCGCCACCGAAGGATCAGCTCGCGCGCTGCGCGGTGGTGCTCTCCGAGAACGATCCGGTCGCACCGATCGAGCGCATGCACGCGGCGCTGCGCCGCATCGACTTCCCCGAGCACCAGATCCATCGCCTGGTCTCGCAGGGTCACTTTCCGCACGGCAAGACGGCGATGCATCCCGAGTGGACGCATCGAAACGTCGTCGAGCTTGCCGCGATCATCGATCAGAGCCTCGTCGCAGCGCGCGAAGGCACGGTGCTGCCGACGCAAGTCGCGTCGACGCTGATGTCGGACGGCTCCTCGACGCAATCGCCGAGCTGAAACAACCGTGAGCCTGCTCACCGTAGATCCCTGCTTTACCAAGGGATGATCGTGTTAAAACTGGGCCTCTATATGGAAGGGGAGTCGGTCGGTCAGTACCG
>DATDCH010000125.1:0-8071 GCA_036524455.1 Kofleriaceae bacterium | reverse complement strand
ACGGCTGCTCCGCAGTCGGTGCTCTCGCTCAACGGCAACAACATCATCTCGGTCGCCAGCGCGCTCCAGTCGTCGGCCCCGTCGGTGATTCCGATGATCACCATCGGTGTTGCAGATGCCGGTACCGCACCGGGTGCCGCGCGTCCTGCGAACGTCGGTAACGCCGACGGCATCGTGAACTTGTTCAACAGTGCGGCCTCGCGTGCAGGTGGCCTGCTGTCGAACGCGCAAGACGCGCAGCTCTACAAGGCGCACTTCGATGCCTTCGCCCAGCTCAACCGCGCAGCGGAACGCTCCACGCAACGTTCGTCGTATCAAACGGCGTCGAGCGCGGCGCAGTTCCTCGGCACGAACCTGTCGGCGAAGCTGCAGATCACGCAGGCGGACCTCGACAGGTATGGCATCGACGGTACGACCCGCGCGAACGTCCGCGACATCGGTCGTGCGTTCATCGTGGCGGTGAAGGCCTTCAAGATGGGTCTCACCAACGCGGTCGCACTACCGGCCATGCGCGACGATCCGCACGGCGCGTTCGCCGACGGCAGCGCGATGAGCGTGCCCCCGATGTTGAAGAAAGTGTTCGACGGGTTCATGACGGATCTCAAGAACACGATCGACGACAACACGGGTCAGGTGCTCGCCGACGACACGACGATCACGATCTGCGGCGACACGACGAAGAGCCCGACCGCACGTGGTGGTTGGCCGGATGGCACGCCCAACAACAGCAACGTGCTGTGGGTGTATAGCGCTGGTCACCTCAAGAGCGGCTGGTACGGCGGCACGACGCGTGGCAACGTCGCGCAAGGCTTCGACGCAGCCGGCAACACGGCGGCGTACAACGGTGCGAACACTGCCCGCATGGCCCTGGCGTCCGTCGCTTACGCAGTCGCCAAGCGTGACGACCGCGCGATCTCGACCTTCGCGAACGGCATCACCGTCGCTGGTGTGTTTGGTCGCCTGAAAGACCTCTAGCATCTCGCTAGCAAGCTCAGCGGGCGTCCAACCGGGCGCCCGCACTTGTTTTCGGCTACGCTCGAATCGTGCGTGCGGTGCTCCTGTGCTTCGTGCTCGCCGCCGCTTGTGAAAAGGGTCCGGCGGGTGGTGGCGCTACGGGCAGCGGCTCGCAGCGCGAAGACGAGTACGCGCGCGAGCAAGCGCGATACGACGCGGATCGGCGGCCCGAGAAAGTCGTCGAAGCGCTCGGTCTCAAGCCGGGCTCGCGCGTCGCCGACATCGGTGCAGGCTCCGGGCTACTCACCGTGCATCTCGCACGCGCGGTGGCACCGAACGGCAAGGTGATCGCGACCGACGTAGACGGGGCGGTACTCGGTCTGCTCGAGCAACGTCTCAAGGCGGCAAATCTCGCGGGCGTCGTCGAGCCGCGCGTTGTGGCGGCCGACACACCCGGTCTCGAGCCGGCAACGTACGATGCGATTCTGCTCGCCGAGGTCGATCATTTCTTCACCGACGCGCCCGCGTGGTTGAAAGCCGCCGGCACCGCGCTAAAGCCAGGTGGTCGGCTCGTGATGTCCAATCGCATCTATCACCGCCAGCAAGGCATGGCGAACGCGAAGAAGGCCGGGCTGGTCTTACAGAGCGAGTCGACACCCGTGCCGACTCACTTCATCGCCGTGTTCACCGTGCCGGAGGCCAAGCAGAAATGAGATACGCGCCCCTCGCAATGCTCGCCGTGCTCGCGGGCTGCCCCAGCGACGGCAATCCCTCGACGCTGTGGTTCGCGCCCGATATGGTCGAGACGCGGCTCAAGCTGCAGGACGAAGAACCGCGACCCTGGTGAGCACCAGGCGTGGGGGCCGGGCGCTCCCAGGAAGCAGCGTTTCGACTCAAGGCCGCGATCCCTGCCGGCACGTACAACTTCGTGCTCGATTGCATCGTGATCGCCGGCGTCGACGTGACCTTCACGCTGCTGCATCGCCGCGGTGATACCGACACCGTGATCACGACATGGACCGAGCACTTCAATCCGTTGCCCGCGAGCTTCGAAGCACAGCCCTACGCGATCGCGATGCCGGGCGCGAAGGTTCCGTACGCCGACGGTGACAAGCTCGTGTTCCGCTACGCGGCCGAGAACACGATCCAGTCCGACTCCTGGATCCCGAACGGCGACGGCAATCTGTCGGGCGGCCGCATCCCGCACTTCACGCTGCCGCAGTAGCTCAATGCTCCTCGACGTAGTCGAGGTCGAGCGCGAACGTCTCGCGCAGCGCGAACATGCCGATCACAGCGACGCTGATCGCGAACGCGCCGCACGCGATCGCAGCGCCGATCACACCGAGCGGCGACATCAGCTCCTCGAACCCGAGCGCAAGCAGCACGACCGAGCCGCGCACGAAGTTCGGCGTCGTTGTCGCGACGGTGGCGCGCAGGTTCGTTCCGAACTGCTCGGCTGCGACGGTGACGAACACTGCCCAGTAACCGATGAACAACCCCATCACGACGCACATCGCGTAGAACGCCGTCAGCGAGGACGCACCGATCGTGAACGTGCCGGCGACCGAGACCGCAGTGCCGGCCACGAAGATCCACAGCGCACGGCGCCGCGAGCCGAGCCACTGCGAGATCAGACCGGAGCCGATATCCCCGACGGCGAGACCGGCGTAGCACAGCATCAACGCGGTCGCCGGCTTCGGTGCGGGCACGAGGCCGAGCTCGGCGCCGATCCGATCCGAGAAGAAGATCAGGATGCCGACGACGTACCAAATCGGAATCCCGACCGCGATGAGGCCGAGGTAGCGCAGCGCGCGCTTGCCCTGAAACAACGCGAAGAAGTTGCCGCGCGTGACCTTGGTCTCGCGAACCTGCGCGAACATCCCTGACTCGACGACGCCGATGCGCAGCACGAGCAAGCACAGGCCCATCGCGCCGCCGATGTAGTACGCGGTTCGCCAGTACGCACCGTCGGAGATCATCGGTAGGCCGCCGCCGATGATGCCGGCCGCGATGCCACCGCACAGGCCGAAGCCAGCGACGATCGCGGTCGCGATTCCCCGCCGCCGCTTGTCGGTCAGCTCGGCCACGAGCGTGATACCCGCGCCGAGCTCGCCCGCGAGACCGATGCCTGCGATCACGCGACAGATCGCGTATTGCTCGATGGTGTCGACAGCA
This sequence comes from Kofleriaceae bacterium, assembly GCA_036524455.1. Taxonomy (GTDB): domain Bacteria; phylum Myxococcota_A; class Polyangia; order Haliangiales; family Haliangiaceae; genus JABFXX01. The sequence continues at coordinate 4,942 of DATDCH010000125.1, read as the reverse complement.
CCGTTCGCGAGGTTCGCGAGCGAGTACGTGATGATCGAACCGAACAGCACCGACAGGCGGCCGCGCTTGTCGCCGAGAACTCCCCACAGGATGCCGCCGAGCAACAGCCCGGTCATCTGGCAGTTGACGAGGAACAGACCCTGCTCGGTCAGTGCTTCTTGGGTCGTGTAACCGAGCTCGACGAGGCTGGCCTTGCGCACGGCGCCGAACAACACGAGGTCGTAGATATCGACGAAGTAACCGAGTGCTGCGACGACGACCGCGAGGGTTGCGGCGCGCTGGCTGCGCTCGGAGACCACGGCGCGACTATACGCGTTATAAGAGTCGTCATGAGACAGCTGGCGTTGGCGATTGCCGTCACGATCGCGTGGGTTGCACCGGCGCATGCACAGCAGCGCGCGTGGGTGAAGGAGATCAAAGATCTCGCGACGTGGAAGCAGTACTCGCGCACGGTCGGCAGCGACGAGTTCGGCAAAGCCGTCATCGATGTGAAGACGAACGCGATCTATTACATCGACGTCAACCTGTTCAACATCCACGCCGACTTCGTACTCGGCGTGTTGCTCAAGCAGCCGTGGACCGCGGCGAACGTGCGCGAGTACAACAAGAACTACGAGCGCGTGAAGCCGCGCTTCATCCTCTGCTACTTGACGCACCACCTGAAGATCGACAAGTGGACGTTCTCGTACTGGGAAGGCGACAAGGTCGGGCCCGACGACGTGCTGCGCACGAGGAAGCGGTTCGACGAGACGTTCTTCATGAAGGACCTGCCGTTTCGCCCGGACTCACCGATGCAGATGGCCGTCGCCACCGACGTGAAGAAGCGCGGGCTCAAGACGGTCACGAACGACGAGATCTACAAAGCGGCAAGCTTTCAGGCATTCAACAAGGGCCGCGCCGTTGGCAAGCTGCGCGTGGTGCCGGTCGGCACGCCGTTCGAGTCGCTATCGTTCGAGCGCACCGACATCGCGCTCTTGCAAGAGAGCTACCCCGACATCACGCCGGTCGCCGGCATCATCGCGACGCAGTTCTCGACGCCGCTGTCGCACGTCAACCTGCGCGCGATGGCATGGAAGATTCCGAACGCGGGCGACAAGAAGGCGCGCGACAAGTTCGGCAAGCTCGACGGCAAGGTCGTCTACTACGAGGTGACCGACACCGCGATCACCGTGCGGCTGGCGACGGCGGCGGAGATCAAAGAGCTCGAGAACAAGATCTTCAACCAGAAGAACGTGCAGCTGCCCGAAGCGGACACGGCGAGCACGCACCTCGCGATGCTGACGCGGATCCGCGGCAAGGACGTGCTGCGCTACGGCACGAAGACGTCGAACCTCGGCGAGATCGTGACCTCGAACCTCGAGGGCGTGCGCGTGCCGGCCGGGTTCGGCGTGCCGTTCTTCTATTACGCGCAGCACATCAAACAGAACGGGCTCGACAAGCAGGTCGAGGCCGTGCTGACCAATCCCAAGCTCAAGGACGCAGAGTGGCGCAAGGGCGCGCTCGAGCAGCTGCGCAAGGCGATCGCCGATGCACCGATCGATCCGGAGACGCTCGATGCGATCTACAAGCGCGTGCGTCTCAAGCTCGGCGGCAAGGGCGTGTTCGTGCGCAGCTCGTCGAACTCGGAGGACCTGCCCGGTTTCAACGGCGCGGGGCTCTACGACAGCTCCGGCAACGTCGTCGGCAAGCAGGCGCTCGGTACGGCGCTGCGCAAGGTGTGGGCGTCGCTGTGGAACCTACGCGCGTTCGACGAGCGCGCCGCGTTCGGTATCGATCACCGCCAGGCGTTCATGGCCGTACTGATCCAGGTGGGCGTCAACGCGACCGCCGCCGGTGTGCTCGTGACGAAGAACCTGTGGGACCCCGGCGACGATCACAGCTTCACGATCAACTCGAAGTGGGGCCTCGGCGAGCGCGTCGTCCAGGGCCAGAAGCTGCCCGAACAGATCATCTTCGACCCGACGAACGACGGTACGAAGATCATCTCACGTGCCGACGATCCGGTGATGCTCGTGTTCGACGAGCAAGGCGGCATGAAGGAGCTGCCTGTTCCCGCCGGCGCGGGCGTGATTCTCACCGAAGAACGTGCGAAGAGATTGAGTACGATGGTGCGCAAGTTCATGCCGGTGTTCACGCACGGTCAACCGCTCGACGTCGAGTGGGTCCTCGAAGGCGAGGATGTGTGGATCGTGCAAGCACGCCCGTTCGTGGGGTCGTGATGAAACGCGTGCTCGTCCTCGGATTGGTCGCCGCCTGCGAGATCCAGCCGGCGCCGAAGCAACAAGCCGCGCCATCACCGCCGCCCACGCAGGAGCAAGCCGCCAAGCCGGTCGAGCCGGCGGGCGCACCTGCCGATGCGGGCGCGGCTGACGCACCCGTGAAGATCGAGATCACGACGGCGTGCCTGACGGTCGCCTCGAAGGTCGCGCAGGTGTTCATCGACAGTGCCACAGACCCGGCGCAGAAGAGCATCTACGAGCAGGAGCGCGCGAACATGACGCGCAAGACCGGCGAAGCGTGCACGGTGCAAGCGTGGAGCGAGAACGCGCACAACTGCTATCTCGCGTCAAAGACGCCGGTCGATATCAAAGCGTGCGAGACGAAGTTCCCGGGCCGCCCGCCGCGCCCGACGCCCGGTGGCATCCAGCCACCGAACCCATAAACGAGATCGTTCTATGCGCGCCAGCTCGCGCTGACGAGCTCGGCGTCGTCGTCGTCTTCGTCCTCGTCGTCGGCCTCGACGGCGCGCGCGCCGAGGAAGAACCCGGCGAGCAGCACGATGCCGAGCGCGAGGATGATCCAGGTCGGAATCATCACGGTGTGTCCGATCCACGCGAGGATATAGAAGCGCGGGAAGCGGCCGACGATCTGCGCGAGCATGTAGAACCGCACGTTGTACTCGACGGCCGGCGCGAGGATGCGCACGACCGCGATCGGCAGCGGTGTGAACGAGAACAGCACCGTGATCGCGAACGGGTAGCGCTTCATCCACTTCGACGACCACTGGAACAGGCGCGAATTGCGCGTCTTCGCGAGCGCGCGGTGCCGCATCGCCGCGCCGACCATCGCGTAGTCCGAGTAGCAGGCGATCAGGCTGCCGATCGTGCCCGCGAGCGCGCACCAGAACGGGTCGTAGAACTTTGCGAAGTAGAGGATCGCGGGCTCGTGCGGAATCGGCACGACGGAGTTCGCCGGGATGCAGTACGCACCGAGCAGGAACACCCCGGCAAGATCTGGCACGAACGCGAGAACGACCATCCCGATGACTGCGTATGCCGCTAACGCGAGCAGGAACGCGCGCCACCAATGGTTCAAGCGGAGGAAGAACAGCCGCCGCATCAGGCTAAACGACCACCACGAAGGCCCCCAATGTAGCGCGGATTATCGCAGTGGCGACCTGGCTAGAACCAGTAAAAGCCTGTCCCGACAGCGCCTACACAGCAGCTACGGGGGATTCGGCAGGCACTCGCCATCTACCAGCTGCGTCGCGTCTTCGTCTTGTGCTGCCCGTATTCGGCAAACCGCTCGCGGACCTTGTCGAGCTCGCCGTGCTCGAGCACGTGAGGTGAACCGATCTGCGCCGCATGCCAGTACTGCGCGGCGAGCGTCTCGATTTCTGCGGCGAGGCGCAGCGCCTTCGCGAGCGTGGTGCCGAGCGCGATCATGCCGTGGTTCGCGAGCAGACACGCATCGCCGCCGCGCAGTGCGCTGATCGCACTCATCGCGAGCTCCTTGCTGCCGAACGTCGCGTAGTCGGCGCACGGAATTTCGTCGGAGCCAGCGAGCACGACCATGTAATGGATCGCAGGAATCGGCCGCCGCAGCGTCGAGATCGTCGTGCAGAACAGCGAGTGCGTATGGACGATGGCCTGGATGTCCTGGCGCGCGCCGAGGATGTCTTTGTGCAGGTGCCACTCCGTCGTCGGCGTGCGCTGGCCGGGACGCACGCTGCCGTCGTGCTCGATCTTGACGATGTCGTCGGCGACGAGGCTTGGGTACGGCATGCCCGACGGCGTCACGTAGAGTCCGTCACCGATCCGCACGCTGACGTTGCCCGACATGCCGGGCGTGAGGCCGAGCGCGCTCATCTGCTTTGCGGTACCGACCAGCTCGTCGCGGAGCCGCTGCGTCATCGCGTGGATTCTCGCATCAGCGTTCGCGCTCCGCGAACAATGCGGTGAGCGATGCGGGCTTCGCGATCCCGCGCTCGGTGATGAGCCCCGTGATGAACCGGCGCGGCGTGACGTCGAACGCCGGGTTCGCGACGGCGCTGCCCTCCCCGACGACTTGCACGCGGGCGGCGCGACCGGCGGTGTCGTGGCCCGCGACGTAGCGGACCTCGTCGCCGGAGCGCTCCTCGATCGGGATGGCCCTGCCGTCTTCGATCGTCCAGTCGATACTCGGCGATGGCACCGCCGCATAGAACGGCACGTGATTGTCGTGCGCGGCGAGCGCCTTCAGATACGTACCGATCTTGTTGCACACGTCTCCGCCGCGCGTGGTGCGATCAGTGCCGACGATGCAGAGGTCGACCTCGCCGCGCTGCATGAGATGGCCGCCCGCGTTGTCGGTGATCACCGTGTGGGCGACGCCGTGCTGCGCCAGCTCCCATGCGGTCAGCAGGCCCTGGTTGCGCGGCCGCGTCTCGTCGACCCAGACATGGATCGCGATGCCCGCCTCGAACGCTTTGTAGACCGGCGCGAGCGCGGTGCCCCAATCGACGGTCGCGAGCCAGCCCGCGTTGCAGTGCGTGAGCACCTGCACCGGCCGGCCGAGCCGAGCGGCTTTGTCCTGGGCGGCGCGGATCACCGTCAGGCCGTGGCGGCCGATCTCCTCGCAGATCGCCACGTCGTCGTCGCAGATCTTCGCGGCAGCGGCGAACGCCACGTCGGCACGCTCGCTCGGCGTAACACTTCCGAGTCGCCGGCACATCTCGGCGAGC
>DATDCH010000124.1:0-7564 GCA_036524455.1 Kofleriaceae bacterium | reverse complement strand
TGGCTACTTGGCCGGCCAGCGTGGCGGTGGCCGGCAGCCGGACGCGCCAGTGAACGCGTCGTGATTCCGCGAGCTTGACGCGGCTTATGGCTTGCTTTGTCCGGGGCCATGAAGCGCCTCCCCTTAGCGACCGCACTGATTGGCCTCTTATTCGGCATGTCGGCGTGTACCGACGCCGAGGTCGAGGACGGGGAGAACGACGCGTTCCCGAGCGGCAAGGCCGACGGCGGGATCGACGAAGGATCGCCCGAGGCGATCGGCGTGCTCAAGCTGGTCAACGACGCGGGCGAGAGCGCGGCGTCGCTCAAGAGCGGCGCAGGGATCACGAGCCGCGCGGCCGGCAACATCGTCAAGCACCGTGATGGTGCTGATGGGGCGGCGGGCACGGCGGATGACGACAAGTTCGATACGCTCGCCGAGCTCGACGCGATTCCGTACATCGGGCCGGCGACCTTGAATGCGTTGCTCGAGCTCGCTCGCGACAAGGGCTACGTCGGCGGTACGCCGAAGCTCGACGCCATGTTCTCGCCGCTGGCGGCGGCGAATTCGCACAACGCGCGCATCGCGCAGCTGATTCGCAGCGCGCAGCACACGCTCGACATCGCGATCTATAGCTACTCGGATGCCGGCATTGCCGCGGCGCTCAAGGATCGCGTCGAGCACGGCGTGAAGGTGCGGTTCATCTTTTATACGGCTGCCGAGGATCGCAAGCTGGTCGATCCGGCCGCGCGTGCCGCGAGCAAGTCGGGCCGCCTCGAAGCGGTGGGCATCGACGTGCGGTGGATGAGCAAGGTGATGCATCACAAGTACGTGATCGTCGACGGTCCGCGCGACGTGCGCGAGCGTGCCTCGACGGCGAAGGTCGTGATGGGCAGCGCGAACTGGTCGGCGACTGCGGCGACCGACTTCGACGAGAACACGGTGTTCATCGAGAGCAGCGCGGAGATGGCGGCTCAGTTCCAGCACGAGTTCGACAAGCTGTGGAAAGGCTCGCGCGACTTCGTCGGGCCGGCGCCGTCGCAGCTGCTGAGCACGGCGAACATTCAGCCGAGCGACGTCGCGGACGACGCGGGCATCGAGGCGCTGTTCACGTCGGATAACTTCACGGCGAGCGGACCCGACGGCACCACGTGGCGCGTCGATCGCTCGAAGATGACGCTGACCGATGCGTGGAACGCCGCGATCGGCCGCGCGCAGACGTCGATCCACGTCGCGACGACACACCTGCGGTTGCGCCCGTACGTCGACGCGCTGATCGCGAAGAAGCAGGCGAACCCGAGCCTCGACATCAAGGTGTACCTCGATCAGCAGGAGTACATCTCGCCGTCGGGCGACACCGCGCAGAAGGCGGAAGTCGACACGTGCCTTGCCGCGGCGACGACCGAGATCCAGCGCATGGACTGCCTCTACAACGACTTCTTGTTCAGCAAGGCGCTCGTCGACGCCGGCATTCCGGTGCGGTTCAAGAGCTACGCGTATCGCTGGGATCACAGCTACGCGAAGCAGATGCACTCGAAATACATGACCGTTGACGGCAAGGAAGTGCTGACCGGCAGCTTCAACGCGTCGATGAACTCGGAGCAGGCGACGTTCGAGAGCGGCTTGCACGTGTTCGGCACGCCGTACGCGCCGCTCGTCACGAAGTTCGAGCAGAACTTCACGACGATGTGGGATCAGGATCGCAACTTGCTCGCGCCGCTGCGCACGAAGATCACGAATGACTCGACGATTCCGATCGTGTTCCCGTCGATGGCGCTCACGTATCAGGAGTTCGGCGACCTGCGCGCGCTGATTCGCACGAGCTGCCCGGCCGTAGACTCGGAAGAGTTTCGCACGAACGCGTCGGCGCACCGCACCTGCACGAAGTAGTTAGCGCCGGCGCAGCACGAACAGCGTGGACGCGATCGGCTTGTCGTCGACGACACCGGGCAACTGCGCGTCCCGCTCGCTGATCAGCGCGAAGTCGGGCAACAGCTCGACGAGCGCGGCGACCGAGATGCCATACGTCACGTTCGGGATGCCATCGCGATGCGCCTTGATGACGAGCGTCGCGCCGGATGCGGCGAGCCTACGGATCGCGCCGGCCCAGGCGTGGGCGCGCGTCGGTGGCAGCGTATGGAGCGTCGCGCGATCGACGATCACGTCGAATGGACCGGCGAGCGCCGTCGCGCATAGATCGTCGCGCAGCCATACGATGTCGCGCGCACCAGCGGTCTCGCGCGCGGCTGCGAGGGCCGCGTCGGAGATGTCGGTCGCGACGACGCGATAGCCGGCGTCGGCGGCGTGGCGCGCGACCTGGCCGAGCCCGCAGCCGGCGTCGAGTAGGCGGCGCGGCGGCGGTGCGTGCTCGGCGATCGCATGCGCGAGATCACCGTCGCACGCGTCGGTGGCCCATGGCACGAGCTGTTGGCGATACGCCGTGTCCCATGCCTGCGCGCTCGCGCGATCATGATCGCGGCGGCGTAACAGACCTGTGGTGCGCAGCGTATCGATCAGCGCGGCGACTTCGGCCGCGGCGGGAGCCGAGCCACCGATCGAACCGCGCGTCGCGGGTGCGTCGGCGACTTCCTGCGACGGCACGCCGTGGACGAGGGTGAAGCCGTCGGCGCGCAGCGTCTCGAGGTTGCGCTGCACCGCAGCCGACTCGAGCATGTCGATGTTCATCGACGGCACGATCACGACCGGCGCGCGCGTGGTCAGGGCGAGCGCGGAGACGAGATCCGAGAAGTCGCCGTTTGCGATCCGTGCGAGCGTGGTCGCACTCGCCGGATAGACGACGACGAGGTCGGCCCAGCGCGCGAGCGCGACATGCGGCACGGGCACGTGCGCGGCGCGCGGCCACATCGACGTGTACACCTCGCGCTGCAGCTGTGCGGTGAGCGTGTCGATCGCGACGAAGCGTTGCGCGGTTTCGGTGAGCGCGACCTCGACGGCATGACCGCGACGCTGCAACGCACTGACGAGCAGCGGCGCGTGGCTCGCGGCGATCGCCCCGCTCACCGCGACGACGACATTGATGCCGGCGACCGGCGCGGGGGCGCGCGCTTCCTCGATCGCACCGGCATCGCGCAGCAGCGCGACGAGATCGCGCACCACCTGGCGACGCTCGTCGAGCGGACCCGCGAGCGCCTCGACATGTGCGATCAGCTCGGCTTCGTCGTGCGGCTTCGCGAAGAAGCCGAGCGCTTCACGCGCGAGCTCTGCGCTGTCGCCGTCGAGCTTGCGCACGCCGCCGTCGCGACCGACGAGCAGCAGGACATCGCCGGCTTCGGCGACACATGCTCGCTGCGATCGAATCCAGCGCGCGCTCATAGGCCTCGTCTACCACACTCCGCAACGCATTCGCGTTGCTGCGCGCCCTGGCAAGCCGAGGCTTGCGTCATGTCTCGCAGCCCGACCGGGCTGCTCGGCGTCATCAATGGTCGGGCGAGTCGGGTGGCAGCGCCGCATCGGATGGCGGCTCGGCAGGGTCCGTGTCGCCGGGGTCCGCGTCGGCGCTATCGACGTTCGCGTCGCTGCGGGCCTCGATCAGGCCGGCATCGACGGGCGGGTCCGTTTCGTCGGTACAGCCGCCGTACCACGCGCCAACGGCGGCCGAGCTGGCGATAAACGCGACGGCGAGCGCGCCGGGCACCCAGAGGCGCCGGCGAGACGCATCGTCGTGATCGTCGCGAGAGCTCATGCTCGGGTATCCCATGCACCCGACCGACTGGCAGCTGTGCGCTACGCATGCACAGCGTGCTTCCACGTCGCAGCTTCCGGCTCTCGCGACCCGACCGGGCCGCCAAGGCTCATCAAGTCATGGGTGCATCAGGCGGCGGCGCATCCGGCCGCGCGTCGGGCCGCGCATCGGGCCGCGCATCAGGCGCTGCATCGGGCGGCGCATCGATCGCCACGTCGGCGAGCATGCCGTCGTCCGCGGCGTCGTGGCTTGCGTCCGGAACGATCGCCGACGGGTTGCCGCCGGGACGCTCCTTCTCCGTCGGCGAATCGCATCCGCCAAACGACACCGCTGCCGTCGCCGACGTGCCGAGCAGCGCGACGGCGAGCGCCTTGGGAATTCTCAGTCGACGTCGAGTCGAAGCGCGATCCTGCGAAGCCATGCTCCGGTATAGGGCGCCACCGCACGAGCTGCAGCTGTGCGGAGTAGGTGCACAGCGGGCGCCGTCGTCGCGAGAAAGCGAGATGCGTCCAACGCAGAGCCGGCGTCGCGCGCCCTCGTCGCGAAAGAGCGAGATGCGTCCAACGCAGAGGCGCCGCAGGCACGCCGCCGCGCAGTTTTCGGAGGTGCTCGCAGCCCGACCGGGCCGCCGCGGGGCTATCAAATGATCGGCGTGTCGGGTGGTCCGGCGTCGACGGTGGGTCCGTCGTCGTCGTCGCAGCCGGCGCTGGTCGCGACGGTGACGGCGGTCGTTGCTGCGGTCACCGCAGTCGCGGCGAGCGACACCGTGATCGCGATCGGCACGACGAGCTTGCGCGCCTTCGCTCCACGCGTCCCGCGCTTACGCACGCGTCGAGCGTATCACTGCGCGCGAGAGCCGGCGTAGCAAACGACGAATCCGACGAGCGGTACGACGAGTGGTGCGGGCTTTACGAGAGTTCTTCATGCTGCCTCCATGAGCTCGGCGGTGTAGCCGCCGATCGGGCGAGGGTTGACGGGAAGCGCGAGCATTCGACGCACGTCGCCAATCGGCGTGGCCCAATGGTCTTCCCAGGGAAAGATTGCGAGTGGCGCGGCGGTCTTGCCGAGCCGGTACATGTCGATCACGTCGCGTACGACCTCACGCGTGTAGCGGAGCGTGCGCAGCGTGCCGAGTGCGGCGAGGATGCCGCTCGACGGCACACGCATCTGTGCATACGTGAATGCCTGCAACGCGACTTCGCCGGCCGGATCGGTCTCGGCGTTGGTCACGACGTGCCACAGGTCGTGGGTCTGCCGCATGCGCTGCATGAGAAACGCAGCGCGATCGTCGCGCACGTCGGCGGGACGACCGTCGAACACGTCGGGCGTCAGGCCGTGCGCGCGCATGAATGTGGCGTACGCGTGGCCGAGCGTGCCGGCGGGGAGGGCGGCGAGCGCGTCGAGGTCGATCGTCTGCGAATCGATCGCGCGGCGCTCGTCATAGAGGCGACGGCCGCGCGGATCGTCGAAGAACACGTGCATGCGCTCGTCGCGCCGCTTCGCGTTCGCGAGGTTCGAGAACACGAGCACTTGATCGGTCTCTTCGGGGTTCTTCATCACGCGCCCGAGGGCACGGAGCGCGCGCTGCCAGCGCACGAGGGTCGGCAGGTCGGCGGCGTCTTCGATGGTTTCGTTCATCGGTTGGTCCTTATTGTCACGTTGATAGTAACGCCTGATCGCTTATTGTCAACGTGAAAATAATATGCGAACGTCAAGTCCGCGATGTCGCTAGCACGCAGACGGATTCGCCGCGCCGAGCGCGCGGTTGCTCGCCGGGAGGATCGCCAGGACCGGCGCGCCGAACGGGTCGAGCGCAAGCAGCGCCGGGTCGCGCGCCAGCGGCGTGCGCCGGAGGTTGCTCGCCAGCTGCTGCTCGATACCGCCGAACGGCTGTTCGCCGACCACAATCCCGACGAGGTCGGGCTCAAAGAGGTCGCGCGCGAAGCGGGCGTGAGCCACGCACTGATCACGCACTACTTCGGCACCTATGCCGGGCTCGTCGAAGCCACGCTCGCGCGGCGGATCACCGCGCTGCGCGAGCGGATTCGCGAGCGGCTACTCGAAGCGGGTGCGCTGGCGCGTCCAGAGGAGCTGCTCGACTTGTTGTTCGACGCGCTCGAAGATCCCGTGCATCTGCGGCTGATGAAGTGGATGGCGGCGAGCGAGCGGCCGTCGGCGCATGCGTTCGCGCTGCAGCAACGCGGGCTCGCGGTGATCGCCCAGCAGGTCGCGCAGGCGATGCGGCCGGATCCGCCGCGCGAGCTGGTCGCGACCATCGAGCTCACGCTCGTGACCGCGGTCGCCGCCGCGACCGGTTACGCGGTGAGCAAGGCGGCGCTCGCCGGCGCGATCGGCCACGAGCCGGGCAGGGCGCTCGATGCGGGAGTCCGCAAGACGCTCGCCGGGATGGTCCAAGCCTATCTGCGTGATCGTATTGGATTGCCCTGAGCAGCCGCCCGCTCGCCCGCCATCTGCGCGTGCGATCGGCCACATCCGCGCACATTTTTGCGAAGGGTTGGCGCTCCCCGGGCACTACGCCGCGAGACCCAGACGTGCCGGGTCGTCGCATAGTGCCAAGAGGAGGAGCCATGACACGCGCTTTGAAAGCCTGGTTGTTCGCCGTTTGCGCGATCGCCGGGTTCGGTTGCACCAGCCCAGAAGACAAGACGCAGGTGCTGACCGGCAGAATCTCGACCCACAACGCGATCGCGGTACGCGCGATCGACGGCGATACGGTCATCACCGCGGCGCGCGTGCGCAGCGACGGCACGTTCACGCTCCTGCTACCTGCGGGTCATCGCTACCGCCTCGAGGTGCTCACGCCAGACGGCGTTCACAACATCGTCAATACGAAGGATGGCTCGCTCGCCGACGTCACGTTCAAGGTGTGTCAGCCGCAGAACCCGTTCGACATGGGCGGCATGAACGACCCCTGCAAGATGGATCCGACGCAGCCTGGCTGTGGCGGCACCACGTGCGATCCAATGACGGATCCGAACTGCGGCGGCGTGCCGTGCGATCCGATGACCGATCCGAGCTGCGGCGTTTGCGATCCAAACGATCCGGGCGACCCGGACTGCAAATGCGATCCGACGACCGATCCGAACTGCGGTTGGCCGTGCGATCCGATGACCGATCCGATGTGCGTGCCGCCATGCGATCCGACCACGGATCCGAACTGCGGCGGTATGTGCACCGATCCGACGCAGCCTGGTTGCGGCGGCACGTGCGATCCGACGACCGATCCGAACTGCGGTGGCATGTGCCCCGATCCGACGGATCCGAACTGCGGCTGGCCCCCGCCGTGCGATCCGATGACCGATCCGATGTGCGTGCCGCCGTGCGATCCAACGACGGATCCGAACTGCGGCGGTACGTGCATGGACCCGACAGATCCGAACTGCGGCATGTGCCCCGATCCGACCAATCCGAACTGCGGTGGCACGCCGTGCGATCCGATGACCGATCCGAACTGCGGCACCATGTGCACCGATCCGACCGATCCGAACTGCGGCGGCGGGTGCATGGATCCAACCGATCCGAACTGCGGTGGCACGTGCGATCCGATGGTCGATGTGATGTGCCCGACGCCACCACCTCCGTGCCTGGATCCGACGGACCCCAATACATGCAAGGATCCGTGCGTGGAGGATCCGCTCGCCTGTGGCTGCACGTCCGACGGTAACGACGGCACCACCATGGACCCCGGGCCCACGATGGACAACACGTGCTGGCCGCCGCCCGAACCATGCACGATGCAGAGCTGCCCCGACGATCCGATGCAGCCGCAACACCCGCCGGGCGACTTCGGCTGCGAGAACGACGACGGCACGATGAATGGCACCGCGCCCGGCGAGGGTGGATCGAAGTAATGGCAGTTGC
>DATDCH010000123.1:0-8230 GCA_036524455.1 Kofleriaceae bacterium | reverse complement strand
GCGCGCCGCACCGGATCGAGCTTCGCGGTGTCGGTGCCGTCGATGCGGTACTCGCCTTGCGACGGGATGTCGAGCAGGCCGAGGATCGACAGCAGCGTCGATTTGCCGGAGCCCGACGGTCCGCTGATCGAGACGAACTCTCCCTTCTCGACGGCGAGCTCGACGTTCGACAGCGCGCGCGTCTCGACGTCGTCGGTGTGGAACGTCTTGCCGATGCCGTGCAGCTCGAGCAAGGAACGCGCGGTGGCTGGTTCAGACGCGATGTCGATTTTCTTGGCAGCTGTCATAGGTCCCTCACTCGAGGCGGATGGTGTTGATTCCGTCCCAACGCGAAATGTCGGAAAGAATGATCTGGTCGCCGGCCGCGAGGCCGCTCGCGATCTCGATGTCCTTGAGCGCGGCGCGACCGAACTTGACGGTGACGCGATGCGCTTCGTCGCCGGAGATCTTGAACACGGCCGTCGTCGTGCGCGCTTCGCCGATCGCCGGGCGTGCGACGAACAGTGTGTCGTTCGTGCGCGCGAGCTCGATCACGCCTTCGACGTTCTGATCGACGCGTGCAGATTTCGGCAGCGCGTCGACGAGCTTGACGTCGACGGTGACCGTGCCGTTCTTCGCGGCGGGATCGATGCGCACGACCTCACCTTTGACGACGCCGTTGCGGGTGTCGATCTGCGCGACCAGGCCGGGCGATACGTCTTCGGTCGACGCCTCGGGAATCTGCAGGCGCGCTTGTAGCTTGTCTGGCACGACGACCTTCGCCAGCGGTGCACCGACCGCGACCGATTGACCGGCCTCGACGGCGACCTCTTGCACGGTGCCCGCTTGGCCCGCGCGCACGTGCAGCGCTGCGAGCTGCTTGCGACGGAACTCGGCGAGTGCACGCAACCGCTCGACCTGCGCGTGCTGCGCTTCGAGCTGCGCGGCGTTGCCGCGGCGGAGCGCCGACAGCCGCTTCGCTTCAAACTCCTTGCGCGCGGCGAGCTGCTTCGCGCGATCGGTCGATTCCGCGCTCTCGATATCGGGGATCACGCCCTTCTCCGCCATCGCGGTATCGATCGTCGAGCGTCGCTTCGCCATCGCGACGTCGGCTTCGAGGCCGGCGACCTGCGACTCCTGCGCGAGCCGTGTGCCGTCGAGCTGCGCGCCGAGCTGGGCGAGCTGGGCTTCGGCCGCAGCGACGTCGCGCTCGGCTTCGAGTGCCGCGAGCTCGGCGTCGGGGTTCGACAGCTCGACGAGCACGGTGTCGGCGGTGACCTGCGCCCCTGGCTGCACGAGCACCTTGTCGACGCGCGCAGCGACCGGCGCCGACGCCCAGCGGAACTCGACGGGAATCAGCGTGCCGGTGCCGCGCACCTCGAGCGTGAGTGGGCCGCGCTTGACGGTGCCGATCCACACCTCGCTGCGCGTCACGGTCGGCGCGCGGTTCGCGTACCAGCGCACGCCGAGCGTGACCGCGGCGAGTGCGAGGATCGCGCCGGCAACCAGCACGATGCGCCGCGTGCGCGGCTTCGCACCGCTGCGCGGAACGTCCATGCCTTCGCCGGTGCGCACGTCGACGGACCCCTCGCCGGAGGGAGGGCTCCGTCTTTCCGTGACACGGGGCACTACTCGCTCCTCAGCGCGACGGTGGGCTCGATCTTCGTCGCGCGGCGCGCGGGAATCCACGTCGCGAGTAAAGCGGTCGCGGTCACGGCGATCGCGACGCCGGCGAGCAGCACGGGCTGGCTGAGCTCTGCGCCGTAGAACAGACTGCGCAGCGACTTGTCGAGCATGAATTGCAGCGCGATCGCGGTCGACAGGCCGATCGCGACGCCGCCTGCTACGAGCACGCCGGCCTGGCGCAGCACGAGCGCGCGGACTTGCTTGGGCTGCGCACCGAGCGCGACGCGGAGGCCAATTTCCTGCGTGCGCTGCGCGACGGTGTGCGCCATCACGCCGTAGATACCGACGGCCGCGAGCAAGAGCGCGATGCCCGCGAAGCACGTGAGCAAGAATGCAAGGAAGCGCGGGCGCGCGACCGCTTCCCACATCAGGTCGGTCACCGTGCGCATACCCGAGATCGGCAGCGTCGGATCGAGCTCGGCGACCAGCAGGTGGATCGCGCTTGTCAGATCCTCCGGATCGCCGTTGGTGCGGACGACCGCGGTCTGGATGAACGGGTACAGCGTGTCACCTTCGGGATTGGTGATCTGCGGCCACTGCCGCCACGGCACGAACAGCTCGGTGCCGGCGATCTTGTCGATGCCCGCGTTCTTGATGTCGGCGACGATGCCGACGATCGTCTGCTTCTGTTGCTTGTCGTCCGGGATGCCCTGGCGACCGGAGATGATCAGCTGCTGGCCGATCGGATCCTCGCCCGGCTTGTAGAACTTCTTCGCGAACGCCTCGTTGATCAGCACCACACCCGGCGCTTCCGCGTTGTCGGCCCTCGTCAGGGTGCGGCCGCGCACGATCCGCCCACCGAGCGCCTCGATCGCGTCCTCGCCGATGCGCTGCCAGTAGTCGACGTTCCACGGCGGCGCACCGATCTGCTGCGCGATCGCGTTTGGGATCTGCGTCTTGCCGACGAAGTAGATGTCGTTCGCGTTGATCGGGCGCGCCGGCGGCATGGCGCCGATCAGCGACGCGTGGGTGACGCCCGGCAGCGCTCGCAACCGGTCTTGCAAGCGGTCCCAGAAGATGCCGCCTGCGTGCTTGGGATACGTCTTCGTCGGGATCTCGAGCGTGAATGTCAG
This sequence comes from Kofleriaceae bacterium, assembly GCA_036524455.1. Classification (GTDB taxonomy): domain Bacteria; phylum Myxococcota_A; class Polyangia; order Haliangiales; family Haliangiaceae; genus JABFXX01. Next base: position 5,492 of record DATDCH010000123.1, on the reverse strand, counting down.
CAGGTTGTCGGGCCGCAGGCCGAGCTCGACCTTCTGCAGTCGGTTGAAGCTGCGCACCATCACCGTGCAGCCGATCACGAGGATGACGGCGAGCGCGATCTCGCCGATCACGAGGCCACGGCGCACGCGCAGGCGTGCACGTGTCGCGGTCATGCCCTTGCTGCCGTCCTTGAGTGCGCCATGCAGGTCGGTGCGCCGCGCGTGAATGATCGGCGCCATGCCGAACAACAGCGACGCGATGAACGCGCAGATCACGGCAAACACGACCGCAGAGCCGTCGAGGCTGATCTCGTTCGCACGCGGCGCGCTCTTCGGGATCAATGCGGTCACGCCGTCGACCGCCCACACCGCAACGAGGATGCCGAGGCCGCCACCGAGCAGGCCCTGGAGCGTGCTTTCGGTGAGGAACTGCCGCATGAGCCGGCGCCGACTCGCACCGAGCGCGTGCCGCACCGCCACTTCACGCGTGCGGGTCTCCGAGCGCGCGAGCAGCAGATTGGCCACGTTGACGATCGAGATCAGCAGCACGAACAGCACCGCGCCTTGCAGCAGCCACAGCGTCGTCGACAGCGAGCCGACGAGATCGGCGTGGAACGGCAGCGCGATCATCGGGTGGAAGTCGGTATGCAGCGAGTGGCGCTCGCCGATCTTGCCGTCCTTCTGCCAGTTCGTGACGAGAGCCTTGAGCTCGTCGCGCAGCGCAGTGACCGATGCGTCGGGCTTGAGCCTGACGATAACGTTGAAGTTGTGCCCGCCGCGGTTCTGCTTTGCGAAGTCGGCGTTGAGCGGCAGCCAGGCTTCCTGGCGATCGAGGAAGTCAAAGCCCTTCGGCATCACGCCGAGCACGGTCATCGGCATCGCGTCGACGTGGATCGTGCGGCCGACGACGCTCGGGTCACCGCCGAACGCCCGCTGCCACACGTCGTAGCCGAGCACGATGACGTCTTGATCGACGCCGGGCTTGTCCTCGCTCTTGTCGAACCAGCGACCGAGGATTGGTTTGATGCCGAGGGTCGGCAACAGCTCGTGCGTGGCGTAAGCGGCTTGCACGCGTACCGGGCGATCACCGCCCGCGATCGACGCCGTGCCGTTCGACCACGCGGCGACCGACTGACACGTGCGGCACTCGCGGCGGAGGTCGGCGAACTCGGGGCCTGACACCCAGAATCGGTCCAGGCCCATGTTGCCCTTGAACTCGGTGTACACGCGCACCAGCCGATCCGGCTGCTCGTAGGGCAGTGGACGCAGCACCACCGAATTGACGACCGAAAAGATCGTCGTGCTCGCGCCGATGCCGAGGGCGAGCGTGATTGCGAGGACCACGGTCAGGCCGGGGGTCTTGGCCATCATGCGGAGCGCGTAGCGGATGTCTTGCCAGAGCGAGCCCATCGTCATCCTCCTAGAGCAGCGTGCGTGCCAGCTCAAGCTGGCGAAATCATGCGGGGTCTCGTCGGTGTTTCGTTCGAAGCTGGGACCGGCGATCCCATTTCCGGACACCCCAAAAATCACTCGCTTCGCAAGGCGACGGTCGGCTCGACCTTGGTGGCGCGGCGCGCGGGCACCCAGGTCGCGAGCAAGGCGGTCGCGCCGACCGCGATCGCGACGCCACCGAGCAGCAGCGGCTGCGAGAGCTCGCCGCCGTAGAACAGGCCGCGCAGCGACGAGTCGAGCGCGAATTGCAGCGCGACTGCGGCGGAGAGACCGACGCCGACACCCGCCGCGACGAGCACACCGGCCTGGCGCAGCACCATGGCGCGGACCTGCTTGGGCTGCGCGCCGAGCGCGACGCGCAACCCGATCTCGTGCGTGCGCAACGAGACCGTGTGCGCCATGACGCCGTAGATGCCGATCGCCGCGAGCAGCAGCGCGACGACCGCGAAGCACGTGAGCAAGAACGTGAGGAAGCGCGGTCGCGCGACGGCTTCCCACATCAGCTGATCGAGCGTGCGCACTTCGTAGAGCGGCGCCGAAGGATCGAGCTCGGCGACCGCGCGATGCACGGCCGGGATCAAGCTCTCCGGTGCGTGCTTCGTGCGGATGAAGCCGTATTGCGACCACGCGGCGAGCGGTGGATCGAGCAGGCTGCCGTACTGCATGCGCGGCATCACGATCTCGGTGCCCGCAGGTCGATCGACGCCGGCGTTCTTCATGTCGGCGAACACACCGACGATGCGCATTTTCTTCTCGGTCTTGGGACCGGTCATCAGCGCGACGATCTCGCGGCCGATCGGATCCTCGTTCGGGAAGAATTTCTTCGCGAACGCTTCATTGACGATGATGACGTACGGCGCGCCGGCGATGTCTGCCGCGGCGATGTCGCGACCGCGCACCATGCGGCCGCCGTGCACCTTCACGTAGTCGGCACCGCCGAGGTTCAGATAATCGACGTTCCACTGCGGGCCGACGGGCAGCCTCGCGCGGCCTGGGATGCTGAACGACGACGCGTTGATCGTGCGCGACACGCCGAACGTGTCGACGAGCACGGCGCCCTCGATGCCGGGCAACGCGCGCAGTCGTTCCTCGAGGCGATCCCAGAACTGATTCGCGGCGGCCGGTTGGTACGCCTTGAACGGCAGGTTGACGCCGAACGTCAGCACGCGATCGGTTTTCATGCCGAGCTCGACACGCTGCAGACGCACGAAGCTGCGCACCATCACCGTGCAGCCGATCACGAGCAACAGCGCGAGCGCGATCTCGACGATGACGAGGATGCGCCTGGCGCGCAGCCGCGCCTTGGAGCTGGTCGTGCTGCGCGCGCCGTCCTTGAGCGCGCCGTGCAGATCGCTCTTGCGCGCGTGCAGGATCGGCGCGAGCCCGAACAGCAACGCGGCGAACAGCGAGCACGCGATCGCGAAGATCACCGTCGACGTGTCGAGCTGGATCTCGCTGGCGCGCGGCGCCGACTTCGGGATCAGCGCGGTGACACCGTCGATCGCCCACACCGAAAGCAGGATGCCGACCGCGCCGCCGACGAGGCCGAGCACGAGGCTCTCGGTGATGAACTGGCGGACCAGGCGACGGCGGCTCGCGCCGAGGGCGTGGCGGACCGCGACTTCGCGCGTGCGTGTCTCGGCGCGCGCGAGCAGGAGGTTGGCGACGTTGACGATCGAGATCAGCAGCACGAACAGCACGGCGCCTTGCAGCAGCCATAACGTCGTCGCGAGCGAGCCGACGAGGTCTTGCTTGAACGGCACCGCGAGCATCGGATGATCCTCGGCAATGCTGTGGAAGCCCTCGGTGTCGCGCTTGCCCCATTCTTTCGTCAACGCGGCGAGCTCGTCGTTGAGCGAGTCGATCGACGCGCCGGGTGCGAGCCGCGCAACGACGTGCACGACGTGACTCGCGCGGCGCTTGATCGCGCCGTTGAAGTGAGCGGGTACCCACGCTTCGATGCCGTCGAGGAAGTCAAAGCCCTTCGGCATCACGCCGACGACGGTGACCGGCAGCGCGTCGAGCTCGATCTTGCGGCCGATGATCCGCTTGTCGCCGTTGAACGCGCGCTGCCAGATGTCGTAGCCGAGCACGACGACGGTCGGGTCGCCGATCACCATGCCTTCGGCGGGCGGTGTCGGTTGATCTTCGCTCGCGTCGAACCAGCGGCCGAGGATCGGCTTCACGCCGATCAGCGGCAGCAGCGTGTGCGACGCATACGCGAGCTGTACACGCACCGCGCGATCGCCGCCCGCGATCGGCGCGCTGCCGCGCACCCAACCGCCGGTGAGCGCGCACGATCGACAATCACGCTGCAGCTCGACAAACTCGGGCACCGAGAACCAGAACTTGGGCAGCGGATTCGCGCTGCGGAATTCGGTGTACACGCGCACGATGCGTTCGGGCTGCGGATACGGCAGCGGCTTGATCACCACGGAATTGACGACCGAGAAAATGGTCGTGCTCGCGCCGATGCCGAGCGCCAACGTGACCGCGAGGACCGCCGTCAGTGCCGGCGTCTTCGCCATCATGCGCAGCGCGTAGCGAACATCCTGCCAGAGGGGACCCATCAGATTCCCCTAGAGCAGCGCACGTGCCAGCTCAACCTCGCGAGATCATGTAGCGACTCGCAACGCCCTCGTCCGCTCTCGGGATCGGTGGTCCCACTTCCGGACACAGGGATTTCACCTGTTTGACGGCGTGGCCGCGCAAACGGGATAATTGTCGCGGCCGTTTCATGGCACCCGACGACAATAGCGGGGCGCGGCCGGCGGGGCCGGTCGTTCTACGCATCAAGCTTCGCTACGACGATGTCGAGGCGATGGTGCAGCGCTTCGCGCCGAACGTCGGCAAGTCGGGACTGTTTCTGCCGACCAAGTCGGTGCAGCCCGTCGGCACCGAGGTGAAGTTCGAGCTGCGGCTCGCGAACGATGTGCCCGTGCTCGTCGGCATGGGACGCGTGAAGCACGTCAGGCATCCCGATCCGGACAATCCGAGAGCGGCGTTCGGCATGGCGATCGAGCTGATGCGCGTGTCGCGCGAAGGCCGCGAAGTGATCATCCGCATGCTCGAGCGCCGCCGTGCGATGGGCTTGCCCGATGCTGCGATCCCGATCCCCGAGGACCTCGAGACCGCGCGGCGCGCCGAGGTCGAAACCCAGCCGCGTCGCGACGAGGGCGCGGTGATCCGCGAAGCGTTGCCGGCGATCCCGTCGGCGTCGGCGGCACTGCTCACGTCGGCACGACCGGGCAGCGGGCCGATCGCGGTTGCGCGCGAGAACTCGGGACGCGTGCAAGTACCTGTGCTCGCCCCCGAGCGGTCGCGGCCGCGGCGCCCGCACGTGCAGGAGCTGATCGAGAAGGCGGCCGAGCTGTCGGCGCGCATCGTGTTGCCAACGCCGGAGCTCGACATGCACGTCGATCTCGACCGTGTGTTGTCGCGCGCGCGTGCGCTCGCCGGCGGCGATCTCGACGTCGAGCTCGCGACGCTGCGCGAAGCGGCGGCAACGCCGTTCGAGATCAATGTCGAGGCGGCATCCGCGGAGCTCGCACGCCAGCTCGGCGGCAAGCCGATCGCGAAGCGCGACAAGAGCGCGCGCTGGGAGGCCCCGCCGCCGGTCGAGATGAGGAGCGCGCTGCCGGCTCCGGGCGAGCCCGTGTTTGTCGCGAAGACGCGCGCCGAGACCGAGGCTGCGCCGAGCGCGACGATCGCCGCGGTCGTCGACGCCGAGCTGAAGACACCGGTCGATCCGTCACCGTCGCTCGTACCGGAGGAGTCGTACGTGATCCGGCAGTCGGCGGTGCCGCTCGCGCAGCACGATGCCGAGGAGTACGACGACGCGTTCGTCGCGAATGCGAGCACGACGACCGCGGTCGAGCCCGAGCTGCTGAGGCCGCACATTCCCGCTGGGCCAGTCGAGATCAACACCGACGTCGCGAATCAGGGGTTGATGATCGACGACGACGCCGACGTGTCGTCGTTCGAGCGCGCGCTCGATGCCGCGCGGATCCACACCGGCGTCAGCGCGGCAGCCCCCGAACGTCCCGACGATCGCGAGCTCG
>DATDCH010000122.1:0-2225 GCA_036524455.1 Kofleriaceae bacterium | reverse complement strand
GCCGTCGGCCAGCACGTCGCCCTTCGCGATCGTGTTGCCCACCCGCACCAGCGGCTGCTGGTTGATGCAGGTGTTCTGGTTCGAGCGGGTGTACTTGGTCAGGTTGTAGATGTCGACGCCCGGCTCGCCGGCCGTGACTTCGCCCTCGTTGACGCGCACCACGATGCGCGACGCATCGACCGAGTCCACCGCGCCGCCGCGGCGCGCGATGACCACGACGCCGGAGTCGATCGCCACGGTGCGCTCGATGCCGGTGCCGACCAGCGGCGTGGAGGAGCGCAGCGTCGGCACCGCCTGGCGCTGCATGTTCGAGCCCATCAGCGCGCGGTTCGCGTCGTCGTGCTCGAGGAACGGGATCAGCGCGGCCGCGACCGACACGATCTGGCGCGGCGACACGTCCATGTACTCGATGCGCTCGGCGGGCATCAGCGTGAACTCGTTCTGGTAGCGGCAGGAGACGAGCTCGCCGGAGAAGCGGCCCTTCTCGTCCAGCGGTGCGTTCGCCTGCGCGATCACGAACTCGCTCTCCTCGATCGCCGACAGGAAGTCGACGTCGCCGGTCACGCGCCGCTCGCGCACACGGCGGTACGGCGTCTCGAGGAAGCCGTACTTGTTGGTGCGGGCGTAGACCGCGAGCGAATTGATCAGGCCGATGTTCGGGCCTTCCGGCGTCTCGATCGGGCACACGCGTCCATAGTGCGTCGGGTGCACGTCGCGCACCTCGAAGCCGGCGCGCTCGCGCTTGAGGCCGCCCTCGCCGAGTGCCGACACGCGGCGCTTGTGCGTGATCTCGGACAGCGGGTTGTTCTGGTCCATGAACTGCGAGAGCTGCGAGGAGCCGAAGAACTCCTTGACCGCGGCGGCCACCGGCTTCGCGTTGATCATGTCCTGCGGGTTGATCTCCTCGTTCTCGGCCAGCGTCAGGCGCTCCTTGACCGCGCGCTCGACGCGCACCAGCCCGATGCGGAAGGCGACTTCCGCCATCTCGCCGACGCAGCGCACCCGGCGGTTGCCGAGGTGGTCGATGTCGTCCACCTTGCCGTCGCCGTTCTTGATCGCGATCAGCGTGCGCAGCACGTCCACGACGTCGGACATGTCGTTGCCGTACTTGGCGACCAGCGCCTTGCCGGTCTCGTCCTTGCGCTGCTCGGACACGGTCGAGAAGTAGCGGCCGTCGAACAGGATGCCCGGCTCCTCGAGCCAGCGCTCGACGCCGGCCTCGGTGAGGCCCTCCGGCACCGCGCGGTTCACGCGGCGGTTGAACTTCATGCGGCCCACGGCCGACAGGTCGTAGCGCTCGGAGTTGAAGAACAGGTTGTGGAACAGGTTCTCGGCCGCGTCCTTGGTCGGCGGCTCGCCCGGGCGCATCATCCGGTAGATCTCGATCAGCGCCTCGAGGCGCGTCGTGCTCGCGTCGATGCGCAGCGTGTCCGACACGTACGGGCCGCGGTCGAGGTCGTTGACGTAGAGCGTGCCGATCTCGGGCACGTTCGCCTCGACGAAGCGATTGACGAGCGCGGTCGTCAGCACGTCGTTTGCGGAAGCGAGCACCTCGCCGGTCTGCGGGTCGGCGACGTCGTGGGCCAGGATCTTGCCCTCGAGGTACTCGACCGGGACGTGCAGGCGCTTGACGCCCGCTTCCTCGAGCTGGCGCACGTGGCGCGCCGTGATGCGGCGGCCTTCCTCGACGATGACCTTGCCGTTGGCGCTGATCTCGAACATCGCGATCTCGCCGCGCAGGCGCTCGGGCACGAGGTCGAGCTCGGGGCCCTTCTTCGTCAGCTGCACGGTGTTGCGGTCGAAGAACAGGCGCAGGATGTCGGCATTCGAATAGCCGAGCGCGCGCAGCAGGATGGTGACCGGGAGCTTGCGGCGCCGGTCGATTCGCGCGAACACGCAGTCCTTGGCGTCGAACTCGAAGTCGAGCCAGGAGCCGCGATAGGGGATCACGCGCGCCTGGAACAGCAGCTTGCCGGAGCTGTGGGTCTTGCCCTTGTCGTGGTCGAAGATGACCCCGGGGCTGCGGTGCAGCTGGGAGACGATCACTCGCTCGGTGCCATTGACGATGAACGTGCCGTTCTCGGTCATGAGCGGCAGCTCGCCGAGGTAGACCTCCTGCTCGATCGCGCGCTTCACGCGCGACGCGCCCGGGGATTCCTTGTCCATGACGCGCAGACGCAGGCGGACGCGGATCGGCGCGGCATAGGTGAGGCCGCGCATCTGGC
>DATDCH010000121.1:0-19093 GCA_036524455.1 Kofleriaceae bacterium | reverse complement strand
GACGATCAGGTCCTGCTTGCCGCTCGAGTTCGCGAGCCCGAGCCGGATCGGCAGGTTGAACTGATCGGTGTCGTAGTGAAAGCGCAGCGGTGACAGCTCCGCGCGCCCGTCGACGAACTTGACCTTCGTCGGATCGACCTTTGCGACGAAGAACTTCGAGCCAGCCTCGACGTACGGCCGCAGCAGCGGCTCGGCGCCGGCCGGGATGTTGTACTTCTCGCGACGCAGCCACTTGTCGAGGCCGGTCGAGTCCTTCGCCGACAGGATGACGATTTGGTACTCGCCGACGACGAACTGCGCCTCGATCTTGACGCCGAGGTCCTCGCCGCTTCGGCGAACCGCCGTCGTGGTCGGCGGCGGGGGCCCCGCGCCGGTCGCGACCATGTCGTAGACGACCTCTTTCGCGCACGGGTCCATCTCCCAGTACTCGACGAGCCGCGGCGCGCCCATGCGCTCGACGTTCTCGAACACCTGCTTCGGCAGCGTCTTGACATCGGCCTCCTTGAGCACCGTCGGCACCGGCACGACCATCGCGAATGCGTTGGGCGGACCTTTGTAGTTGTTCTGCATCGACAGCACGGTCCGCGTGCCGCTGCGCATGAGCACGACCTGCGTCGCGTCGTTGAACATCTGTTGATCGCCACCCGCGACATAGAACCCGCAGAACGTGTGCGCGACGTGCGGCACGCACAAAGTGACGGCTGCCGCCGCCACGAGCCCCAGCTTCGTCATGCCCAAGAGCACAACAGACGGGTGGTGCCGGTGCAACCGAACCGGCCGCCCAACGCACGACCCGAGCGAACGATCTACGCGCGCGCTACGTCGCCGCGAACGCCGCCAAGGCGGGCAGCGCGATCGCAACCACGATCAACAGGTATGCGACACACGGCCGCCACATCGCGAGTGCGACATGCGTGAAGCCTGACGACGCCCGCTCGAACGGCGCCACGAACAGCTCGCCGGCAAGCGGCGCCGCCGACGTGCGGAACGGATCGCCGCCCGCAGCAGAGTGACCCGCGATCCGCACGCGATCGCCGGGACGCAACGCCGCATACGCCTCGCCGATCTCGAGCTGCGTGGTCGCCGCGGGCAGCGCCGCCACGATATGCGCGCCGCGCACCGGAATCGTTCCGCCGGCGATGCTCACCGCGAACGGCCGCTGCAGGACGCGCGGCCCGCGCAGCCAGCTCGTGATCTCGAAGCCGGCGACGGGCGCCTGGTCGTCGTCGAGCACGATCACGCCGTCGCTGCTCCGCTGCTTCGTAAACGCGCGATGAGCGCGATAGCTGCGCAGCGCGAGCGCGATACCGAACAAGACGAGCGCCGCGATCGCGACGAACATCGCGGCGAACAGCAGCGGCAATAGATTCGAGTAGAGCAGCATCTCGCGCGCGGATGCATCGGCTCGCGTGACGAGCGCAATCGCGAACAATGCGCCGACGAAACCGATGATACGGCTGCGCGCCGCGAGCAGGCGTGCGGGTTGGAGCATGCCGGCGGCTGCGAACGTCGCTGCGATCACCGTCGGCGGAATCACCGTGAACAGCGCGCGACCGAGCGCGTCGTCGACGAGCGGTTGCCCGCTCGACCACCAGTCGCCACCGCCCGGGTCGATCGCAATCGAGATCGGCAGCCACAGGCCGAGCAGCAGGAGCTCGCTGAGTGCGAGCATGACGAAGCCGTGCTGCCACTCGCCGCTGCGGCGGCGCGCGACGATCAGCGCGAAACCGAGGAAACCGACGAGGCTCGCACCGACCACGGCTGCGAGCGGGAACCGGGTGACGAGCTCGCTCGTCGACGTGTGATTGGTGAAGAAGCGCGACAGCGCGTGCCATGCCGGCCAAGCGAGACCGATCACGAACGCGTGTACGGCCGGGAGCAGCACCGCAACGCGCAGCGCGCGCGACAGCCTCGCCGGCGGAAGCCACGCCACGAGCACGCAGAACGCGGTGACGTACGTCAGTGCGTAGGGCACCCAGCCGCGCTTGACGACCGCGGGATCGATCATGCCGTACACGAGGTCGACGCCGAGTGCGACCCCGGCGAACGTCACGCAGCACGCAGCGATGATCAGCGCCACCGCCCAGCCGGCGAGCTCGCCCGGCCGTTTACGGTTCACGATCTGAGTCGGGTCACAAAACGTCATCGTCACAAACCAGACAACGGGCGCCGGTGAAAGTTGCTTCCATTCAGGGCGGACAACCGACCTGTTGTGCGATCGCAAACAACTTGTCACGTTCTCGTTTGCACTCCGCGTCGACGACAGGGAGTGTCGCTTTGTCGGCACCTTGCACGGCGGCGATCAGCACGAGGACCTCGCGCGCATACGCATCGCGTTGATCCGACGGCAGATTGCTGCAGCGAGCGATGCGACCGGCGATGCCGCGCAGCGCCTGGCACTCCGCGCCGCGGTTGCCAATCGCCGGATCTGGATGCGGCGCGCAGCCGATCTCGACGAGCTCCTGCTCGACCTTGGCGCTGCGGGCGGTGCACTGCTGCGCCAGCTTGGTCTTGTCATCACCTTGTGCTTTGCGCCACGACGCACGTTGGCGGGCGAGCCGCGCGGCATTCTCCAGTGGCGGACGCGACAGCTTCGTGCAATGCGATTCGATGCGTGCCCACGCTGCGAGGCGGTCGCACGCCGGGATGCCGACCGATGCGCGCGTCAGCGTGCCGCGCACCTGGCAGCCGCTGTCGAGGTCAACCGCCACCTCGAGCTTGTCGGACTTGGGGAGCTTCACGCGCACGGTGACGTCGCCCTGCTGGCCCATCCAGCCGGCGCCGTCTTCGACCAGCGATAGCTGCGTGAGCGCGGAGCCGGCCGGCGTCAGATCGATCGAGACCGAGCCGTCGCGTGCATCGACCGCGAGGCTCGCGCGCGGCTCACCCTCTGCGGTGCAGCTGGTCCACTTGAGCTTGCCGTCCCAGTCGCCGATCCAGTCGGCCCACGTGAGCGGTGGCGGCGGTGTCGGCGTCGCGAGCGCGCCACCGGCGGCGGCGAGGATAACCAGCCCTGCGAGACGACGCACGGAAGCAGTCTATCACTCGTCGACGACGCGTGCTTCCGGGAGTTTCGGAGGTTCAGGCGATACTGGCTTCCGGGGCTTCACCATGAACACGTACAGCAAGAAGCCCATCACGATTAGCCCGGCGACGACGAGGCTCTCGAACGGGTTCTGCTTGATCTGCGCGTAAGCGATCCAACCAGACACGACGATGAAGATGATCGGCGTCACGGGGTAGCCGAACGTACGGTAGGCACCTCGCAGACCGCGGCGGCGCAGAATGAACACCGCGCCGACCGCCAGCGCCGCAAAGATCGCGAGCGTGAAGCCGGCGAATCGCATCAGCTTGCCGAGATCGCCGACGATGACGAACACGGTGGCGAACACCCCCTGCGCGGCAACGGCGACGATCGGCACGCCGCGCTTCGAGTGCGTGGCGAGCTGGTGCGGCAGCGCGCGATCCGCCGCCATCGCGGCATACACGCGCGGTCCGGCCATCACCATCGCACTCACGGCGGACACGAGCGCGATCGCGATCAACGATGTGATCAAACTGCCTGCGCTCTGGCCGAACAGCTGCACGGCAGCGGCATGGCCAACTTCCTCGATCGGCGCGAACGTGTCGCGCGGCCCGCCGAGCACGTCCGACGGCAGCGCATAGAAGTAGATCACGTTGAGCAACAGGTAGAGCGCCGTCACGATGCCGGTGCCGACCAGCAGCGAGCGCGGCAGCGTCTTCTCGGGGCGGTCGACTTCGCCTGCGATGTACGCCGCGGCGTTCCAGCCCGAGTACGCAAACGAGATGTACATGAGCTGAATCCCGAATGCGGTCGTCGCGATGTTCGAGAACCCACCGTCCTGGGTCTCGAAGTGCGCCCAGTTGCCGTTGCCACTCGCGAAACCGGCGCCGATGAACACGACGATCAGCGCGACCTTCATGATCGTGAAGATCTGCTGCACGCGTCCGCCGACCTTCGTGTCGAACGAATGCATCGCGGTGATCGTTGCGATCAGCGCAATCGCGATGATCTTCTGGGCCGCCGCCGAACCGATGCCGTCGACGAGCGTGCCGAGGTACTTCGCGAACAGCAGCGCGCTCGTCGCGATCGCCGCCGAGAAGCCCGCGGTCAACGACACCCAGCCGCTCATGAAGCCGAGCGCGGGGTGATACGCCTCGCGCAAGTAGACGTACTCGCCGCCGGCCTTCGGCATCAGCGTGCCGAGCTCGGCGTAGCAGGCCGCACCGCACAGCGCGACGAGCCCGCCGAGCGCCCACGCGAACAAGATCGTCATCGGATCGTGCAGCGCCTGCGCGTTGAATCCGGTGCCGGTGAACACACCAGTGCCGATCATGTTCGCGACGACGATGGCCGCGGTGATGCCGAGGCCGAGCTGGCGTTTGGGTGGCGTCAAGCAGGCCTACCGCATGTGCCGGTCGAGAAACGCGAGCGCATCGCGCCAACAGCGTCGCGCAGCTGGGTTCCAAACCAAAGCGTGAAAGGCATGAATCCCGCCGGGGTAGTAACGCGCTTCAACCGGCACGCCGAGCGTGCGCAGCGCGGCCTCGAGCCGCCGCGTATCGTCGAGCAGCGGATCGCGCGTGCCGACCGGTGCGAAGAACGGCGGCAGTCCGCGCGGGAACCGGCTCTCGTGCGGAACACCGGCGGCGCCTTCGATCACGCGGATCGGATCGGCGAGCTCGGTCGCCTCGCTCGGCTCGTGCGATTGACCGTGCAGATACGACGCGGCTGCATCGCGCAGCATGCCGTCGACCCAGCGTGGCAGGTTTGGCTTGCGCTGCGAGAATCGCTCGGGCCGCGATACTTCGAGGATCGCGCAGAACGGCAGCGCGGCGCGCGGCACGAGGTTGAGATCGTAAATCTCGCGCGCCCACGCTTCTGGACGCGGCTGGCAAGCGGCGAGCGTGAGCGCGGTGATCAAGTTGCCGCCGGCCGATTCGCCCGCGACCGCGACGCGATTCGGATCGCCGCCGAGCTCGCGCAGATTTTCCGCCATCCAGCGATACGCCACGCACGTGTCCTCGATCGCCGCCGGATACGGATGCTTCGGAGCGAGCCGGTAGCTGATGTTGACGACGAGGTAGCCAAACCGCGCGAACACGAGGCCCATCAGCCAGTGCGTGTCCTTCGACAGCAGGTGAAACGCACCACCGTGCACGTAGAACACGACCGGCCACGGCTTGGGCCGATGCTTCGGGCGATAGATGTCGAGCGTGTTCCAGTCGCCGTGCGGCCCGTAGATGATGTCGTGCTCGACCTCGACGCCATGGCGCTCGGGATTGCTCGCCGGCAGCAGGCGCGCGACCGACGACAGCCCGCCGAAAAACGCGTTCGACGCGCCGGAACGCAGGCGCCGCAGGATCGTGTCGCGATAGAACCGGTTCCGCGCAGGAGCCTTGGGAAGTGAATCAACCGAGGCTACTGCGCGGGCGCGACGACTCACTGGACTGCTTGCAACGTTACCTTAACGGTGCGGCGTTTACCTGCCTGCTTGTTCTCAACATGCACGTCGACGGAGTCGCCGACTTTGTGGGCATCGAGCGCTTTGAACAGATCGTTCTGCTTGTGAATCACGACGTTGTCGATGCCGACGATGACATCGCCCGGGACGATCCCGCCGACCACCGACGTCGCGCCTTGTAGGCCTGCCTTCTCGGCAGCACCGCCCGGTACGATCTGCATGATCACGACGCCGTCGATGCCGCCGCGCGCCGCGTGGCTGTCGTTCGCGATGCTGATGCCGAGGCCGGGCCGCACGATCTTGCCGTGCTTGAGCAGCTGCGGAACGATCGCGTTGACCGTATCGACGGGCACCGCGAAGCCGATACCCGCGCTCGATCCGGTCGGGCTGTAGATCGCGGTGTTGATGCCGATCAGCCGGCCCGAGCTGTCGAGCAGTGGCCCACCCGAGTTGCCGGGATTGATCGACGCGTCGGTCTGGACCACGTCGGTGATCGGCCGGCCCGACATGCTCTTGATCTCGCGGCCGAGGCCGGAGATCACGCCGGTCGTCAGCGTCTGATCCAAGCCGAACGGGTTACCGATCGCGAGCACCTTCATGCCGACCTTGAGGCCCGCCGATTGCCCGACCGGCAACGGCAACATCTTCGTCGGCGGCGCGTCGATGTGCAGCACCGCGATGTCTTTGTCGGGTGCGGTGCCGACGATGCGCGCCGCGTACGTCGAGCCGTCGTTGAGCGTGACGCTGGCGCGATCGCCGCCCTGCACGACGTGGAAGTTCGTCACGATGTGGCCCTGCTGATCCCACACGAAGCCGGTGCCCGAGCCCTGCGGGATCTCGGTCACGTCGAGCGTCATCAAGTTTCGCCGCGAGGCGAGGCTCGTCACGTGCACGACCGAGCGCGAGAACTTCTCGAACACGTCGATCGTGGTCTGCTCGTCGGCGCCGAGCTTGTCATCCGGTCGCTGCGCGATCGGTTTGGGCTCGTAGTTGACGATCTGCTGCACCTGACGGCGCTGCTGGATCACGGTGAACACGAGCGCGCCGGCGACGACCAGCAGCAACAGCGCCAAGACTTTCGTCATGGCGGACTCGCGCAACGGCGGATGAGGCTCTCGAGTCACGGGATAAAGCGATTGTGACATGTCACCTGCCCGGTCAGCACATCAAGCCATACCGGGAGCCGCGCCGGGCCTATTCCCCGCGCAGCCCGTGCCAACTCGGCACGCGCCAAGCCCTGCGTCAGTGGTGCGACGACAGGAAATGCTCGGCTTCGAGCGCTGCCATGCAGCCGGTGCCCGCGGCCGTGATCGCCTGGCGGTACCGCTTGTCCTGCACGTCGCCGGCCGCGAACACGCCCGGGACGCTGGTCTCGGTCGTCCCCGGCGTCGTCAGGACGTACCCCTGATCGTCGCACTTGAGCTGGCCGCCCAAGAACGCGGTGTTCGGGATGTGACCGATCGCAAAGAACAGGCCCGCGGCCGGAATCGCGCGCTCTTGATTCGTCTTGAGATCGTGAACGCGCACCTGCTCGACGGTGTTCCCGCCATCGACGCCGACGACCTTGTGCGAGAACAGAAACTCGATCTTCGGATTCTTCTTCGCGCGCTCCTGCATGATCGCGCTCGCGCGCAGGTCGTCGCGGCGATGCACGATGTACACCTTCGACGCGAACTTCGTGAGGAAGTTGCCCTCCTCCATCGCCGAGTCACCGCCGCCGACGACGAACAGCGGCTTTCCGCGAAACATCGGCAGCGCGCCATCGCACACGGCACACGCGCTCACGCCGCGCTGCCAGAGCTCGCCGTCGCGCGTGCCCGGCACGTCGTCCCGCTTCGCGGTCGCGCCGGTCGCGATGATCAGCGTCTTGGCCTCGCCCTTGACGTCATCGCTCTCGTACTTGAACGGCCTCGCCGACAGATCGACCTTGTTGATCGTCTCGGTGAAGATGCGCGTCCCGAACCGCTCCGACTGCGCGCGAAACCGCTCGCACAGCTCCGGTCCCATGATCCCTTCCGGGAAGCCCGGGAAGTTCTCGACGTCGGTCGTCGTCGTGAGCTGGCCGCCGGCGGCGATCCCGCCCGCCATGAAGCCTTCGAACAGCACGGGACTGAGGTTCGCTCGCGCTGCGTAGATAGCAGCCGTGTGAGCAGCAGGACCGCTACCGATGATGACGACGTTCTCGGCCATGGCGGGTGTGTACCAGCGTTTTTCCGCCGGGGACAGTGGTCGGGCGCCGCAGTCCTGTAGATCATGGGGTCCACATGTCACTGGCTAGCCTCGATCAGCTCGACCGCTCGCACCGGCGTCACGACGACGTGATGACGCAGCTGCTCGAAGCGGCCCGGCGGCTCGCGGCAGGCCGGCCGCACGACAGCGACGTCGCGGCGGTGCGTGATGCAGTGGCCTATTTCGAGCGCGCGGTCACCCGCCACTTCCTCGACGAGGAAGGCTCGGTATTTCCCCGCCTGTCGACGCGCCGGCCCGAGCTGGCCGAAGCGTTAGCTAGTCTTTCGGCGGAGCACCCCACGCAGATCGCGCTGCAGCACGCGGTCGCCGAGTGCGTCAAGCAGCTCGATGACGAGTCGCGCCCGGGCGCGGGCAAGGCGTTGCTCGAGCTCGCCGAGAAGCTCGCCGAGCAGCATCGCAAACACGTCGAGCGCGAAGACGAGATCTTTCGCGGCGCGCACGAAGCGCTGACCGCCCAGGACGACACCGACATCGTGGCGGAGATGGAGACGCGGCGCGATCGCGACAACGAGGACAGCGGTCGCATTCGCATGGGCGGCGGTGGTGGACGCGGTGGCGGTGGTGGTGGTGGAGGCCGCGGCGGTGGCGGTGGAGGTCGAGGCGGCGGTGGTGGCGGTGGAGGTCGAGGCGGCGGAGGCGGCGGTGGTGGCGGTGGCGGCGGTGGTGGTGGAGGCGGTGGCGGTGGCGGAGGTCGCAACCCGGGCGCAAGCGATCAGCCGCGCGCTGCGAGCCAGCCCGCGGCGAAATCAGCTGCGAAGAGCACGAAGCCCGCAGCGAAGACCGCGAACCCCAGCGCGAAGAGCGCGAAGCCGACCGCGACGAGCGCGAAGACGACGAAGCAAGCCGCGAAGACGACAAAGCAAGCCGCGAAGACCGCGCGCTCCGCGAGCAAAGCAAAAACGAAGAAGGCTGCGAAGCCCGCGAGGAAGTCAGCGAAGAAAAAACGCTGACCTTGGAACGTAGAGATGGTGCCTGCACGTGGCCATCCCGCGCGGCAGATATAGAAACGTCCGGCGCTGCTTTTCCATGTTCGCGACGATTCGCAGCTCGGCTGCGGTCCAATGCGGTGCAGGACGGCGTTCCTGATGGCGTGCAGGACGGCGTTCTTGATGGCGCGACAGGAAGTCGTGCAGCTGAGAGTTGAGCTCTCCGGTAGCGATTTCGAGCCGCAGCCAAAGCAGCAGGCAACGCAGGCTCTCAGTAAAAAGTGCGTCGAGCTCTTCGCGGATCACTTCGCTTCCTTCAACTCGAGCTCGTGGAGGCGACGGTCGCGGTCAGCGTGGTGAGACGGCCGTCGATGCCGTCTAGGCGCGCTTCGACACGTTCGAATCGACGCGTGAGCTTTTCGTCCAGCGCATCGATCCGGTGAGTCATCCGCACAAACCCCTCGGACATCTGCTCGGCAAGCTTGTCGACGATCCGATCGGAACTATCGATCCGCGCCGACAGCTCGCCACGAGCTCTGTCAAGCGTCTGATCGACGCTGTCGACCGTGAGCTCGACGCGCTCGAGGCGCTGCGATACGGCGCTCACCACGCGCCAGATGTCACGCATCATCTCGGTCTCAGCTTCGCTCACGACGGGACTCCTGCTTAGTTTGCCCCGCATGCACAGCAGCCGCTATGCCAATCACAAGCGCGCAGAATCGCTGCGCGTCACGTCCGGGGTCCGACGACGGGCGGACGAGCGGCCCGGCCGACTAGCGTCGCTTCTTTTTCTTCTTCTTGCTGCTGCCACCACCGGGACGTGGCCGATTGCCCGCGGGCTTCGCGGCGGTCGCGGGTTTCTCGTCTTCGTCTTCCTCGTCGCCCTCTTCGTCGCCTTCGCCGGCGGCTTCGGCCTCTTTGGCGAGCGCATCGTCATCGGCGGCGGCCTTGTCCTTCGCGACGGCCTTCGGTAGCTCGGCCTTGTCTTCCTTCTTGTCGGCTTTGTCGTCGCTCTTGTCGGCCTTCGCTTCGTCCTCCTTGAGGATCGTCTTGAGTGCGCGCTGCACGTCGCCCGCGGTCCTGCCCACGGCTGGATACGGCGCGCCGTTCTTCTTGATCTTGAGGACGAGCGCGATCGCCGCGCCGAACGCGACGATCGAGATCCACTGCGCGAACGTCAGACCGAGATAGCGCGGATCGTGCTCCGGCGAAAACCGCAGGTAGTCCATGAAGAACCGCACCGGTGCGTAGAGCAAGCCGGTCAGTGCGGTGGCCATGCCCGCGTTGTGCTGGCTGATCCACTTGGGCTTGCCGTCCTTGTCCTCACCGTCGGGCTTCGCGGGCCGGAACGCGTACCACAGGATGAAGATGTTGACCGGGATGAGGTAGAGCAGCTCGAGCAGGCCGAGGTTCCACGCGGTGATCGTCGGCGTGGTGATCTCGGTGTAGTGCTCGGCGAGCCCGCCGAGGTGCCGCGGGTACTCCATCGCGAGCATCGCGTACCACTTCGACGGATCGACGGCCGCGCCGATGTGATCGCTGACCACTGTGCAGCCGATGCGACCGATCGAAAATGCGACGAGTAAGCCGAGGATCGTGACGTCGGCCATCACGCGCACCGGCAGGCGTTTCCACCAGACGTAGAGCCACCAGCCGAGCGCACCACCAATGAAGCCGCCGTACGACGAGATGCCTTCCCACAGCTTGACGATCAGGAGCGGATCCTGCTCGAGCTTGTCCCATTGGTAGAACAGCACGTCGAACACGTGCGCGCCGATGAAGCCGGTGACGGTGACCCAGCCGGTGATGCCGCGGATGTGATCATCGGGGATGCCGTGCCACTCGGCGTAGCGGCGCAGCACGCCGGCACCGATCAGCACGCCGATCGCCACGATCACACCGAACGCCTGGATAGGAATCCCGACGTCCAGCGCGCCGAGGTGGAAGTACGGCAGCGCTGCGGTCGCGCCGCCCAGGGCCAAAGCTAGGGCGTACATTGGGTCGGAGCCTACAACAGGCGCCGGCCCGCGCTATCATCCCGGTGTGATCTGGGGCCCGTTCTTACTCGCACTTGCGCTCGGCCTGATGGTGTCAGCCGGGCTGTACTTCGCTTATTTGTGGCCGCAGGTCGAGCCCGAGGAGCCTGCGGCGACGCCGTCACCGGCGCCCGAGCCAACTGCGGCCGACGATGGCGACAAACAGGCGGCCGACCACAAGGAAGAGCCCGCGCCCGACGACGCAGCGCCCGAAGTACCGCCGCCGAGCAAGTCGGCATGATGCGCGGGCTGGTCACCGCGCTGCTCGTGCTCGTGGTCGCGCAGCCCGCGACGAGCGCGCCCGCTGCCAAGCCGAGGGGTGGTGTCGTTCGCGTCGAGCATCGCGATCCCGGCGGGCTGCCGTCACGCGGTCCGCTCAACGCGCTCGTCACGATCGAGATGTTCTTCACGCCGGGTCCGAATTCGCGCCAGCAAGCGTATCGCAACCTCGAGCGGCTGCAGGCGAACCACCCGTCGCGCATCCGGCTGATCTATCGCCTGGTCAAGAGCGGCGGCCAGACCCGCACGCCGTATGCGGCGCTGCAAGCGCACGCCGAGGGCAAGTTCTTCGAGTTCATGGATGCGCTCAATGCGGCACGCGACACGCGCATGCCCGACAAGGATCTGGCCGACCTCGCGAAGAAGGTCGGGCTCGATCCGGAGCAGCTCGGACTCGCGGTCTCGCGGCCACCACGTGCGTACGACGAGGTGCTCGAGGCAAACGAGCTGCGTCGCAAGCAGCGGATTCACGGCTCGCCGGCGCTGCCGAGCGTGTTGTTCAACGGCCGCGTGGCGCGAACGCCGCTCGGGTCGATGGGCATGACCGAGCTCGAGAACGAATACAAGGTCGCGAAGGAGCTCGCCGAGGATCTCCTCGATCGCGGCGCCGATCGCGGCACGCTCGCCGACGCACTCGACGAGCTCTCCGAACCGCCGCAGGACATCATCATCCAGCCGGGTCCCACCGACGAGGATCTCGGCGACGATGTCGGCGAGCCGGTGCTCGCAACGCCGCCTCTCGAGCTGCGCGGCCTGCCCTCGTACGGCCCGAGCGAGGCGGTGACGACGATCGTCGTGATGTGTGCGCCGACCAGCTCGAACTGCCAGCAGCCGATGCGCGCCGCGCGCAACATTCGCGACTGGTACCCCCAGAGCGTGCGCGTGGTGTGGGCGCCGTACTTCGACCTGACCCGCGAGGACGCCGCCGATCTGAGCCTGCTCGCCGATGCCGCGCTGTGCGCCGAGAAGGTCGGCATCACGCTCGAGGATCGCGACGAGACGTTCGGCAATGCCGCGTCGCCGGGCTGGCGCTGGGTCGATAGCGTGCTCAACGAGAACACCCGGCGCCGGGTCACGCCCGACAAGATCCTCGACAAGACCGCCGAGAAGCTGCGCGTCGACCGTCGCGCGTTCGCCACGTGCCGCGCCCAGCTCGCCGGAACCTCGATCGCCTGGATCGAAGCGGCCCGCCGCGCCGGGGTGCGAGTTACCCCGAGCACCGTCGTCGGTGGCCGGATCTACGGTCCGATCATCGACCACAACACGCTGCAGCTGCTCGTCGAGGCGGAGCTGACCCCCGGGATCCTCGGCGAAGCCGCGCCGGTCTGGAGAGGTAACGAAGCCGCGCGTTGACCCCTGGTGTAACGGGATGTTACCCAGGAAGAGATGGAGGTTTCCTTCGCGGCCGCGACCGATGTTGGTCGCCAGCGAAACCACAACGAGGACAACTTCCTCATCGACAAGAAGCTGCGCCTGTTCATGGTCGCCGACGGCATGGGCGGTCACGCAGCGGGCGAAGTCGCGTCGTCGATCGCGGTGCACGAGATCCGCGATGCCATCAACAACAACCGCGACCTGATCGATCGCTATCGCGTCGACCATCCCGGCGTGCAGGCGTACGAGATCCTGCAGGTGCTCGAGCACGCCGTGCAGGCCGCATGCGGCGCCGTGCACCAGCGCGCGCAGGCCGAGCCCGACAAGCGCGGCATGGGCACGACCGCGACCGTGTTGCTCATCGCCGGCTCCGGCGAGCAGCTGCGCGGCTTCATCGCGCACGTCGGCGACAGCCGCGTCTACCTCGCGCGATCGAGCCAGTGCCACGTGCTCACCGAGGATCACTCGCTGATGAACGAGCTGGTCCGCCGCGGCAAGCTCAACCGCGAGCAGATCGAGAGCTCGCCGTACAAGCAGTACAAGAACGCGGTCACGCGCGCGGTCGGCGTCTACGGCTCGGTCGAGGTCGACACGTTCGATTTCGACATCCTGCCCGGCGATCGGTTCTTGATCTGCTCCGACGGCATGTACGCGTACGTCGACGAAGCCGAGCTGCCGAAACAACTCGGCGATGGCGACATCAAGGAAGTGCCGAAGCGCCTCGTCGACGGTGCGAACAAGGGCGGCGGCCACGACAACATCACCGCGGTGGTGATTCGGATCAGCGAGACGACCGGCACCGGCGCGACGCCGCGCACGACCGAGATTTCGCTCAAGCTCGAAGTGCTCAAGGGCATGCAGATGTTCCGCTACCTCTCCTACAAGGAGCTGGTTCAGGTCGCTGCGATCGCCGAGATGAGCGAGCACAAAACCGACCAAGTCATCTTCGAAGCAGGGCAGCCCGGCGAAGCGATGTACATCATCACCGCGGGCAGTGTGCGGCTCGTGATGGCCGACAAGACCGTCGCCGAGCTCGGCCGCGGCCAGCACTTCGGCGAGATGGCGCTCGTCGATCGGTCGACGCGCTCACTGGGTGCGGTCGCCGCTGCCGACGCCACGCGGCTTGTCGTGATTCATCGCAAAGATTTTTACGACATGATCAAACGCGAGCCCGGCACCGCCGTGAAGATGCTGTGGGCGTTCGTGCAAGTGCTCGGACAGCGGCTGCGCAAGACGACCGCCGACTTGAGCGAAGCGCTGCACGGTGACCGCCGCGGCGAAGCGACGGAGCGCGAGAATCAATCGCAGGACTAATCCACAGCTCCTCCACAGCTCTCCACAGCAATCCACAGCAATTCACAGGTCCGGAGTGTTCCGGAGCCGTGTTACTGCGAGAACTGACATGTCGATGGGGAGACGAGTCATCGAGGAGTACTCGCAGTTGCTCGCGCGAGCGTTCAATGGCGCGATCACGGTCAACGGGCAGCGCATCGTCGCGCATCCGAGCGGCACGTTGATCGTGCGCGGCAGTGAGCCGCGTCCCGTCACCACGATCACGCGGCCGGTCGACCCCGAGGGCCAGAGTGAATCTGGCCCTCTCCATGATTGGCGCGAAAACGACTGGTCCGACGTCTGAGCGTCGGCTGAGTCAGTCGACGATGTGCTCGGGCGATTGCACGAGCTCGATCAGCACGCCTTCCGCCGAGCGCGGATGAATGAAGCAGACGTCGTGACCGGCGGCGCCTTTGCGGATGCCGCCCGGCGTGAACTGCACGCCCTGCCCTTCGAGCCACGTCACCGCGGCCGCGAGGTTATCGACCCACAGGCCGATGTGATTGAGCCGCGGCTCGTGCACCTTCGGCTTCTTGTCGGGATCGATCGGCTGCATCAGATCGATCTCGACGCCGCCGACCTCGAGGATGTCCTCGTCGACGTTTTCGCGCTCGCTGCGAAACGTGCCGGTCTGCGCGAGCCCGAATAGGTCGATCCACAGATGGCGAAGCGCGTCCTTGCTCGGACCGCCGATCGCGATCTGTTGAACGCCGAGGATCTTGAACGGCCGCGCGGTCATTTGCCCTAGCCGGAGCGTTTCGCGGCGCGCACCTCGTCGAGGGTGCGCAGGCCGGTGCGCGGCGCGTTGACGAGGATCGCCATGTTGCCCGATGGGTGCTGGTTGTCGCGCATCAGCTGGTGACACTCGGCGGTCTCGTCCCAGCGGAACACGCGGGACAGACACGGGTCGACCTTGCCGGCGTCGACGAGCTTGTTGATGCCGATCGCTTGCTCGTCGTTCGCGAAGTGCGAGCCCTGCAGCCGCTTCTGGCGCATCCAGTGATAGCGAAGGTCGAGCGTGGCGTTGTAGCCGGTCGTGCCGGCGCAGATCACGACCATGCCACCGGTCTCGCACATGAAGCACGACGTCGGCAGCGTGGTCTCGCCCGGATGCTCGAACACGATCGTCGGGTTCTTCTTCTCGCCGAGCGCTTCCCAGAACGCGGCGCCAAACGCGCGCGCGCCCTTGAGCCACAGGTTGTATTCGATGTCGTCGGACCAGCGCGGCAGCTTGCCCCAGTGCTCGAACTTGCGACGATCGATCACGCCGACCGCGCCGAGCTTCTTGCAGAACTCGTTCTTCGAGTCTCCGGAGACGACCGCGACCGGCCGCGCACCTGCGGCACGCGCGATCTGGATCGCCATCGAGCCGAGACCACCGGCGCCGCCCCACACGAGCACGGGCTCGCCCGGCTGCACGACGTTCGGCGACCAGCCGTGCAGCATGCGGTACGCAGTCGCGCCGACCAGCATGTACGCGGCGGCTTCCTCCCACGTCAGCCGCGCCGGCTTCGGCACGCACTGATGATCCTGCACCTTCGTGAACTGCGCGAAGCTGCCCCAGTTCGACTCGTAGCCCCAGATCTTTTGCGTCGGGGCGAACATCGGATCCTTGCCGGCAACGACCCACGGATCGTCGGGCTCCCACATGCCGCAATGAACGACGACGTCATCGCCGACCTTGACGTTCTTGACGTCCTTGCCGACCGCCCACACCACGCCGCTCGCGTCGGAGCCGCCGATGTGAAAGTCCTCTTTCTCGCCCTTCTTCTGCCGGGTTTTGATCACGTCGATGGGGATGCCCATCGCGGCCCACACGTTGTTGTAGTTGACGCCGGCGGCCATCACGTAGACCAGGACGTCGCGCGGGCCGAGCTCGGGAACGTGGATCGGTTCCTCTTTGAACGCGTCGCGTGGCTCGCCGAACCGATCGGCGCGGATCAGCTGCGCGAGCATGCGGCTGGGCACCTGGCCCACCTCCGGCACGTCGCCGAGCTCGTAGAGATCGTTGGACCTGGAGACGATCGCGGTCGACACCATGGAGGAATCTACTGGATCCCGTCGAAAATGACGCGGTGTCCTAACGGCGATCTTTTTTCACGGTTGTGCCAGAGCGCGCGAAGGCGCCTCACTAGGACGACGCCGCTCAGTCCGCGTGATCGGGCTCGACGAAGCACCATTTGATTTCCGGCACCTTCGTCTGCAGCCGCACTTCGAACTCGTTGATCGCAGCGACCATCGCGTCGCCGGTGAGATCGTTCTTGAACTGAAGCTTGCACGCAAGCATCACTTCGCCGGGCCCCTGCTGCACGGCGAGCGCGCGCAACACGCGCGAAATACGTACGTCCTCGGCGGCGACTTGCTCGACCATGGCGAGCAGCGTCGGATCGGCGGCCTCGCCGAGCAGCAATGACTTGACCTCGACGGCGAGGAACACCGCGACGCCGATCAGCACCGCGCCGATGCACAGCGTGCCGATCGCATCGAACGCGACGTTGCCGGTGCCCCACGCGATCAGCACCGCGATCAGTGCGAGCGCGAGACCCATCACGGCGGCGAGATCCTCGCCGAAGATCACGACGAGGTCGGAGTCCTTGCTCTCGCGCAGGTAGCGCCACAGCGTGCGATTGCCCTTGCGCTGGTTGATCGCCTTGACCGCGCCCATCATCGCCCAGGCTTCGATCACGAGCGCGAAGCCGAGAATGATGACAGCGACGTACGGCCTGTCGAGTGGCTCGGGGTGCTGCAGCTTGTGAATACCTTCGTAGACCGAGTACGCGCCACCGCCGAGGAACAGCAGCATCGCGACCATGAACGACCAGAAGTAAAGATTGCGACCGTAGCCGAGCGGGTGCGCTGCGTAGGCGGGCTTCTTCGAGCGCTTGACACCGAGCAGCAGCAACAGCTGGTTCGCGCAGTCCGACAGCGAGTGCAGCGTCTCGGCGAGCATCGCGCCCGAGCCGGTGATGAACGCGCCGACGCCCTTCGCGCACGCGATCAGGAAGTTCGCGACGAGCGCGCGAATGATGTAGCCAACGCCTTCTCCGCCGCCGGCCATCTAGTGGCTCCACCCGCAAGACTTCATAGGCGGTGAATCTCGCCCGAACCGGTTTGCTGGATCAACGCGTTACTTGATCAACCGCGAGATCGCCTTGAACTCTGCGTCCGCGGCGCTGCCGAGCAGATCGAACGCGACGACCTCGGTCGACGTCAGCACCGCCCCGCTCCGCTCGATGAGGTTGCAGCCGATCTTGAAGTTCGCCTTCGTTCGGCTCGCGATCGCGTCGGCCGCGACGTGCACCTGATAGCCCCGCTCGACGAGCCCGCGCGCCGATTGATACACGCACACGTGCGCCTCCATGCCGGTCACGACCCATTGATCGCGGCCGAGCTTGGGGGCGAGGGCCGTAAAGTCGGGCGTGTCTGCCGCCGAGAACTCGACCTTGTCGAAGCGATGCAGCGTCGGTGCGTCGCGCAGCGCTTCCTCGATCGCCGGCAGCGTGGTGCCGAGGCCCTTCGGATACTGCTGGCTGACGACGATCGGCAACCACATCCGCCGCGCGGTCTCGATCAGCACGGCGGTGTTGCGCACGGTCTTCGCCAGAATATCCGCCGGCATCGCGGCGGCGAGCTTGTCCTGGATATCGACGACGAGCAGCGCGGCTCGGGTGCGTGACAGCTGGATCATTTTTTCTTCACCAGTGCCAGCGTCTTCAGCGCGTCCATCAGCACCTGCAGGCGCTGCTTCTCGTCGGCGAGGCGCTGGCGAATCTCGGCGACGACCTCCTCGGGCGCGCGCGACAAGAAGTCCGGGTTGGCGAGCTTCTTCTCGAGCGCTGCGATCTCCTTCTCGCATTTGCCGATCTCGTTGGAGATGCGTTTGGTCTCGGCGTCCGCGTCGAGCCCCAAGCCGCCGATCGGCACGAGCACCTGAACGTCGGCACCGACGAGCGCCTTCGCGGCCTCCGGCATCGGATCGCCGCCCGCGGTGATCGTCGCTTTCACCTTCGCGCGGCCGTCGACCATGTCCCTGTACTTCTCGAGGGTGGCGCGCGGGGCGTCCGCGGCCACGCGCAGCTCGATCGCGACGGTCTCGTTCGGCTTGATGTTGTACGTCTGGCGCAGCATGCGTGCGGTCGTCACGACCTGTTGCACGAGCCCCATCTCGGCTTCCGCCGCCTGATCGACCCACTGCTGCTCGAAGTCGGGGAACTTCGTGATCATCAGCGAGCCCGGCAAGTGCGACAGCTTCGGCAGCTTCTGCCAGATCTCCTCGGTGACGAACGGCGCGAACGGATGGAACAGCCGCATCGTGGTCTCGAGCGCGGTCGCGAGCACGCCTTGCACGACGTGGCGGCGCGCGGCCTTCTCGCTGTCCTGCTGCAGCTCGGCGCCCTTGTGGAGGTGCGGTTTCGCGAGCTCGATGTACCAGTCGCACAGCTCGTCCCACACGAAGTGATAGATCGCGTTCGCTGCGTCGGCGAACCGATACGCTTCGAGCGCGGTGTTCACCGCACCCGCGGTCGCCTGCAGGCGCGACAGGATCCAGCGCTCGGGCATGCCGAGCTGCGCCTTGCCGGTCGGCGTCTTGATCTGCGCCTCGAAACGCTCGGGGTCGAAGCCGTCGAGGTTCATCAGCGCGAAGCGCGACGCGTTCCACAGCTTGTTGATGAAGTTGCGATAGACCTCGACCTTCTCGACCGACAGCCGGATCCGCGAGCTGCCGGTGTTGAGCGCGGCGAGCGTGAAGCGCAGCGCATCGGCGCCCATCGACGGGATGCCCTTGCCGAAGTGCTTCTTGACGGCCCTCTTGATGATCTCGGGGTCGACGGCGGACTTCTCGCTGTCCACGCGCTGGAGCAACACGTCGAGCGTCGCGCCATACACGACGTCGAGCGGGTCGATCACGTTGCCCTTCATCTTGGCCATCTTGTCGCCGTTTTCGTCGGTGACGATCGATGTCAGGTACACGGTGCGGAACGGCACCTTCCCCATGAAGTGGATGCCGAACATCATCATGCGCGCAACCCAGAAGAAGATGATGTCGGGTCCGGTGACGAGCACGTTGTTCGGATAGAACGTCGACAGCGCGCGCGTCTTCTCGGGCCAGCCGAGCGTCGAGAACGGCCACAGCGCCGACGAGAACCAGGTGTCGAGCACATCGGGATCGCGGCGCAGTGCCACTTCTTTGCCGTAGTGCTTGCGCGCTGCTTCTTTGGCTGCCGCCTCATCCATTTCGACGAAGACATGATTGTCCGGGGCGTACCACGCCGGCACCTGATGGCCCCACCAAAGCTGGCGCGAGATGCACCACGGCTCGATGTTGCGCATCCAGTGGAAGTAGGTCTTGGCCCAGTTCTCGGGCACGAATCTCGTGCGGCCCTCCTCGACGGCGCGGATCGCCGGCTCG
>DATDCH010000120.1:0-2512 GCA_036524455.1 Kofleriaceae bacterium | reverse complement strand
AGCACGCGTGATATAGGTGCCGCGTGATGGACTTGCGCATCGCGCCGCTGCTCGCCACCGCCATCGGCTGTTCTCCATACGATCCAGATCTTGGAGCGCAACCGTTCTTCTGCGGCGATGGCGAACCGCGCTGTCCAGATGGCTACGTCTGTGTGGAACGTGTAGGTACCGATCAGATCTGCGCGCGCGAGGACGGGGTCGCGGACGCGGGCGGCGACGGGAATCTCATGTGCAGCGCCGACGCGGCAATGGAGCCCAACGACACGATCAGCAACCCGACGCTCGTGCCGATCCCGGACGTCGGCGAGACGCATATGGTCTCGGCGGTCATTTGCCCGATGACCGACATCGATGTGTACCGCTTGAACGTCGACACTACCGGCAAGAACGTGCGTGTCGAAGTGACCTACGAATCGCTTCGGGGTGAGCTCACCGTCGATCTGCTCAACTCCACCGGGATCCCGATCCGCACTGCCACGCCTACGAACAACAACCCCGACAAGCTCCGCGCCGACTTCGCGAATCTCGCCCAGGGCACCTACTACGGTCGGATCAAAGGCGTCGTGAATAACTACGCGGCCACGTTTCTCGTATCGGCATCGCCCCTGCCGCTGTAGGCGAGGGCCGTCGAGGCGCAGCTCAAGTAACTGATTCCCGACGCCGGGCATGCACTCCCGGGCCTATCCATCGGGCGTCGGCAGTGCTATGTCGCCCCCCTAATGCAGTTTGCTGAGCTCGGGTTGATCGCGCCGATCGCACAGGCGGTCGCGGCGGAAGGCTACGAGAAACCGACACCGATCCAGGCCCGCGCCATTCCACATGTGCTCGCGGGCCGTGACCTGCTTGGTCTCGCCCAGACCGGCACCGGCAAGACCGCCGCGTTCGCGCTGCCCATCCTGCAGCGCCTCGCGCATATCGCGCCCGGCCGCGGTCACCGCTTCATCCGTTGCCTCGTGCTGACCCCGACGCGCGAGCTCGCGTCGCAGATCGGCGAGAGCTTCACCACCTACGGCCGACACCTGCCGCTGCGCACGACCGTGATCTTCGGCGGCGTCGGCATGGAGGCGCAACGCCAGGCGCTCAAGCGCGGCATCGACATCCTCGTCGCCACGCCGGGTCGCTTGCTCGATCTCTCGGGCCAAGGCCTCGTCGATCTACGCCAGCTCGAAGTGTTCGTGCTCGACGAAGCCGATCGCATGCTCGACATGGGTTTCATCCACGACGTCAAGCGCGTGATCAACATGCTGCCGCCGCGCCGCCAGACCCTGTTCTTCTCGGCGACGATGCCGCGCGAAGCTCAAGACCTCGCCGATCGCCTGCTTCATCAACCGGAAACCGTCGCGGTCACGCCGCCGGCGACCACCGCGGAGAAGGTCGACCAAGAAATGTTCTTCGTCGAGAAGGGCGACAAGCGCGCGCTGCTCGTCGACGTCCTTCGCGACTCCGGGATGAAGCGCGTGCTGGTGTTCTCGCGCACGAAGCACGGCGCGAATCGCATCGCCGAGCATCTCGTCAAAGCCGGCGTCGGTGCCGAAGCGATTCACGGCAACAAGTCACAGAACGCCCGCGAGCGCGCGCTCGCGAACTTCAAGGCCGGCAAAGTCCGCGTGCTCGTCGCGACTGACATTGCCGCGCGCGGTATCGACATCGACGACGTCACGCACGTCGTCAACTTCGACGTCCCCGAAGTCCCCGAAACGTACGTGCACCGCATCGGCCGCACGGCACGCGCCGGCGCCGGCGGCATGGCAATGACGTTCGTCGAAGTCGACGAACGCGCCGACTGGAAGAACATCCTCAAGCTCACGCGCCAGGAGATTCCCGTCGTCGAGGGTCACCCGTACGAGTCCCGTGTGCCCGGCTCGGTCACGCCGCCGAGCCAAGGTCCGACGCGCGCACCGCGGCCCCATAATCCGCAAGGCCATCGCCGCAGTGGGCGCAATCGCCGTCGTCGCTAGCGCCGGATCGCAGCGGTCGGCAGCGGGGTCGCGCGCGAGAGAAGCGAAGGCGAGGCGCCGACCCAATCGATGAGTCGATTGCCGCGCGCGGCGAACAAGAACGGGCCGTGCGCGACGACGCGCAAGCTCGGCTCGGCGCGCAACCCGATCAATATCTGCAAGCGGCACAACACGAACATCGCAAACCCGAGCGTCAGCAGCTCGGTCGTACCGAGCACGAACATCACGCCGGGTGACAGCGGCGCCTTCGTCGTCGCGTACAGAGCGACGCCGCACACCGCAGCAAACCACGCCACGCGCGTGCGATGGATCCGCGCGACCCGCTTCAGCACGTCGAGCTCGATGTCGACAAGTCGGCGACTCGTTGCAAACGTGCGGCGCACGGCGTTGCCGCGTGTGACCACGAAGCCAAGCGCGCACAGGGCCATCAACGCGAATCCGACAAGCGCGCCATCCGAGTCATCGTGCGTTCGGTGTTCGACGGTTGCTCGAGCGTTGTCGACTATGCGGGCGAGGTCGGCCTTGAACTGGGCTTCCTCCTGCGCAGGGTCGAA
>DATDCH010000119.1:0-5926 GCA_036524455.1 Kofleriaceae bacterium | reverse complement strand
TTCGTGCGACCGGCGTGGGTGTGATGGCTCTCCCGTTTGGATGAGCGCTCCAACCCCACCCGATGACGAGACGACCCGATGGTTCGACGAGGAATTCGCGAGCACGATCAAGCCAGTCCGCGAACCGACCCCGATGAGCTTCGAGAGCAATCTGGAACGCCTAGAACACCAAGCCCTGGTCGCCAGCTTCCGCCGAAACCGTCGCAGGCAAGGAGACGGATCCGCTGAGCGAGTAGAAGACTGATCGACTGAGCGGGCGCTTACCGGCGGAGGTTTCAGCGCTTCGCGAGGTCGAGCACGGCGCGAACGACGCCGATCGGCTCGACCTCGAGGCCGACGGTCGCAGACCAGTCGCGCGGATCGTCCATCGAGCGGTTCATCGATGCGACGACGCGAGCTCCGACCACGTGGCGCGCCCATCGGATCCACGGGTCGTAACGCGGAAACGATCCGACATAGCCGAAGCCGAGCGCGCCGGTGACGACGTGCGCATTGCCGCCCGCACGAAGTACCAGGCTCCCCGACCCGCCGATGCGACTGCCATACGGGTGCGGTGGTAGGTGGTCGATGACGAGCTCGACGCCGGTCACCGGACCCGATGATGTGCGCAGCTCTCCCCACGCGCCGACGCGCACGTCCCCGTTTCGCGCCACGCCAAAGGTCAGATCTGCGCCGACCGCCGCCTCCCACGTCGAGGATGACTCGGCCATGGGCGGGGTCAGGCGACGCGCGATCACGTTCGGTTGCTGCGACGCGGCGCCGATCCCGAGGCGACCCCACGTCGACCATTCGACCACGGGTCGCTTCTCGCTCGTGACGATGATCTCGCCCATCACGACAACGCCCATCACCGCGTCAGCGCCCATCGCCACGTCAAACGTGCGGCCGGGAAGCGGAATCCCCATCAGCACCTCGCGGTCGATCCTCGTCACCGGTTCGGCGGTCACCGGTTCTCCGGCGGGAGGATCTGCAGTCTGCAGATCGTCGGTCGAGTCCGGAGGAGTGGCGGCCTGCGAAGCCGTGCTCTCTATCGGGGGCGGCTCGGCCCGAACGACCGGCGCCGCGGCGAGCGTGCCCCCGGCGGCGAACGTGCTCGCGACGACAGCGAGCCGTCGGCGTTGGGGCGCCGAGCCCGTCGGGCAGTCCGTCGTCATCACCGTGCCATCGGGGCGGCGATAGAAGCGGACGCACGGCGTCAAGCCGCGTGTTGCGAGCACAGCCTCGGCCTGCTCGCGCGTCATCGCCGACAAGTTGAACACCGGCCGGTCGCATCCGTTGCAAGCACGCACGCGATCGTCGCCGACCATGTCCTCCCAGCGCTGCTTGCAAGCGAAACCGATGCGGAGGTCGGGCAGCTCGATCGCAGGCTTGCGATCACCGCGGCTCGCGAGCCCGTGCCGGACCCTGGAGAGCTCGTCGATCACACACGCGTTGGACGCCTGGTTCAGCCGCGCTTCCAGCCGCCCGATTTCTCGCTGTAGCTCGTCGCGACGTGCCATCGGAACATGAACGCACGAGGCGGTCGGACGGTGTAGATCGCGCCGCTCTCAGGTCCTGAACCCGCGATGCGGCCTGCTCACGGGTGGTGTCTCAGGTCCGCTGGTTTCGTTGATTGGTTGGCTATTGCCGGCGTTGACCACTGCAAGACATTCGCCGGCGATTTATAGAATCGCGGCACCGATGATCGAAGAGCTCGAAGACGCGATTCGCGAGGGGCAGGCGAAGAAGCTTGCCAAGCTGCTCGATGCCGGAGCGGATGTGAATGCGAGGTCAGGGAAATACTCGCTGATCACGCTCGCGGTGATCCTCAACCAGCCCGCGATCCTCGCGCTCCTGCTCGAGCGTGGGGCGGACCCGGATGCGACGAATCCGATCGGGACAGCGGCGAGGGCGGGACGGGCGAAGATGGTGGATGCGTTGCTCGCGGCCGGCGCGAAGCCGGTCCCAATCGACTGCGAGCGATGGCAGACGCCGCTGCTCCAAGCGGCGTACAGCGGGCATGCAGGGATCGTGAAGCGCATGCTCGCGGCCGGGGCGGCGATCGATTTCGTCGACGACTATGGACGGAGTGCGCTGTTTCTGGCCGCGATGGAAGGGCCGAGCAAGAACCACACGAAGACGGTCGAGATCCTGATCGCAGCCGGGGCGGACGTGAATCAGCGAGGGCAGGGCGGGTACACGCCGCTGGGAATCGCGCGGCGGAACGGGCGACCTGATGTCGAGGCGCGGCTCGTTGCCGCAGGCGCGATCGCGGCGAAGCCGGAGAAGGCTGCGAAGCGCTGAGCGGAGCGCACTGCGGTAGTGAGCCGACGTGAAGAACGCGTGATCGCGGTGTGGCACGCGAGTGAAAGCTGCTCGTCCTACATGCGCCCTGTGTACGATCGGGGAATGCGGGGAACCACTTGGATCGTGGTAGCGAGCATGCTGGCGATGTCGGGATGCGGTGGCGATGACGACGAGTCGTCGGATCAAGGGCCGCCGACTGGCAACGTGACGATCAAGACGCACCCCGGTATGCGGGTCGATTTCATGCGCGCCGCCGACGACTCGATCATCTCGTCGAAGACGACTGACGCTGACGGCAACGCGTCCGAGACGATCGATCGCGGCGATCGCGCTGTCATCATCGCAGGGCTCGGTACGATCGCGCCGAGAGTTGCGGTGATCGACGGCCTGCTGGCGGAGCGCGAGTACCGCTGGCTGTTTGGCTACAGCTACCTGACGTTCGGCGGCACCGCCACCGCGGTCAGCTGGCCCGCGGTGGCGGGCGCGAGCTTCTACATGATCGATTCGCGCTGCGGAGGGACGTACGACGCCGGCGTCTCGGAGACGATGGACTCGGTATCGCTGTGCACCGACGGCGATGCGATCCTGATCTCGGCGATCGCCGACGACCGCGGCGGCCGCACGGTGCTCGCGTCGGCCTACCAGGAAGTACCGGCGGCCAGCGTTGGACAGCCGCTCGCGATCACCGCGCCGTTCATGGCGGGACGAGAGCTCACGCTGACGCTGGCGAACCCGGGCGCGACGATGATGCGCGACGCGTTCGCGACGCTGGTCGTCGCGCCAGGTGTTTCGATCGAGCTCCAGCCGAACCTCGACTCGGCGACCTCGGCGAAGGTGAGCTTGCCGAGCATGCCGGGAACGCTGCGCACGCACGTCATGGGGTTCAAGCCGACCGGCGCCCTCGTTGCGGCGAGCGACCAGCGGCCGATGACCGACGCTGTCACGCTCGACCTCGATGGCGGGATGCCTGACTACGACCTCAACACCGAGCCCACCTACGACGCCGCGACCGCGACGATCAACTGGACGATCATCGGCACGGGCACTCCAGATGCGGTGTTCGTAGAGTCGAGCGACCGAGCGTTCTCGCTGATCGCGCCCTACGCGGGCCCGTCGCTGCACATTCCGGTCTTGCCGAGCGACGTGCCACCGAAGTCGCCGTCGGGCGTGCCGGTGATGCTGTCGAGTGCGGGGGGATTCGCCGAGACCGTATCGGCACTCGGCAACCGTTACGACGCCAGCGCATCGTTCACTTTCAACATGTCGGGTGTGTTCTACGGGAACTGATCGCGCCGGTTCGCCGGCGCTACCATGAGGAGCTCGCGCCACCGCCGCCCGACGATCCGCCGCCACCCGAATACGAGCTCGACGAGTACGACGACGAGCTCGACGAGTACGATCGGGACGAGTACGAACCGCCGCCACCGCCGCCGCCCGCAATTCCTGGGACGACCACAACGTTCGCCAGCCAGAAAATCCCGGTCACCGCCATCACGTGCCCAAACAGCACATGCGGATCCGCAAACGATGGAGCGTCGGAGAGTGCGATGAGCACGCAGGCACCGAACGTGAGGATGGTGAGAACGCCGACCGGGATGCTGACGATCTTCGGCGTGCCGCCGATCAGCCAACCGACGATCAAGAAGTTCCAGTACACGAGCGAGTACGGCCCGACGTACCCGCGCGAGAAGACGAGCCACAGCAACAGCTGGCCGAGGAGCACGCCGCCAAGCGCGAGTTGAAGTCGGCGCTCACGCGCGAGGCCTACGCATGCAAGCCCGATGCGAACGAACCACTTCTTCTTTTTGTGATCCTTGCCTTTGGGTTTGGACTTGTACCCGCGCCACGCGTGGCGGAACGCGCGGGCCCAGGCGATGCCCGTGCCGATCCCGACGAGCAACACCACGAGCCACAGCCAGCGCAGCGCACCGAGCGGCGGCGCGATCGGCTCACCGGGCGAGAGGTGCTCGGTGTGCTCGCGCACACCACGCACGAGCTCGAGCGTCGCGCCCGCGTAGTCCCTGTCGCGCAGCGCGGGTCGAAGCTCATCGAGCATGCGCTTCGCCATCGCGTCGGGGATCACGGGCTCCAGGCCGTACCCGAGGTGCAGGCGGCTCCGCCGATCCGAGGTCGCGAGCACGAACAAGGCGCCGTCGTTGCGCTCCTTCGAGCCGCCGCCCCAGCGGTCGAAGACGGCTTGCGCGTAGTCCGCTATGTCGCGGCCGTGCGTCGTGTCGACGATCAACACGGCGAGCTGTACGCCGGTAGCGTCGCGGTGATGGATCAGCTCGCGCGCGATGTCCTCCTCGGCTTGCGCTGGCAGCACGTCCGCGAGGTCGGTGACCGGGCGGTCGATCGACGGTACGAGCGCAGTCAGATTCAACACCGACCACATCGCTACGATCGCCACGCCTACCATCCCTGTTGCTCCGATGACAGGGGCAGCGTGTCGGGGTAGCTGGTCAGCGATGTCACCAGCCAACCGAACAGGCCACCCGCGTGACGACGGTATTCCATCACCGCTTCGTCGTAACGCGCACGCTCGATCCGCACGCGGTTCTCCGCGCCCGAGAGCTCGGCGTGCTTGTCGGGCGAAGCGGTGGCGCTCGCCCACTGCGCGATCGTAGCCTGCTGGCGCTCGACGACGTTGATCACCTGCGCGCGCCGGCCGTCGACCGCGAGCTTGGCATCGCGTAAGCCGGTGTACGTGGTGATGGTTGACACCAGGACGATCACGCCGAGGAGGCCGCCGCCGACGATCGCCCCGAGCCGGATGCGCCTCGCTCTCTCCGCGCGGGCGCGCTCCGCTGCGAGCTCGGCCTCGCGCCGGCGGCGCATGGTTTCGACCGCGGGCTCGATCAGGTCCGGCGGAATGTCGAGCTCTGCCGCGACCTCTTTGAGCTCCTCGACACTGAGCAGCTCAGCAGCTTCGTTCTTCGCCTTGGCGGCCGCTTCGATCACGTCGTCGACGTCCTCGTAGCGAACCTTTGGCGTCGTCTCGCTCATGTCGTCGTCACTTGATTCGGCAGCTCGTTGCCCGCGGTGTCTTCACCGGGAGCCGCGCTGCGCAAGATCTCGCCGATCATCTCGAGCGCACGCAACAGGCCCGCGATGCGATCGCCGTCCGCGTATCCGCGCGCGACCGCCGCCGCGACATCGGTCCAGAACCCCGGTTCGCGGGCACCGTACACGCCCGGACCCGCAAACACCGCAGCCTTGCGATCGCGTTCGGCGACGTAGAGGAGAACGCCAGTGCCATCCTGCGTGCGATCGAGCCCCAGCTCGTGGAACAAGATCTCGGCACGGCGCACCGGGCCGTCGCCTGCATAACGACTCTCGAGGTGCACCCGGATCTCGCCGCGATGGTTGCGCTCGGCAGCCGCGATCGCGGTTTGCACTGCGCGCCGCTCTCCCGCACTCAGTATTTCTGCCACACCGCGATCTTAAACCCGTATTGATGATCCATTTTGCCTGCGGGCAGATTCATCGATGCGATTTGGGTGAAGGTCGGGAACTCGGTGTTGATCAGGATGGTCTGTGGTCCGGGTGTGTTCGATCGGAATTCGAGGCGGTCACTCGCCGCCGGGACACGATGTCCCGGGCTGGAAGCTCCACGCGATCGGGACGTGCCGGCAGCCTG
>DATDCH010000118.1:0-8911 GCA_036524455.1 Kofleriaceae bacterium | reverse complement strand
AAGAACACCGAGCTCGAGATCGTGTCGTTCTCGAAGGACGGCGTGTCACAGCTGATGGTGCGCCAAGGCAACGTGTTCGTGACCGGCATGGCCGGTGCCGCCGTGGGTGCGGTGACGACGAAGGGCCGCACGTTCCTCGTTGTGAGGCACGACGCGCAGCTCGCGACACTCGAGCTGCCGACCGCACCGCTCGAAGCCGAGTACCGCGCGTCGGCCACCGCGGTTGGAGCGACGGTCGTCGTGACGACGACGCAGGGCACCGACCACCAAGCGTTTCGCGAGAAGGGCTTCCCGGCGATCGGGCTGACCGAGGAATATGTCGCGAACGACACGTCGCCGTACCGGCACACCGCGCAGGACACCGCTTCGACGGTCAAGCAGAGCTATTTGCAGCTCGGCACGAAGCTCGTCGCGCACGTGATCATGAACGAGCTGTAGCTGCGGGAAGCTCGAGCGTGGCGAGCTGTGCGTCGCGCTTGACGACGAGGAACGTGCGGCCCTTCGTCGTCACCGCACCCACGGCGGCACCGGCCATGCCGGTCACGAACACGTTGCCTTGGCGCACCATCAGCTGTGACACGCCGTCCTTCGAGAACGACACGATCTCGAGCTCGGTGTTCTTCAGCTTCGCGAGCGTCGGATAATCGGCGTCGTTGATGCCTCGCGCGGTGAGCCACTTCGCAGCCGCGGCCTGCGCGTGGACGTAGTCGAGCTCGCGCCATTTTGCGTCGAGCGCGCGCCCGGCGATCGCGATCTCGAACCGATCGGAGTCGCCGACCGGCACTTCGAGCGCCGGCCGCGTCTCGTCGAGGCCGATGTGCCATGACTGCGTGAGCGCGACCTGCTTGTCGGTCTGGACGACGCGCGCACCTGACGGACCGACGAGCGTCACTTCCATCGGCTTCGCGAGGCGCGCGAGCATGAGGATGCGCGTCGCGTCGTAGGTCCTCGGCGCGAGCATCCGCCACTTCGCGTCGTCGGCTAGCTCGAGCTTCTGCTCGAGCACGACGAACGAACGCTGGGTCCACTTGCCATTCGCGTTGACCCCATGCGTCGACACGGTGAGCACGCGCGGTGCCGGGTCGACGCGAACGTAGCCGCCGCACGCAGCGGCGATCGAGGTGGTGAGGGTGGTGGCGGCGAGGGTGGCGACGAGAAGCGAAGAGATGAGGCGCATCGGGTGTGTCCTTTCAAGTGGCCAACGGGTGGGCCGCGCGAGCGGCGCACTGAATTCGACAAACGCTCGAGATCGTTGGCGTGTCCCGAGGACGCGGCCTTTCTATGCGCCGATCACGACTTGTCTCCGTTGGGTTCTCGAAAGGACAACCGATGCGCTTCATCACATGTCTCCTCCTCACGGCTCTCGCCTCGATCACGTTGACCACCCAGATCGCCGCTGCCTGTGGTGGCTATGTCCAGGTCGACCCGGCGCCGCGCCTATTGTTGATGTCGAGCCACGGCTTCCACGAGCCCGGTGCATGGAGGCTCCGCACGTTCGTCCTGCTCGAGGAAGCGCCGCAGATCGACGACAACACGGTATGGACGCCGGTCGCGCCTGGCAGGTACGACGGTCCGAAGATCGCGGCGCTGCCACGCCTCGTGACGCCGCGCGCAGTCACGCTCATCGGGCCTTCGGGCGTGCGCGTGGTCGAGACCGATCAGCTGGTCGCGTTCTCGAAGTCGCCGCACATCGGTCTCGAGCAAATCCGCACGGCAGTCGAGGTTCGCGTCGGTCACTACGAGAAGCTTCCGATCGCAGTCGCCGGTCGCGATAACGACGCGAAGTGGCACGAGCTTGGAAACAACACCGCGTCCGAGGCGACCAAGCAGTGGCTTGCCAAGCGCGGCATCAAGACGCAGCACGTGAAGCTGCAAGCGATCCAGGGTGGGAAGTTCTCTGTCGTCCGCTACTTCAGCAACGGCACAGCTCAGTTCTTGGTGCGACAAGGTGATCGCGAGGTCGGCCGCGCTTCCGGCAACTTGATCGGAGCGATGATGTTCGACGGTCGCATGCTTGTCGCCTACATCACCGGCGGCCGAGTAGCCACGCTGGACCTGCCAGCGGCGGCGCCGGGTGTTCAGCGATGACGTTGCGAGCGTTCGACCGATGCGAGCAAGCGCTCGACGCTGAGCTCGACGCGCGACCGCACGAGATCGAACATCTGATCGAGCTCGTCGGCGGGTGCGCCGATCGTGTTCGCGACATGCGCTCGCGTCGCATCGAACAGCGCGCTGCGAGCGGCGGCGAGCCAGCGCACGACGGTCGCGCGATGCACGCCGTACATCTGCGCGAGCTGTTCGAGCGTGACACCGCCGAGCAGGTGCAGGCGCAACAAGTTGCGGTCGCGTCGCTCGAGCGCTGCGACCGCGACGGTGAACCCGGCGACGAATGCCTCGCGATACTGCGCCTTGATCAGCGACAGCTCGATATCGCCGGCGCCGGCCAGCTGATGATCGGCGGGCAGCTCGGCCTCGCGATCCTCGAGCCGGATCCGATCGATCGCGGTGCGCGTTGCGGTCACCTGAATGAGCCCGCGCAGCCGCCCGCGACCCGCGTAGTCGATGACGCGCGGCGGCCGGTCTCCCTCGGTGATCAGCAGCTTGTCGCGGACGGTCGCACGGACGTCTTCGACGGTTGCGGCCGGCAATCTCATACTGGCGACGGCGACTTGAACGACGTCGAGGTACACGCGCTCGAAGCTGGCGATCGCGGCCGCATCACCGCGGGCACACGCCAGCGCCAGGTACAGCTCGTTGACGCCGGCGGCCGTGAGGGGCGGTGGGTCGTCACCGGCGAGCTTGGCCTGAAACGCCGCGATCACGTCGGCTTTGTCGACGGTCACGCCGGGCCATGTCGCCGCTGCTTCGTCGACGAGCGTCGCAAGCTGGTCATTCGTCGTCGGATCGGGCGCGGCCATCACCCCGATGTTACCCTGGAGGTCGCGTGAGTTGCCTCGACGACGCGACGGTTCTCGGCCTGGTCGAAGGCCGCCTCGCGCCCGAATTAATCGCAGGGGTCGACGAGCACATCGACAGCTGCGTGTCGTGTCGCGAGGTGGTCACGCTCGTCGCGAGCTCGCGCACGTCATCTCGCGTGCTCGCGCGGGGTGACACCATCGATCGCTACGTGATCGGCGACCTGCTCGGCGCGGGCGCGATGGGTCGCGTCTATTCAGCGTGGGAGCCCGAGCTCGACCGTCGCGTCGCGATCAAGGTGCTCCACGACCAGGGTGGCCGCGAACGCCTCATCAAGGAGGCGCAGGCGATGGCGCGCCTCAATCATCCAAACGTCGTCACCGTGCACGAGGTCGGTACTGCCGACG
Organism: Kofleriaceae bacterium; assembly: GCA_036524455.1. Classification (GTDB taxonomy): domain Bacteria; phylum Myxococcota_A; class Polyangia; order Haliangiales; family Haliangiaceae; genus JABFXX01. The sequence goes on along the minus strand of DATDCH010000118.1, from coordinate 5,588 downwards.
CCGGCGTGTTCGTCGCGATGGAGCTCGTCGACGGTGAGACGCTGCGCGCGTGGGCCGAGAAGCCGCGCGAGTGGCGCGAGGTCGTACGCAAGCTCGTCGGAGTCGCACGCGGTCTCGCCGCGGCTCATGCCGCCGGTGTGATTCATCGCGACGTCAAGCCGGAGAACGTGATCGTCGGTGCCGATGACCGCACTCGGCTCGGTGATTTCGGCCTCGCGCGGTCCGGCACGGCCGTCGCCGGCACACCCGCGCCGGCGAGCTTCGCACTCGGCACGGTCTCCGGCGGCACGGCCGTCGCCGGCACGCCCGCGTACATGGCGCCCGAGCTCTTGCGCGGCGGCGCGGCAACCGCAGCGAGCGATCAGTTCAGCCTCGGCATGATGGCGTACGAGCTGCTCGCGGGCAAGCGGCCATTCGCGGGCGCGACCTGGGGCGAGCTCGTGCGGTCGATCGAGCAGCACGACGTGCGGCGGATCCCGGACGTGCCGGGCTGGCTCGACGAGGTCGTGCAGCGTTGCATTGCGCTCGATCCGGCGAAGCGACACACGTCGATGCACGTCGTCGCCGACCTGCTTCATCAGAAGTCCGATCAACGGCGTCCCGTGAAGTGGGCGAGCGTTGCAGTCGCGGCGGCGCTGGTCGCCTCCGGTGGGACGTGGCTCGTCGCGCGTAGCTTCGACAAGCATCTCGCGCAGCACGACGAGAACGGATTTGGCTACAGCTGGGGCCCGAGCGAGCGCGCCGACTACCTTCGCCTCGGGATCGCGCCGACGACGATCGCGTCGATCGATCGCTGGATCGACGCGTGGAACGCCGAGCGCGCTGCTGTGAATAGCTCGCGTGACAGCGTCGACCAGGTGGCGGCTCGGAGCCGCTGCCTCGTACAGCGCCGGGACGACATGGAGGCGCTGCTCCGCGGAGCGAAGACCGCACCGAGTCGCGTGCTCGACGCCGTCACCGCGCTGCCGCCCCCGAGCGAGTGCCGCAAGGCCGATAGCGATCCGCTGCCCGCGGACGCCGAGCGGCTCGCCATGGCCCAAGACGTGATCGGCAAGCTCCCAACGCTGCGCGCGCAGCTCGCGCTCGGCGGCAACGCGCAAATCGCCGGCGACGCCGCCGCACTCGTCGAGCGTGCGCGGCAGAGTGGTCACGCACCGACGCTCGCCGATGCGTTGTTGGTTCATGCCGAGGTGCTGCGCTCGACCGACAAGCTCAATGATGCAGCGCTGGCGGCGCGTGACGCGGTTGCCGCCGCCGAGCGCGGCCACGCCGATCTACTCCGCGCGCGGGCATGGCTGACCCGCGTCGCGATCGCGGGCGATCAACGCGATCTCGCATCCGCCGAAGATCTCGGCACGATTGCTCACGCAGCGATCGATCGCATTGGCACTGCGCATCTCGCGGCCCAGCTGGCACGATTGCGCGGCCTCATCGCGTACAACCGCGGCCGCCTCGACGAGGCACGCGCATTTCTGCTCGACGCACGCAAGCAATTCGTCGCGCTCGGTCGCCAGACCTCCAGCGCCCGCGATCTCGCGAGCCTCGAGCCGACTCGGAGCGGTGAGCGCACGCTCGATATCGCATCGGTCGATTCCGCACTCGGCTCCGTCGCGCGCGCCGCCGGTGATCTCGACGAAGCGGAGCAGCGCCACCGCAGCGTCCTCGCCCTCGATCGCGAGCTGCGTGGCCCGAACCACCGCGACATCGCGCGCGATCTGCACAACATCGCCGGCGTGCTCCGCCTGCGCGGCAACCTCGACGACGCGCTCGCCACCTACCGCGAAGCGCTTGCCGTCGAGATCGCGACGCAAGGCGAGCAGTCGATCGCCGCCGCGCTTACTCACAACTCGATCGGTCTCGTGCTGCTCGCTCGTGCTCAACAGCTCGGCGCACGCAACGTCGAGCGCCCCGACCTCGCGAGCAAGGTCGACCACCAGCGCTACTTCCTCGAGCTCGGTAATGCACGCAAAGAGCTCGAGCTCGCCCGCGATGTCTTCGCTACCGCGAAGCACGGCGACCTCGCATTCGCCGAGCACAACCTCGGCCTCGTCGCGCAGGCCGGTGGCGATCACAAGGCCGCGCTCGCCCACTTCACGACCGCCGCCACGATCTACGCGTCGACGATCGGCACCGACGCGGTCGCGCCAATGCGCCTCGACCTCGATCGCGCGCGCAGCGAGCACGCCCTCGGCGATCGCGCCGCCGCGCGCAAGCACGCCGCGCTCGCCCGCGACCACGCCAAAACTGCCACGCTCGCGTGGCTCGTCGACGACGCGACCGCGTTCCTCGCGAGGATCGCTCCCGGGGCTCGGCCACCCGTGATCGCCGCCCCCGCGACTCGGCCACCCATGATCGCCGCCCCTTCGGCTCGTCCGCACGTAATCGCCGCGCCCGGCGTGTCGGCCGCCGTCGAACCAACGCAGCCCGCGCCGGTGCCACCACCGGCTCCAGCGCCGAAGCCGCAGGCGAAGCCACAACCGAAGAAGGACGTCGGTGTGTATGGCTCGGCGCAATCGTGGTGACCGCAACCGGAGCCATATGCAATTGAGTTGCATATAGTCTGTTGGGCGACTTGGGCTGGCCGATCGTGATCGAGGGGCTGCCCGATCCGCTCTCCAGTAGCCGGCGAGTCGACTCGTCGTGGCTGCCGCGGCTGCTAGCGCTCCCGCCGGGCAACCATGGCAGCGCGCACGCTAATCGCTTGATGCCTGGTTGCCGCGCCGGATCGCGTCGCTGACCATGGTGCGCGAACCGTCTATCCGCGGTTTCGGCTGCAAGCTGGCATCTCCGCTGCACTATGTCCGAATCAGCTGAACGACGGATGGCTCCCCGTCGCCAGCCACGCTGAACCGACGGAATTGGTTACGTCGCTAGGCAACGGTCAGACACCTTTGGTCCCGACGTCCTGCTCCTTCGTCGCGACTCCCGTGTCTGACCGTTTTTCTTTCCGGAAGCCGCGCGGTTGCCGCCTGAGCGCTTTTTCTGTGCGCCGGTCGGTCCGCGGCCCCGTTGCCTGATCGACATGACGATCTCCAGGCGCGACATTCTCGGTCTTAGCTCCCTCCTGCTGGTCGGCTGCGGCAGCCGCGCTTCGCGGCGCGACGCCGGCGCGGCGACACTCGCTCCAACACCGTACGTCGAAGACGACGACGGTCCGCCGCCCGCTCCACTCGACACGGAGAGCTGCGGCGGCGCGACCGCGTCGAACATCGAGGGCCCGTTCTACAAAGCCGGCGCGCCGCACCGTGCGGTGCTCGTCGGTGATACCGATCGCGGCGAGCGCCTCGTGATCGCCGGCACCGTGCTGACGACGGGATGCGAGCCGGTCGCCGGTGCGGAGCTCGACGTCTGGCACGCCGACGCGCGCGGCGGCTACGACAACGACGGCTTCCATCTGCGCGGCAAGCTCGTCACCGATGACAAAGGTCGCTACGAGCTGCGCACGATCGTGCCGGGCCGCTACTTGAATGGCGACACGTATCGGCCGGCACACGTGCACATCAAGCTGCGCGCCGCGGGACGTCGCACGCTGACGACGCAGCTGTATTTCGCGGGTGATCCGTACAACGACAGCGACCCGTTCATCGTCGAGTCGCTGATCATGCAGACCAAGCAGCTGCGCGGTATGAAGCGCGCGACGTTCGATTTTGTGCTCGGCTAACTGCGCAGCGGACCCGTGCCGTCGCGCGGCATCTTCGACGCGATCGTCTGCATGATCCACAGCGTGCGCGTGACGCCCGGCGACAATGCGGGCTTGCCGCTCGTCATCAGCGCGACCGTGACATCGCGTGACGGATCGGCGTAGACGAACACGTTCGTGAAGCCGACGTGACCGAACGCGCGCGGCGTGTTGAGACCGTAGAGGCTCGCGAGCCGTGCCCCGAGCATGAAGCCCATGCTGTAGCGAATCGGTGCGCCGATCGTGAGATCGATCTCGAAGAACGTCTGCTCGGCGATCGCGCGCTTGATCGTGCGGGTCTCGAACACCCGGATGCCGTCGAGCTCGCCACCGTTGAGCAGCAGCTGCATGAACCGAGACGCTTCGTTCGCGGTGGTGCAGATGTTGCCCGCCGGTACGACGCTGGTCAGAAACCGCGGATCGTTCGACACGCGCACCGCTTCGACGAAGTGCACGCTGAGCAATCGCTTGAGGATCTGCGAGATGGGCGGCAGCACCGGCGGCCCGGTGAACGCATTGATCGCGACCTCGCGCAGGCGCTGCGACGGGACGCCGAAGTTGAACGCATCGAACTTCAGCGGGCCGAGGATCTCGTCGTGCAGAAACTGGCGCAGCGGCTTGCCGGTGACGCGCTCGACGACCGCACCGAGCACGAAGCCACCGGTGAGCGCGTGATATGCGAGGCGCTGGCCGGCGCGCCAACGCGGTTTCTGGCGCGACAGCAGCGACAGGATCTCTTGCGGACGTTCGAGCAAGCCGACGTCGGCGAACTGCGGTGGGATGTGCGGAATACCGGCGCGGTGCGTGAGCACGTGGCGGATCGTGATGCGGTGCTTGCCGTGCTCGCCAAACTCGGGCACGTAGCTCGCGATCGGATCGTCGAGGTGGAGCAAGCCGCGCTGGTCGCACAGGTGGACTAGCATCGCGGTCACCATCTTCGATGCCGAGAACATGTTGAACAGCGAGCTCGGCTTCGCCAGTACCTTGTGTGCGTCGGGCGGATCGGCGGGCGCATTGCCGCTCAGGTGACCGAGCGAGCGATCGAGCACGACCTGACCGCGCCGGCGAATACACAGCTGGAGCGCGGGATAGAGGCCCGTGCGGTACGCGCCGACCGTGGCGCGCCAGATCGCATCGATCACTTTGCGGTCGATACCCACGCTGCGCGGGTCGACCTCGCTGCCGCGGTCAGCGACTTGCTCCGGCGGAGCGGTGCGCACCAACGTCTCGAGGTGCGACCGCAGTGACATCGTCGCGAGCGTAGCAGAATTCTCAGATGCAAGTGAATTGCAGCTGCTTGCGCGCCCACCACCAAACCGATACAGTCGCACGTTGATGGCGGTGAGACAGAACCTCGACGAGCTGCGCGGTCTCGTGCGCGCGAAGGGACTGCGCGCAACACCGTCGCGGATCGCCGTGCTCGAGCTGCTGCGCGCCAGCGATTCGCCGATGTCGCACGGCGACGTCGCCGATCGTCTCGCGACCCAGGCGTGGGACCGCGCGACGATTTATCGCAACCTCACCGATCTCGCCGAAGCAGGGCTCGTGCGACGCACCGACGTCGGCGATCACGTGTGGCGGTTCGAGGCCATGTCCGACGATCACGAGGCCGGTGCGCATCCGCACTTCGTCTGCACCGAGTGCGGCACCGTCGAGTGCCTGCCCGAGATCGAGCTTGCGGTGCGCTCCTCACGCACGGCGTCGCGCGGCAAGCCACCGCGCGCGGTCAAGCAGCGCCAGGTCGAAGTGCACGTGCGCGGCCTGTGCGACGCCTGTCAGTAGAGGGCGAGCGCTTTGTCGATCGCGCGCGCAGCCAGGCCCCGACTGATCTGTGAGGGCGTCTTTGGCCTGTTTGGCGTTTCGGCGCTAGATCTGGAACACGTCCTGCGCGCTTTGACGCGCACAGATC
>DATDCH010000117.1:0-14392 GCA_036524455.1 Kofleriaceae bacterium | reverse complement strand
AAGCGGTGCAGATAGAACAGATCGATGCGATCGGTCGCGAGCCGGCGCAGGCTGGCTTCGACCGCGCGCACGAGGTGATAGCGCGATGTGCCGCGCGCATTCGGCCCCGGCCCCGTCGGAAAGTACGCTTTGGTCGCGAGCACGAGGTCGTCGCGCTCGCCCTGCATCAGGCGACCGACGATCTCTTCCGACCGACCTTCGTTGTAGACGTCGGCCGTGTCGATGAAGTTGACGCCAGCATCGCGCGCGGCACGCCAGATCTGGCCGGCGGTCGCCTCGTCGGCGTCACCGCCGAACGACATCGCGCCGAGCGCGACGCGCGACACTTTCACCCCGGTCTTGCCGAGGAAGCGCATCATCAGCGAGCAAACGCCGCTTCGATGCGCGCCAGGACCTTCTCCTCGGCCGACGACACCTTGCCGATGCCGAGGAACCCGCCCGCAGAGGCCGCGACCATCTTCGCGAACCCGACGATCTGGTTCTTGAGCAGCTTGTTCTGCTCGTCATTGAGCTGGCTGGTCAGCGCCTTGATATAGGACTCCCACGCTTCCGCCAGCTCTGGCTTCGGTTTCTTCTTGAGCCAGCTCTGCAGCAGGTCGTAGCCGTCGCTGCCGACCTCGAGGCCCTTGCCGTGGGCGCCCTGCAGGATCGCATTGCGCTCGTTGTCCTGGATCTCGCCGTCGGCCCATGCGACGTCGATCAGTGGCACCAGCGATAGCGCCGCGATCGTGTTCGTTTTGAGCCCCAGCGCGATCAGCTTGTCGAGCACCGCGTCGTCGGTCATGCCCGACGCCTTGCGCAGCTCCTCGCGAGTCGTCTTCGCGGCCTCCTTCTCACGCATTGCTTCCAGCTTCTTCTGGTTTTCTTTTTCGAAGAATTGATCCTCGAGCGCCTTGGCGCGATCTTCGAGAGTAACTCCGCTCACGAGGGGCTCCTTGTTGAGAGCTGGCACCTTATCAAATAACCTGCGCAGGTGACACCACGGGTACGGGTCAAGCGTCGTGCGCATCGCGCCGGTGCGCGGTTATGGCTGGTCCCGATGGCGCTGCTCGGCGGCATCGCGCTGATTGCCTTTGCATCGGTGTACTTGCTCGACGCCACGGTGACCGGCGGCGCGCCGTCCCCAGCGCAAGATGGTGCGCTTTCCCGCTACGTACACTTCGAGCCGGGGCTGATTTCCGACGCGGTCGCGGGCCTCGCGGCGATGACCGCAGCCGTGCTCGGCATCGTGATCACCGTGGTGTCGCTGCTCGTGCAGCTGACCAGCGCCCGTTACACCGGCGTTGCGCAGATGTTCCTTCGCGATCGCACGAACGTTGTCGTGATGGCTTACTACGTCGTGACGTGCGTCGTCGGCGTCGCGCTGTCACTGTCGCTGCACTCCGAGTTCGTGCCGCGCGCTGCGGTGATGACGATGATGATCGCGTGCGCGCTTGGCCTCGTGATCATGTTGCCGTACTTCGCGTACGTGTTCCGCTTCCTCGAGCCGGTCAATCTGGTCGCGCGCATCGAGCACGACGCCGCCGCCGATGTCACCGCAGCCGCGACGGCTCGCTCCGCGCAGACGATCGCCGACGCGCAGCGCCCCGCAGTCTCCGCGCTCGAGGAGCTCACCGACATCACCACGAACTCGATCGCCGGCAAGGACAAGATCATCGCGAGCCGCGCGGTCGATGCGATCAAAGACTTCATCGTCAACTACCTGTCCGTGAAGAACCGCGCCGACGAGCGCTGGTTCAAGATCGGCGATGGCATTCGCGACAACCCCGACTTCGTCGCGATGGATCCCGAATCGCTGCGCGCGCTCGAGGCCGATCGCACGTGGCTCGAGTGGAAAGCGCTGCGCCAGTACCTCGGCATCTACGCCGAGGCGCAAAGCAGCATGCCCGACATCAACTACCTGATCGCGATCGATACGCGCTACGTCGGCGAGGCGGCGCTCGCCAAGAAGGACAACTCCGTCGTCGAGCTCGCGTTCCGGTTCATGAACAGCTACCTGCGCTCGGGACTCAACGCGCGCGCGGTGCGCACCGCGTACAACGTGCTCAATCAGTACCGGTTGCTCGTCGAGACGATGATCCGTCAGGGCGCCGACGACTTCGCGCTCGACGGCGTACGCCACATGATCTACTACGGCCGCACGAGCTACGACATGCAGCTCGGCTTCGTGACCGAAACCGTTGCGTACGACGTGTCGGCGCTATGCGAGTTCGCGCACGCGCAGAAGCGCGACGTCGACGACAAGATGCTCGACATGTTCCTCGAGCTCGACCAGCCGCTGCGGGTCAAGAAGCAGGAGACCGGCCTGCAGGGCATCCGCAAGGCGCAGATCAAGCTCGCCTGCTACTACCTCGCGGTCGGCGCGACCGAGCGCGCGAAGAAGATCGCCGATGACATGGCCGGCGAGGATCGCGACCGCCTCAACGTGATCCGCGAACAGCTGACGCTGGTCGAATCGAAGGAGTTCTGGGAAGTCATCGACCGCGGCCGCAACTTCGAGTACATGCCGCCGAGGCAGAAGGCGCAGATGGACCGGTTCTTCGCGATGCTACCGGCGCTTGATCAGCCGTCCGGCTAACCGCCCGGCTAGAAGAACACGAGCGCGATGGCCGCGCAGAGCAGCAACGACGCTGCGTTTGCCAGCGCCGACAGCGCGAACGCATCGCGACCGCGCAAGCCGAGGAAGCGCTTGTACACCGCAGTCTCGACGAGCGTCGCCCACAGCTCGACGCACAGCAGACGCGCCAGCTGCGAGCCAGGCAGGCTTGCCATCGCGAGCCACACGAACGGATGGGTGACGAGCTGCGCGACCAAGCCGACCGCAAGCCGGCGCGGGTGGCGCGGGCCCAGCCAGAACACGACCGCGAGCTCGATCGCACACGTCACCGCAAACGCGAACAGCCACTCGATCACATCGCACTCGCGAGGCTGCGAGGCTGGACGCGGCGCGCGAGCCACGCACCGAGGATGACCAGCTCGAGGTAGATGTGGAACGTCGCGAGGGCGAGGTACGTCGTGCGCGCCCACGCGGCGTCCACGAGCGCCGCACCGATCACGACGAGCGTCGCGCCGGCAACCGCCAGTCCGGCCAGCCGCGCGCGTCGCGTCGAGCGCGCCGCATCCGAGGTCAGTGGCGCGCCACGCGGGATCCAGTCGAGCCAGATCGCGTAGTGCACGGCCTGCAGAAATGCGAACGCGATGATCAGCGCGCGACCCGTCTCGAGCGGCAGGCCGCGGAACATCAGGCCGGCTGCTTGGTCGACCGTGAGCCACGGGCTCGCGTCACCGCCGGTGAAGCTCGCGACCGCCGGCCCGGCGAGTAGCAGCATGGCGACCGCTGCACCGATCACGGCAATCACCGCGATCGCGTGGCGGCGAGCCGGTCGCTTGACGGCGATCCACGCGATCACCGCGACGAAGTTGTGTGCGAGCGCCGCGACGAACGCGAACGTGATCGGCAGCATGATGATCGCGAACGCCGCGATCAGCCCGGTCAGCCACACCGCCTCGGTGCGCTTGCGCGGGCGGATCACGGCGTGACGGGCGAGCGCGTGCGAGCGGCGGGTGGGCTGAACGAGCACGAGCATCGCGAGTAGCCACGTCGCGACGACCGCCATCTCGACGTGCAGCAGCGGCACGCCCGACACGAGCGAGGCCGCCTTGAGCGCGACCAGCGCGGAGCACGCGGCGAGCGCGAGTACCAGCTGGCGGCGAGGCAGCGGCAGCACGAGGAATCGGATATCACTCGCGACGTGCGGTACGCCGAGCACGATCGGCATCCACACGAGCAGCAGCGCAGGTGCAACGAGCGTTGCAGTGCACAGCACCGCGAGGCCGGCGATCCGCACAAGTGTCGCCGACCTCGCGGGCAGTGCAGCGTAGGGACGACCGGTGGTGTCACCGGCCGCATGCGGCGTCGCGACGCGAGAGCTCGCCACGCGCGGCGGCGAAGCGAGTCCGGCGTCGACGACGACCGCGTTAGCGTCGTTTGCGACGAGCGATGCCATAAGCGACGGCTCCGAGCAGGAGGAGGCTGCTACCGACGGTCGCGCTGTCCACGCCTGTCGCGTTGCAGCTGCCGTTGTTCTTGTCAGGATCGCTGCACCGAATCATGCCGTCGGCTCGCGCGACGCGCGGCACCGCCGCGAGCACGAGCAGGCCAAGTAAGAGCGCTTTCATAGGCAGCGCCATCAGTGCATTTCGCGCACCACGGCGCGTTGCCAGTGCGTGCCGTGTTCTCCCGCCGTGCTCCGACCAATTGGCCGCCGCGAGCGCCGAATCTTCGCCACTCGGGGCGCAGGTTACGTCAGCCGGCAAACGCCGGCTGTCAGATCATCGCTTGGTGAACGTCGCGCAGACGCGCCAGCTCGGCGAGTCCACGCATGCGGGCGTCGGCAACCTCTTCGCCGGCACCGATCTGCACGCGGACCTCGTAGTAGCTCTTGAGCTTCGGCTCGGTGCCACTCGGCCGCATGATGATGCGGCGACCGCCGGCGAGCTTGAACACGAGCACGTCGGATGGTGGCAGCCCGCCTTCGCCGGTGGCGAGGTCGATGACCTGTTCGACGGCGAAGCCCGCGATCTCGGTCGGTGGCGCCGCGCGAAACCGCATCATCGCGGCGCGGATCTCTGCGATGCCGTCGGCGCCGGGCTTGGTCAGCGAGACCTGCTCGGTCACGAACAGGCCGACGCGACGATAGATGTCGTCGAGGTGGTCGAGCACGGTCTTGCCGCGCGCGCGGTTCCACGCGACGAGCTCGGCGAAGATCACGCACGCCGATACGCCGTCCTTGTCGCGCACGAGCGGACCGACCGAATAACCGAGCGCCTCCTCGTAGCCGAGCACGAAGCGGCCGCCGGTTTCCTTCTCGTAGTCCATCGCCGCGTTGCCGATCCACTTGAAGCCGGTCAGCGTCTCGCGGTAATCGGCGCCGGTTTGCTGCGCGAGGAAGCTCAGCAGCTGCGACGACACGATCGTCGTTGCGACCATGCGCTTGTCTTTGGGCGTGACCTCGAGCAGGTAGTCGGCAAGCAGCGCACCGACCTGATCGCCGGTCAGCACGCGATACGAGCCGTCGTCGGGGACGGCGACGCACAACCGATCCGCATCGGGATCGTTGGCGAGCACGAGATCGGCGTTGCTGCGGCGCGCGAGGTCGAGCACGCGATCCATCGCGCCTTTCTCCTCGGGATTCGGGAACGCGACCGTCGGGAAGTCCGGGTCGGGCAGGCGCTGCGCCGGCTCGGTGTGCACGCGCGGAAAACCGGCGCGCTCGAGCGCGGGCTCGACCGACGCTGCGCCGACGCCGTGCAGCGGCGTGTACGCGATGATGAGGCCGGTGCCGTCGAGCGTGGGCTGTGCGCGCAGCGCGACCACGGCGGCGAGGTACTTGTCGTGCAGCGCCTCGTCGAGATCGACGACGAGACCTTGCGCGCGCGCCTCGGCGAGGTCCGGCATCGCGAGCTGGTCGCTGCGCCCGATCTTCGCGATCGCAGCAGCGATACCGACATCTTGCGGCGGGATGATCTGCGCGCCGTTGCCCCAATAGACCTTGTAGCCGTTGTACGCGGGCGGGTTGTGGCTCGCGGTCACCATCACGCCCGCCGCGGCGCCGAGCGCGGTGACAGCCCACGCGGTCGTCGGCGTCGGCCACGGCCGATGCGCGAGATAGACCTTGATGCCCGCGCCGGCGAGCACCCGCGCGGTGTCCTCGGAGAACATGCGCGAGTTGTGGCGCGCGTCGTGGCCGATCACGACGCCGCGCTGCTGGACGTCGGGTACGTGCTCGCGCAGATACGCCGCGAAGCCCGCCGACACCTTGCGCACGAGCACGCGGTTCATGCGCTGCGGCCCCGGCCCGAGGATGCCGCGTAATCCGGCGGTGCCGAACTCGAGCTGCCCGGTGAACGCCTCGCGCAACTCGCGCAGCGCAGCCTCGTCGCGCCTGTCGGCGCGCTCGATCAGCGCACGCAGCTCGGCGACCGTTTTCGGATCGGCGTCTTCAGCGAGCCAGGCTTCGGCAGCTTCTCGAAAGGGCGGGTGCAGCGACACGGCCAGACCATACCCAATCTCGACGATGAGCGGCCGCGCGGCGAAGCCGAAACGAAAGAGCGCCGGCCACAGGGTGCGCCAGCGCTCGTAGCTTGCTGAACGTACGGGCTAGCCCGCGTTCTGTTTCTTCTTCATTCGCGCGATCAGGCCCGCGAAGCCGTCTTTCTCGATGATCTTGTTGAACTGCGCGCGGTAATTCTCGACCAGGCCGACGCCGTCGGTCTTGACGTCCCACGCTTTGAGCTTGTCGCCCTGCTTCTTCAGCACGTAGTCGATGCCGATCTTGAACGGCCGACCTTTGCGCTTCGTGTTGACCATGGTGGCGACGACGATGTTGCCTTCCTTGTCAGCGGTCTCGCCGTTGTAGTCGACCGTGTAGCTCAGGTTCGAGCGCAGACCGCGGATGTAGTTGTCCTCGATGAGCGCGCGCAGCGTCGCGAGGAACTCGGTCTGCTGATCCTTCGACAGCTTCGCCCACTGGTCGGCCATCGCGCGCTTGCCGAGCTCGTCGATGTCGAGGAAGTCGCGCACCGATACGGTGACCTTGCCGGCAAGCTCCTTCTCTTCCTTCGAGCCCGCAGCCGGTTTCTGCTTGAGCAAGCTCGCGATCTTTTCGTTCGCGGCTTTCACGGCGCCCGTGCCCGGGCCGGCTTTCGAAGGAGTCGGGCCCGCCGCAACTGCGGGCATCGCGACAAACAGGGAGATCAAAATAATAAGCAGACGTTGCATGGCCAGTTCTTACCTCGGACGTGGGGCGCTTGCCCGGAATTCACCGGTCGCGCGCCCGACACGTACCACAGCGACGTTCCATTGGAAGACGGCTTGTGCCCATCGGGCCTTCATTTGAAACCACGCGATGTATGCATCTGCGAGATCCTTGGCTTCGGCCGTACCTACAGCCTCGTTTTGCAAGACCGATGCAAGCCACGCTCTTGCCGCTTTTTCCCCATCGGTGGTCGCCTCCAGTTTGGCCCGGGCCGCCCGTGCTTCGGCCGCGGACGTCTCGGCGTCGTAGCTCGCACCTAGCGCCGCGAGCGCCGATTGCGCCTTCATCTTATGAGCTTCGGCGCGGGCGCGTTCGGTACGTGCCTTGACGGTCCAGGGCTCGATCTGCCACTGCAGCGCGAGCACGAGCCCAGCTCCCGAACGATTGTAGGGATCGTTGGCAAACACACCTGGTGGATCGGTGACACCTTGCGCGCGAGAAATGAACGCACTGCCCACAAGGGCTAGGTCGGGGAAGTAGTACGCCGCCTGAAGTTCGGCGAGGTCGTCGGCGGCTCTCGCACCCGACGCCGCGGCGACGCTTTGCGGACGTCGCTTGGCAGCGGCGGTAAGCTGCGCCGCCTCGAGCATCGGGCGCTCGATCGGGAGCAGCTCGGTGTCGTCGATGTCGGCATCCGGCGTGTTCGTGATCGCACGTAGCCCGGCAAGCGCCTGCGCTTCGGCCTGCGCTGCATCTGCACGCTGCGCTCGCGCTTCGGCGAGCAGCACCGAAACGCGCTGGCGATCCTGGATCGTCACGTCCTTGCGATCCTCGAATCCCTCCTGTGCCTTCGTGATCGTCTCGATGCCGTCCTCCAGCATGTAGCCGAGCTCGCGCGCGAGCTTGAGTCCCCAGTACGCCTTCGCGGCATCGGCGGCCGCGTCTCCCGCGGCTTCGTTGGCGAGCGCTTGCTGGGCGTCGAGGCCGGCGCGTGCGGCGGACCGCGCGTGCGCGAGCTTGCCGAACGTGAACAGCGGCTGGGTGAGGTCGAGCTGGGCGCCACCGAAGAAGCCTTCGAAGCGCCACGCGAAGTTCTGCGGATCGGTTTCGCTGCACTCGGGATTCAGGCAGTTGATCTCGGGACTCAGTGTTCCAAACGCGGTGCCCTTGAGCCGCGGCAGGCGGGCTGCGTCGGCCTCGTCGACACGCGCAGCGGCGGCATCGCGATCACTCTCCGCCATCTGCACGCGCGGGTTCGCGATCGCCTTCGCGATCACCTGCTCGAGCGTGAGCTTCGGCGGCTCGGCACCGGCGAGGGCGGGAATCAGGATAAGCGCAATAACGATCGAGCGCATGGCGCGAGTTGTAGCACCGCGCCGCTACCGTTTCGCGAACACGAGTAGCTGGGTGGGCCCGCGCGCGGCCTTGCCCTGGTTGTCGTTGATCGCGACGAGCCGGCCGTCGGGCAGCCGAACGATCCCTTCGAGGTTCAGCGAGTCGCGCAGAATCGGCGCGAGATCGAGGGCGACCGTCGGTGTGACCTCGACGTCGTCGCGCTTCACCGTGAATTCGAGGATCCGGCTGACGCTGTAGTGGCGCTCGATCGCGGTCACCTGCACGGAGCCGTCTATCGCAAACCCGCAGTGCAGTGCCGAGATCTTGCCCTTGTCGCTGGTCAGCCGCACCTTCGTGATCGACAGCTTGTCGTCACGCAGCCACGCGAGCGCGGAGTAGCGCGTACCGTCGGGAAGCTTGCCGACCGACTCGCTGGCGGCGAGCACGTCATCACCCTTGCCGCATATCGACTCGATGCCGTGGTTCTCGGTGATCGTGACGCCGAGCTCGGCGCTCGTGATCTGCCGCGTGCGGGTGACGATCAACCGCTGCCGGTCGAGCTCCGCGAACATGATCGCCGCCGTCGCTTCCTCGGCACCTTCGGTGCTGATCGCGAACCGCCCATCGGCGAGCCACGCGATCCCCTCGGTGTCGATGCCCGCGGCGACGCCCTCGAGCCCATACACGATCGGAGGCTTGCCGAGCTCGAGCTCGAGCACCTTGCGGTCGCGCTCGGCGATCGCCCACATTACACCGCGATCGTCGATCGACAGATCCGACATGCCGTGCGGCGCGGTGATCGGCACTTCCTCGAACACGCCGGCCGCGGCCTGCTTGTCGAGCGCGCGCGGTTCGTGGCTCTTGCCGCAGGCGGCGAGGGCGACGACGGCGCACAGCCTCATGCGCTGCGTAGTATCACGCGCGTGATCTCGAGAGGAGCAAGCAAACGCACCGGCGGGCCCCAATATCCACAACCGCGCGTCACGTATAGCTGCGTACCCTCGTAGTCGTAGCGCCCCGCGAGCAGGCCACCCTGTTGCACCTTGACGATGTAATGCCACGGCCAGATCTGCCCGCCGTGCGTATGTCCGGACAGTTGCAAATCGACGCCATGCTTCGCGGCGCGGCGAACTTGGCGCGGCTGATGTGCGAGCAGCACGAGCGCCCGATTCGGATCGCGCTGCGCGGTCGCGCGCTGCAAGTCCTCGCCATGCCCGTTGTAGCGACGCGCGCCGTGATCATCGACGCCGGCGAGATCGAACGCGGCGTTGGCGTCACCGATCGTGACGAGCTCGTTGCGCAGGTACTTCACGTTCAGCTTCGTGATCGTTTCGATCCATGCATCGGCGCCGGCGTAGTACTCGTGGTTGCCGGTCACCGCATACACGCCGTGCTTCGCGCGCAGCGCGCCGAGCGGCGCGATTTCATCAGCGAGCTCCGAGACCGGCCCATCGACGAAGTCGCCGGTCAGCGCGACCAGGTCGGGCGACAGCCGGTTCGTCTGCTCGACGACGCGCTGGACGAACGTGCGATCGATCGTCAAGCCGACGTGCAGATCGGAGAGTTGTACGATCGAGAAGCCATCGAGCGCCTTCGGCAGCTTCGCGAGCCGGATCTCGACGTCGACGATCTCGTGCGTGCCGCGCGCCTCGATCATGCCGCGCGCGACGCTGGTCGTGGCCGCCGTCACCGCGGCGCCGCTGCCAACCCGCGCGAGGAATTTACGCCGCGACATCACATCTCCTTGCGGCACCGGCTTGCGGAGCGCGCGTCGGCCGGCGCGTGCAAATAGCTTCGAGAGCTCGAGCGCGACGACGGCGACCAGGCTGAGCCCGATCAGCGCCATCCACGGCATCGTCACCCAGCTGAGCGTGCGCGACAGCGCCGGTGCCCACAGCCGTGCCGTCGTGGTGATCGGGATCGCGAGCCAACACACGATCATCGCGGTCGTGATCGCCCAGTGCACGCGACGCGGCAGCTCGGCAGGCTTGACCAGGCGCCACCACACCACGAAGTGAATGGAGCCCGAGAACAGGGCTCCTAGCAGAATCCTGAGCACACGAGCCTCCGAGGCTAGCAGGTCTTGCCGCGAGGGCGGCCGACATCGACGTCACCGGCGTAGCTCGACGACCGCGGGCATGCCGCCGCGCGGCCGCAACGTGACCAACGGTTCGGGCGTGACGCGCGTCGCCAGCATGCGGAGCCGCGTGCGCTGCACCATCGTCGCGAGCGCGAGCTGCGCTTCGAGCAGCGCGAAGTGCGCGCCGATGCAGATGCGCGGACCTGCGCCAAACGGCAGATAGTGATGGCGCGGGCGCGACTTTTTCGCGTCGGGCAGCATGCGCTCCGGCATGAATGCGTCGGGCGCCACGAAGTAATCCTCGCGCCGATGAATGCCGCGGATGTTGACCGCGACGATGGCGCCCTTCGGCAGGCGATGGCCGCCGACCACGACCTCGTCGATCGCCTCGCGCGCGGTCATGTAGACCGCCGGATGGATGCGCATCGCTTCTTCGATCACGGCGAGGTTGAACGGCAGCTTCGCGAGATCGTCGACGGTGACGGCGCGCTTGCCCAGCGCGTCGACCTCCATCGCGAGCTTCGCGAGCACGTCGGGATGGCGGCCGAGCTCGAACCACGTCCACGTCATCGCGTTCGCGGTCGTCTCGTGGCCCGCGAGTAACAGCGTCATCACCTCGTCGCGTACCTGCGTGTCGGTGAGGCCACCTTCTTCATCGCGCGCGAGCAGCAGGATCGACAGCACGTCGCCGCGATCGGTGCCGCGCGTGCGGCCTTCGGCGATCAAGCGGTAGACGACCTCGTCGAGCAGCTTGACCGCGCGCCTCATCTGGCGATGGCGCGGCAACGGCCACTCGTAGCCGAGCTGGATCGGCGAGCGCAGATTCGCCTGCTGCGCGCGCATGCCGAGCTCGAGTGCCTCGGCGACCTGCGCTGCATCGCTGCGGACGTCGGCGCCGAACATCGTGCGACCGGCAATCGCGAGCGTCATCTCCATCATCTCGTGCGCGAGATCGATGCGCTTGCCGTTGTGCCAGCCGGCGAGCTGCTTGTCGGTCTCGTCGACCATGATCTCGCCGTACTTCTCGAGGCGCCTCGGCGCGAACGCGGGCGCGAGCAGCTTGCGGTGGCGCTTGTGCGTTTCACCTTCGGCGAGCAGCAGGCCGTCGCCGAGCATCGGGCGCAGGAACTGCAAGCCCATCGACTTGCGGAACGCACCGGATTGCTCCGCAAGCACTTCGTGCGCGAGGTCTGCGTCGGTGATCACGTAGACCGGGATATGCGCGAGCATCAGCCGCGCGATTGGTCCGACCCGCGCAGCTTGGTCTTGCAGCGCGAGCCGGTCGCGCCGGAACGCAAGTAGGTTGCCGACCAACGGCCACCCCGGGACCGGCGGTACGGACAAGACAGGCGGAGAGATCGCGCTGGTCAACGACGCCATGGTTTCATAAAATGCGAGCGATCGCTCACATTGTCTACTCGCGTTTCGACCGCCGATCGAGGAGCCCGCGATGCAACGCCAAACCCGGACCACGCCACGTAAACGGCCTCGCCAAGCCCGCAGCAAGGCGACGGTCGACACGATCCTCGAGGCGACGACTCGGGTTCTGGTCAAGCAGGGCTTCGATGGCCTGTCGACGAACGCAGTCGCGTCCGCGGCAGGCGTCTCGATCGGCTCGCTCTACCAATACTTTCCAAACAAGGAAGCGCTCGTGCTCGCTCTGATCGAGCGCCACATGGAGGAGATGAACACCGCGATCCTTGCCGAGCTCACGCGTGTCGCGAAGCTGCCGCTCGCCGAGGCGGCGCGCTGCGTGGTCGAGCTGACGATCCGCGCGCACGCGGTCGATCCCGAGCTGCATCGCGTGCTCACCGAGCAAGTGCCGCGCATCGGCAAGCTCGCTCGCCTGCGCGAGATGGACGAGATCTGTAACCGCATGGTCGCGGGTCTGCTCACGGCCCGTCGCAACGAGATCGCGATTCGCGATCCGGACCTCGCCGCGTTCATCCTCGTCTCGACGATCGAGTCGGTCGTGCACCGCGCGGCGCTGCTCTACCCGCAGCGGCTCCGCGATCCGCGCCTGATCGACGAGACCACGCTGCTGGTCACTCGCTACCTCGGCGTCGCCGCGAACTAGCCCGCCGCGTTAGCCGCGTTCTGAAAACGTCAGGCGCGTTGCGCCGACGAGAGGAGATCACCGCCAAGCGCAGAGGATCGCCAAGACGCCGGAGAGAAGGTTCTTGGGGATCGTGTTCTGCTCGCGCGATCGTTCGAGCAGAGCGCGATCCCGAAACCTGTCCGGTCTTGGCGTCTGCGGCGGCTCGGCGGCTTGGCGGCAAATCCGGGGCGCGAAGCGCCAGACGGATCTTGCTACGCGGCTGCGGTACAGTCCGCGCCATGATTCGCTTCGTCTACTGCAGTCTCGTGCTCGCACTTGCTGCGTGCCCGAAGAAGGGCACCACCGCGCAGCCGCAAACCGGCGCCGGGTGTCCCGCGGCCGCAGGCGTCTACGTCGCGTCGTACGCGCAGCAGGAGCAAGGGCGCAGCGGCTGGACCGTGCCGCTTCATGCCGCGCCGCTGCAAGGCGACGCGCCGGTGTACGCGACGATCGATGCAGCCGCTGCGAGCGCCGCCGGCGTACCGGTTGCGCCACCGGGAACGCTGTGGCTCGCCACGCCGGGTGGGCCGCCGTGCCAGGCCAAGCTCGGTAACTACTACACCGCGAAGTTCGAGGGGCCACCGGCCAGCGTGCTCTACGGCATCGAGCTCGACGGCTGCGCCGCGCCGAAGAATCCCGACGAGGCCGGCGGCATCGTGCTCGTCTCGGAGCAATCGCCCGGTGGCTGCAGATTTGAGGTTCCGCAACCGATCGCGGGCCGGCTCGGCGAGACGGACAAGGCGAAGAAGTGGCATCCGCCGACGAAAGAGTCACCGTTGCCCAAGCCACTCCTCGATGCGCTGCCGCAGAAATCGTGTGTGGCACCAGCGTGCGAGATGCTGTGGGCGTTCGCGGAGGTCAAAGTCGGCGGCCAACCCATCGCATGGACCGGCGCGATCAACTGGCTGCAGATCAACAACGAGCCGGATCAGTGCGCGTGGCAGGCGGAGCGTGCCAGCGGGTTCTGGATTCCAAGCCAGCAGGGCGGTGCGGTCAAAGTGACCGAGGGGCAGGAGCATTCGCTGCCGCTGATCGCCGTGCTCGCCGATGGCAGTGGCGCGAAGGTCGCGCTCGCCGAAGCGAACGGTCAGTACGCGACCTACGACCTGTCACCCGGCAACGCGAAGCTCGGGCACCGCGTCGTCTGGATGGTCGCGCCGCCGCAAGCATGGGACGCGGTCGATCAGCTCGGACCGATCTGCGACGAAGACCGCGATTAGCTCGCGCGCTGTACGCGCAGCGCGCAGGTCACCATGTGCTGATGCAGATCGTCGGCGTTGAACGGTTTGCGGTGCACGTGATCGTAGCCTGAAGCCAGCGCGCGACCGTGCAGCTCCGGCGGTACGCGTGTCAGCGCGATGACGAGCAAGTCGTGCTCGACCATGCTGCGTAGCGAACGCGCGTAATCGAGTCCGCGCACGTCGGGGAGGATCAGCTCGGTCAGCACGATCTCCGGTTGGACTCGCTGCGCCGTATCGACGCCTTGCTTGCCGTTGCGCGCGATATGCACGCTCCAACCGCGAGCGCGCAGTGCATTCGCGAGCAGCGAGCGCTGATCGTCGTTGTCATCGACCAGCAGGACGCGGCGCGTGGCCATCATGGATGCACCACCTGGTCGCTGGGCACGCGATGAAACCATTCGCTCATCGCGGTGAATGCGGTCTTCGCGGCCGACAAGATCCGGTCCGTCGCGCCGGGCCGTTTGCTGACCTCGTCGAGCAAGAGTCCGAACTGCTGCCAGCGAGGCGCGGCGATGCCATCGCACGACGACAGGTACGCGCACGCGTTGGCGACGTCGGCGATGCGGGACACGATGTTGCGCTTGATCGCGCTATGCAGCTGCGTCGGCCGCTCGATCACGTACTTCCAACCGAGTGCTTGCGCTGGATCGTCGAACGGGCCGATCGAGTCGCACTGCGGCAGCGCGGCGATCTTGCTGGGCGTGATGCCGAGCGAGAGCAAGTCCTGCACGATCAAACCGGAGCGCATGCGCTCGCGCCGATCCCGAACGATCAGCTGCGGCGTGTATGCGAGCGCGCTCTCGATCGGCGCCTCGAAGCCATAGATCTTCGTGAGGACAGTCATGTACTGCTCGCGCGTCACGCCCGAGGCCATCAGATC
>DATDCH010000116.1:0-8806 GCA_036524455.1 Kofleriaceae bacterium | reverse complement strand
CGGGTGCGCCCGCGGAGAGCTTCAAGATCACGCTACGAGCCGATGCGAACGGGTACGTCACGTTCCCCTCGGGCATTCGTCCCGCGCTTGCGTTCGACACGAGCAGCGCGGTCTTGACCGACGGGCGCTACGAGATCGCGTCCTCGCTGACCGATGTCGGCCTGCTGAAGCTCGCGCCGAACGGGCCAGCGACCGGCACGGTCAAGGGCAAGGTCGCGGATAACCCGACGGATGCCAGCGTGCTGGTCGTCGCCGAGGTCGGCGGCGTGGGGCACACCGCGATCGCGGGGCGCGACGGCGAATACGCGATCCTCAACGTCCCGGTGGGCGCGGCGAGCGTGCAAGCGTACGCGCGCGGTCACAACTATGTCGGCAAGGACGTCGACGTCAGCGCGGGCGTGGCGACCGAGGTCAACCTGGACCTCAGTAGCGCTGCCGCTTCGACGGTCGCCGGCTCGGTGAGCATCGTCAACGGGCAACTCGGAGAGGGCACGTCCGTGATCCTCGTCGTTGAGTCGACGTTCAAGGCGGCTCTCGCGCGCGGCGAGACACCGCCTGGACTTCGCGCACCGGAGCCAGGCGAAGCTCCCACGATCGACGGCGCGTTCTCGATCACGGGCGTTCCGGCCGGTCGTTACGTCGTGCTCGCAGCGTTCGAGAACGACAACCTCGTTCGCGACGAATCCGGGATTGGCGGCACCGCGATCGTGCACCAGGAAGTCATCGCAGGGCAGGACGTCGAGATTGGCGAGGGCTTCAAGGTGACCGGATCCGTCGACATCGTCGGTCCCGGCGCGACGACGCCCGAGACGGTGACCGGAACGCCGACGTTCACGTGGCTCGACGACTCGTCCGAGGATCGCTACGAGGTCACGGTGTTCGACTCGTACGGCAACATCGTGTGGGAGGCGGGCACGCCGAAGAGTGTCGTGACGCTGACCTACGCGGGACCGCCTCTCGAGGCAGGGATGTACTACCAGTTCCGCGTTGCCTCGATCAAAGACCCGGCCGAGGTCATCTCGCGCTCCGAGGATCTCAAAGGCGTGTTCGTCTTGCCGTAACCGTGAAAGCTGTCGATAACCGACGCCCGATCAAAACCAGGCCGTGACCCCCGCCGTCACGGTGTCCTGTGCGTCCCGGTTCGGTACGTACGCCATGGTCATCGGATCGGTTGCGACCGCGTCGCCGAAAAAGGCGTCCGCTGCCGCGTGGTCGTGACGGTACTCGAATCGTACGGACACGTAGTCGACCGGTTGGTACGCGAACGTCGCGGTCGCTGAAGCGATCCACTCGATCGGCCAGAAGATCGGCTGCGCGCCATCGGTGTGCTCGTAGAAATAGTCGACGCGCGCGGCCGCGTACAGCGACGCGAGCAGCTGCAGCTTCGTGTAACCGGCAGCGGCAAACCATCGACTCGTCCCGATGTCGTTGCGTTCAAAGCCAGCGTCGAGCTGCGCGGCGACCGACACGATGTCGCTGAGTTTGACCTGACCGTAGGCGTCGAACAGATGCCGCCATGCTGCCCCTTCGGCCGCCTCGGTCGCACGTTCGACTCCGCCAAGATAGAGCAGTTGCCCAGACACGGCGCCCGCGCTGAATCCGAGCGACGCACCGGCGCTCGGGTAGCCGTTGTTATCGACCACGTTGTTCCACCCGTTGTAGACGTGCAGCTTGCCGGTCCACGTCGTCGTGACGGGCCGCGCGACGGTGATCCCCGCGTGATAAGCCGGCAGCCCGAAGAACAGGTTCGAGCGCGACCAATTCCAGTTGTCCTTGACCGCCGTGATCTCGAGCCCGATCGGCGATGTAAACAGGCCAGCCTCGATCGTGATCTCACGCGGTGCACGCCCCGTCACCGTCGCAGTCTGGAGATAGCGCCACAGCTCGCCGTCGCTGGCGTTTGCGCCGTTCGCACCCGGGCTCGCCGGCTCTACGGTGTAGTACGTCGCGGGCGCGTGACCGATCTGCAGCACGATGCGCGCGCTGATCGGTCCGCGTTCACCACGCACGTCGAGCGCGACGTTCGACAACGTGAACGTCCGACTCCGGTTATCGAACCCGCGCAGGTTCGTGAGGCGGTTGTCGGGATTCTGAACGTGCAATTGATAATACGTCTCGACGTAACCGCCGACGGCGATCGCGGGCACGGGCGGCACGTCGGCCGGCAGTGAGTCTGCGGCGGCGCGAGACAACGAGAGCAGCGAAATCGCAGTGACAAGCCAAACGTGCATCGTCCGTACGATACGTGACGCGCACTCGGTTTGATGTTTGCAATGAACAAAGAGGACATCCGGATCTTAACGCGTTCTTGATACGTGCTCGGCGCGATGCGCGGCATGGTCGAGGCGAGCGCTCTGTGTCGCGCGCGGAAAGCTATGTCAGTTGAAGTAGCGGCGTCCGAGGAAGTTTCCATCTCCGGTCCATCGCCGGGGCCTACTTCGCGATCCTCCGCACGGCGCGCGCTCGCACTGGCGTCGCTCGGTGCGCTCGGCGTGGTCTACGGTGACATCGGTACGTCGCCGCTCTACGCGATCAAGGAGTGTCTGGCGTGGCACCCCGAGGGCAAGTTCTCGCCCCACGCCGTTCCGCCTACGCCCGACAACGTACTCGGCGTGCTGTCGCTGGTGTTCTGGTCGCTGATGCTCGTGATCTGCGTCAAGTACATCATGTTCGTGCTGCGTGCCGACAACAAAGGCGAAGGTGGCATCCTCGCGCTGGCGGCGTTGGTCGCCGGTGACGAAGGCAGCCGCGGGCGCCGGCTCGTGATTCCGATCCTGCTCGGCTTGTTCGGCACCGGCCTGCTGTTCGGCGACGGTGTGATCACACCGGCGATCTCTGTGCTCGGCGCGATGGAAGGTCTGTCGGAGCAGAGCCCCGCGTTGACCAGCTTCGTCGTCCCGGTCACGCTGCTGATCCTCGTCGGTCTATTCCTCGTGCAACGCTACGGTACGGGAAGGATCGGCGTCGCGTTCGGTCCGGTGATCGCGATCTGGTTTCTCGCGATTGGCGCGATCGGCTTGCGCTGGATCGTCGAGAAACCCGAGGTGCTCGCCGCCGTCAATCCGGTTCACGGCGTCATGTTCCTCGCGAGCAACGGTGCGATGGGCTTCATCATCATCGGACTCGTGTTTCTCGTCGTCACCGGTGGCGAGGCGCTCTACGCAGACATGGGGCACTTCGGCAAGAAGCCGATCCGGATCGCGTGGTTCACGCTCGCGCTACCGGCGCTGTTGCTCAATTACTTCGGGCAAGGCGCGGTCCTGCTGTCCTACGACCTCGGCACGATCCGCAACCCGTTCTATCGGGCGACCGAGCATCTCGAGATCGCCGGCGTCTCGCTGTTGATTCCGATGCTCGCGCTGTCGCTGATGGCAGCGATCATCGCATCGCAAGCGTTGATCTCCGGCGTATTCTCGATCACCCGGCAGGCGATGCAGCTAGGCTTCTGGCCGCGACTCACCGTCGTTCACACCTCGGCGGACACCGAAGGTCAGATCTACATCCCCGAAATGAACTGGGCGATGATGGCCGGCACGCTCGCGGTCGTCTTGCAGTTCCGCACGAGCTCGGGGCTCGCGGCCGCCTACGGCATCGCGGTGACCGGCACGATGGCGATCACGTCCGTCCTGTTCTACATGGTCTGCGTGCGCCGCTGGGGCTTCTCGCGCACCAAGGCACTTTCGCTGCTCGTGCCATTTCTCGCGATCGATCTCGCGTTCTTCTCCGCGAACGCGCTCAAGTTCTTCGACGGAGGTTGGTTCCCGCTCGCGATCGGTCTCGGCGTATTCGTCGTGATGACGACGTGGTGGCGCGGTCGCGTCGAGCTCTCGAAGGTGATGGACGCCGGCATGCTGCCCGACGAGCTGTTTCTCGCCGATATCGAGGCTCAACCACCGCACCGCGTGAAAGGCACCGCCGTGTTCATGTCATCGACGCCGGGCGGAATCCCGAACGTGCTCGTCCATCACATGAAGCACAACCAGGTCCTGCACCAGCAGGTGGTGCTGTTCTCGGTCGATACGCGCGCCGTGCCGTGGGTCGACCTCGAGAAAGCGCTCGAAGTACGCAGCATGGGTCACGGCTTCTTTCGGGTGATCGCGCCGACTGGATTCATGCAGTCGCCCGACGTGCCGAAGATCATCGCGCGCTGTGCGACGAAGGGGCTCGTCACGCAGCCGATGACGACGACCTATTACCTCGGACGTCAGACGCTACTGACGGGCGGGAAGTCTCGGTTCGCGCGATGGCGCAAGCTGCTGTTCGCGTTTCTATCGCGCAACGCGCGGACGCCGACCGCGTTCTTCAGTCTGCCGCCCAACCGCGTCGTCGAGCTCGGCGTGCAGATCGAGCTGTGAGTTACTCGGTCGGGGCTGCGTCGCGAAGGCGATATCCAACGCCGGCCTCGGTGACGAGCCAACGCGGTTGTGCGGGGTCGCGCTCGATCTTTCGGCGCAACGCGGCGACGTGAACGCGCAGGTAGTGATTCTGATCGACGGCCGTCGGACCCCACACTTGCCGCAACAGTTGGCGATGGGTGAGCACGCGCCCGGGCTGCCTTGCGAGCTCGACGAGGAGCTTGAACTCGATGGGCGTGAGATGAACGAGCTTGCCATCTACCGTGACTTCGTGGCGCGCTTGATCGATCCGGTACGGACCAACGTCGATCACTTCCGGTGTGACCCCGGCGACTGCACCACGCCGCATGACCGCGCGGATCCTCGCTAGCAGCTCGCCGGCCCCGAACGGCTTGGTCAGGTAGTCATCGGCTCCGCTGTCGAGCGCGATCACCTTGTCTCCCTCTTGGCCGCGCGCCGACAACACGATGACTGGGACACGCGGTTCGGCGGGACGCATCTCGGCAATCACGGCAAGCCCATCGCCATCGGGCAATCCGAGATCGAGCAGCACGACGTCAGGACGCGCGCGCCGCACCTCGTCGATACCCGTCGCCACCGTACCGGCTTCGACGATGGTGTGTCCTTGACCGGCCAGCACGGTACGCAGAAACCGCCGCATCTGTTGATCGTCCTCGATCACCAACACCGTGCTCATGACGCGGCTCGTTCCGGTAACGTGAGCGGTGTCGCCGGCGGAGGAGGAGTCGGCAGCACGACGCGAAACACCGCGCCGCCGTCGGGACGATTCGCCGCGATGACGGTACCGCCATGTGCGTGCACGATCGCGCGTACGACGGCGAGCCCGAGACCCGCGCCCGGCGCCGCCGACGCGCGTACGAACTTCTCGAACAACCGCGCGCTCTCCCCTTGCGGGAGGCCGGGGCCGCGATCGGCGACCTCGATCACGACGTCGCCACCGTCGCGGCGCGCGCGGATCGTGAACGGTGGCGCTCCGTGCTTCGTCGCGTTCTCGATCAGGTTGATCAGCACCTGCTCGAACAAGACCGGATCGATCTCGAGCAGCAGGTCGGATTCCACATCGGTCTCGACCGCCCGGCCTCGCCGCGTCTCTTCGGTGCGCGTTAGAGCCGCGCCGACGATCTCGTCCGCGGGGACCCACTCACGCGCTGGCTGCATGCCGGTCTCGACGCGCGTCAACTGCAATAGGTTGGACAACACGCGTTCGAGCCGGCGCGCGTCCTCGACGATCGTCTGGAGTAACTCGCCGCGCGCGGCAGGGGTCAGCGTGTCTCCGTGTTGCACCAGCGACGTCGCAGCGCCCGTGATGACCGACAGCGGAGTGCGTAGGTCGTGGGAAACCGCCGAAAGCAGCGAGCTGCGCAGCTCCTCGGTGTGCGCGCGCAGCGCCGCCTCGCGCGCCTGTTCGGCGAACTGCACGCGAGCGATCGCGAGGGCCGCCTGGCGCGCAAGCGCGTCGATGAGCTGGCGCTGGTCGACGCCAAGCCGCGGTGGGGTGCCGCGGCGGCGTTGGATCGCGAGCACGCCGACAGCGGCGTCACCTGCGATCAGCGGCACGCAGAGTGCGCTCGTGCCGCTCAACGTATCCGTGCCATGTCCCGCGACTTCACGGTGATCGAATGCCCAGCGTGCGACGGTGATCTCCTGCGCGGCGACGGGAGTCAGGCCTGCCGCGGCGACCAGGCCATCGACAGGATCGGGAACCAGCACGGCGGCCGCGACGTCGAGCGTTGCTTCCAGGTGACGAGCGAGGACCGTCGCGACATCGGCGACGGAATCGGCCGCGGCGACGTCGCGCGTGAACGCCTGCAGATGCGCGGTGCGTTGCTCGCGCGTGATTGCATCACGCTCCTGGCGGCGCAACCGAATGACGAGTGTGCTGATCACCAGCCCCGAGCCGAACATGACGCCAAACGTCAGCAGGTGACGCACGTCGGCGACCGCGAGCGTGAACCGCGGCGGCACGAAGCAGAAGTTGAACAACACCACTGCCAGCGCGACGGCGACCAGCGACGGGCCGCGGCCGAGTAGCGAGGCGAGCAAGATCGCGATCAGATACAGCATCGTGATCTCGGCGAGCGCGACGTACTCGAACGCGAACAGCCCGATGGCAGTGACCCCTGCGATCGCCGCGATCGCCCATGCGTATGACCCGAGCTCGGCGTGCTCCGCCCGCGGCATGGGCTCGGCTTGTGCCGCGCCGCTCACGACCGGCGCGATCACGTGGACCTCGATTGGCCCGGAACCGCGAATCAGATCGTCGAGCATGCTACCGCGCAGCCGGTCGCGCCAACGCGGGTGGGTTGGCTTGCCTGCGACGATGCGAGTCACGTTGTGCTCGCGCGCGTGTGCAAGCAGTGCCTCGGCCACGCGATGGCCGCGCAGGCGAACGACGTCTCCGCCAAGCGTCTCGACGAGACGCAGGTGAGCTTCGAGCCGTTCGCGATCGCGCGGACCGAGCGGTGCGGCGCCGATCAGTTCGACATTGACCGCGATCCACGGCGCGTGGAGACCTTCGGCCATCCGCTTGGTTGCGCGAATCAACCGCTCCGAGCCGGGACTGGGTCCGACGCACACGACGATCCGTTCGTGGGTCGGCCACGGCGTCGCGATGCCGTGCTCGCGCCGATAGCGCAGCACCTCGGCGTCGACGTGTTCGGCCGCCCGCCGCAGCGCGAGCTCGCGGAGCGCGAGCAGGTTGCCGCGCTGAAACAAGAGCGCGCGCGACGCCTGGTCGGGAACGTAAACCTTACCTTCTGCGAGCCGCGCGAGCAGATCCTCGGGCGACAGGTCGACGAGCTCGATATCGTCGGCACGTTCGAGCATCGCGTCGGGGACGGTCTCGCGCACCTTGATGCCGGTGATCTGTTGCACGACGTCGCCGAGACTTTCGACATGCTGCACGTTCAGCGTCGTCCACACGTCGATCCCTGCATCGAGCAGCTCGACGACGTCCTGCCAGCGCTTCGCGTGGCGGCTGCCGGGGGCATTCGTGTGCGCGAGCTCGTCGACGACCACGAAGCCGGGCTTGCGCGCGAGCGCCGCTTCGAGATCGAATTCCTCGAGGACGACGCCACGGTGATCCATCCGCCGGCGCGGCAACACGTCGAGCCCATCGAGCAGCCTGGCGGTCTCGGTGCGGCCATGGGTTTCGACCGCACCGATGAGGATCGAGGCGCCATCGGCCTTGCTGCGCCGAGCCGCTTCGAGCATCGCGTACGTCTTGCCGACGCCGGGTGCGGCTCCGAAGAAGACCTTCAACCGAGCTCGCGCGTCGCGCGCAGCGTTGCGCTGGACACGCGCGAGCAGCGCGTCGGGGTCCGGCCGCTCGGGATCGCGCGACGCCATGCCGGCAGCTTACCGCGGTCTTCCGAATATCGCGTCGACCGCACGGTTCGCGTCGATGACCGCTGGCGCCGAGCACGAATAGCTGACGACCTTCCACGAGTTGCTCGATCACGCGGCGCACATCGGCTTCTGGCGCTCGTGAGGTACGGGCAATCCGGTAGTCCACTGCGGCACCGAGGCGAGGGAGATCAGCAACCCGATGTAGATCACATCGTTCATGGCTGTGGCTTGCGGTAGGGCGATGCTTCGCAGACCTCGTCGCCCAAGAGCAGTGGTCCTGCGCCGATGCGGCCGAGACGGCCGAGGTTGAGCTGCAGGCTGCTCGCTGACGGATCGACGGCGAGACCGGCGCGCAAAAGCGCTTTGGCTCGTGCCCGCTCGTGTTGCATGAGCCGGACGAGCGCGAGCACGTTGTACGCATCACCGCGTTCGGGCTTGCACATCAGCGCGTCGCGACCGCAACGCTCGGCGAGCTCGAGGTCGGTCCCGCGCAGGGCGGTGCGCGCTCGCGCGAGCAGCCCCTCGTATGGGAGATCCTCGCTCATGGCCGCACCTTGCGGGGATGGGCACGAGCCAGCGGCGGTCCGCCGCGCCAACGTCGCGCGAGACTTGCGAGCAAACCCACCGCCGCAAGGACGACGATCAGTAAGCTCAACGTCGTCCCACCCTCGAAGGTGACGTGCCGCGCGATCGCGACGACGACGACTGGTAGCAGCGTCGCGATCGCGAACGCGTAGATTGCTCGCTCTTCGCGTTCGACATCCGTCATGCATCGAGCCTGCCGCGACGCGTCTCAAAGTGGCGGATCGGCCGCATCAAGATCGCGTCAAGATCCCAGCGCGATCTGCGACCGAGCACTGGTTCTTAGTCGTTCCTGCGCAAGCCTCGTACGACAACTGCCGACGGCAGCTTTGGCCGAACCGATGCGGCCGTGCCGAAGACAAGCCGGCCGGCGCTCCGGCGGATGCTCCGAGACAATTCGAGTGACCGACGTACCGTTCATTCACGGGCTCGACGACCACCACGAGCTTCCCGAGCTGGAGCAGATCGACGAGCTTCTCGCGGTGCTGGAACGAGGCTAT
>DATDCH010000115.1:0-5755 GCA_036524455.1 Kofleriaceae bacterium | reverse complement strand
CGCTCGAGTTCTGGCCGCTCGTCGGCGACGTCGCATCGCAGGAACGCATGACCGCGCGCTGGGTCGACGCCTCCACGCAACGCTGGGAGCTGTCGTTCGACGGCGCCGGCCCGGATCGCATCGCGATCGGCGGCAAGTGGGCTCACCTGCGCTCCGTCGGTGACGGCGTGCGCGCGATCGGCGTGCGCCGCCGCGTCTATCAACCATCGCCCGGCCTGCACCCCGGGTTGCCCGTCGTCGATCCGCTCGTGATCGAGTGGGCGTGGGCGGGCCGCGCGCAGCACATCGAGCTGTGGGCATGGAAGCCGGGCGGCGGTCCCTACACGGGTCTACCGCGCGATGATCACGACGCGCTCGAACGCCGGCAAGAACGCATCCAGGTCACCACGCGCGACGGCGACGTCACCGCGCCGAGCTTCTGGCGCGAAGCGCATCCGTTCACGATCGATCTGCGTCGCGAAGGAATCGCTTAGAGCGCAACGCAGTGGTCGACCGAGCAGCTCGCGTAACCGAGCTGCTTGCAGTCGACCGTCACGGGCTTTCCGACCGCGCACACCGAGAGCACGTCGCCAGTGCACGCGTTGTCACCCGGCGTGCACTCGTCCGCGAAGCCGCACTGTCCGAAAGACTCCACGCACGTGCCACCGACGAACAACGACGGACACGGAATGCGGTGCTGCTGCGTGTCGCAATGGATAAGCACGTCGCCTTGGCAGCCCGTGCCCGCGCACGTCGGTGCGTCGACCGTACCGCACTGAACCTGGCCGCTCGCCGTCGTCACGCAGGTCTCGCCGAGCACGCCGCATTCGAACACGGTCAGCGCGGTATCGTTCCAGCAGGTCTCGACGCGCGTGCCGTTGCACATCCGCGTGCCGGTTGCCGTGCACGTGCCAAAGCCGCACCGCGGAGTGGCGGTCGGAATGCACGAGCCGCCGGGCCGATGCCACAGCCCGCCGTTACACTCGACCGCGATGCCGCCGCTCGCGGTGCACTCGACGAGCTTGCTGTCGTCGCAGCTGACGCCCGGCGTCGTGCACGTCGTGACGAGCGACAGCCCGACACAGCGCAGCGCGCGCGTGCAGTCAGGCCCGGCCGCGTCGAGACACTGCACCTGATACGGCCGATACACCGAGACGTACGATTCGACGTCGCCGACGAAATCGAGGCAATTCTCGAGGGTCGCGCCCGGCATGCAGGCCGCAAAGCTCACGCATGCGCGCGCGAGCTCGTCGGCGTTCACCGGTCGCGGCCCGCCCATACCCGAGCCGCTGTCGTCGTCACCGCATCCGGCGACCAGTGCGATCGCGAGCCACCACCTCATGCGCGATCGAGCTTACCGCACACCGCTTCGACGAACGTCGCCCAACTGGCCGCGAGCTGGATGCCAAATCGCTCACACACGACTTCGACGTTGCCCTTGCGCCAGAATCCATCGGGGCAGCCGATCACCAGCTTGCCGGTGCGCGCGACCAGGCCGAGCTCGAGCAGCGTGACCGGCGCTTTGGTCTCCGGAGCGAACCACATTGCGATGACATCTGCGCGTTCGAGCCCGTCGAGCTCCCACTGGACCTGCTCGCGGAACTGCGCGTTGTCGATCGACTGCCGCCAGGATGCGTCCCAGTCCTCGCGGCGCGGGTTGAGCACGGTCAGGCTGCGCTGGCCGAGCAGGCCGACGAGCGCGCTCTGCCAGTCATCGGCCGTGCCCATCTCGATCGAACCGGCGAGGAATATCGTTCGCGCTCCCTCGGCGGGCTGCCACTTCGTTGGCGGGCGGTGGATGATCACGGCGACGAACGTATTACCATCCGCGCGCGATGCAGCAGCAGAGCCAGAGCCAAGGAACAGGATCCGCATCCGGACTGTTCGCGGGCTACCAGGCGCTGCCAAACACGTTCGACGAGATGTTCGAGTCGGGCGTCGCGCGACCACCGTTCGCGCGAGTCGCGCAGCTGCTCGATAAATTGGGCAAGGACGAGCTCGCACGTGCGCAAGCACTCGCCGAGCACGCGCTGCTCCAGCAAGGCGTTACGTTCTCGGTCTACGGCGACTCCCGCGGCACCGAGAAGATCTTTCCGTTCTGTTTGCTGCCGCGGCTGATCGCGGGCGCTGATTGGGCGCAGCTCGAGCGCGGCCTGCAGCAGCGGTTGCGCGCACTCGGCATGTTTCTCGACGACATCTACGGCGAGCAAAAGATCCTCGAAGCCGGCATCGTGCCCGCCGAGATGGTCCTCGGCGCCGTCGGTTATCGGCCGATGCTGCGCGGGATCAAGCCGCCGGGTGGCGTGCGCATCCACATCTCGGGCATCGATCTGATCCGCGATCCGCAGGGCACGTGGCGCGTGCTCGAGGACAACCTGCGCACGCCGAGCGGCGTGTCGTACGTGATGGAGAATCGCCAGCTCAGCAAGCGGATGTTTCCGCGCGTGTTCGACGCCGCGCGCGTGCATCGCGTCGATCACTATCCAACGCGGCTCGTCGACGCGCTGCGCTCGGTCGCGCCCACGCCCGACGGCGACACGTGCGCGGTCATACTCACGCCGGGCCCGTACAACTCGGCGTACTTCGAGCACACGTTCCTCGCGCGCACGATGGGCCTCGAGCTCGTGCAAGCGCCCGACTTGTTCGTCGATCACGACAAGGTGTTTTGCCGCACGACGCGCGGCCCGAAGCGGGTCGACGTGATCTATCGCCGCACCGACGAGACCTTCCTCGATCCGGAAGTGTTCCGTCCCGATAGCGTGCTCGGCGTGCCGGGCCTCATGCGCGCGTACGCGGCCGGCAACGTCGCGCTCGCGAACGCGCCCGGCAACGGCGTCGCCGACGACAAGGCGGTCTACCCGTTCGTGCCGCAGATGATCGAGTTCTATCTCGGCGAGCAGCCGCTGCTCGAGCAAGTGCCGACCTACGTGTGCTTGCGCGACGACGATCGCAAGTACGTGCTCGAACACTTGTCCGAGATGGTCGTCAAAGCGGTCGACGAAGCCGGCGGCTACGGGATGCTGATGGGGCCGCAGTCGACCGCCGAGCAGCGCGAAGAGTTCCGCGCCCGCATCATCGCCGAGCCGCGCCGCTACATCGCGCAGCATCGCGTCGAGCTGTCGAGCTGCCCGACCTGGATCGGCGAGCGCAACGCGGTCGAGCCGCGCCGCGTCGATCTGCGTCCGTACATCGTGACGTCGCGCGAAGGACCGTGGGTGTTGCCCGGCGGCCTGACGCGCGTCGCGCTCGTCGCCGGTAGCTACGTCGTCAACTCGTCGCAGGGCGGCGGCAGCAAGGACACGTGGGTCATGAAGGAGGCTCCATGACCTCGCTGCGCTCGGCATGTGGCACGAGAACCCCTTCGGGGATCACGTGATCTCGCGCGTCGCCGATCACTGCTTCTGGTTCGGCCGCTACGTCGAGCGCGCGGAGTCGACCGCACGCATGCTATCGGCGACTGCGAGCCTCGCGCTCGATGCCGAGCTGCCGCCCGCGCAGGTGTGGCGTCCTGTCGTTGTCGTCTCCGGCGAAGAGGATGCGTTTCGTTCGCGCGTCGCCGACGGAAGCGACGACGCGGCTGCGTGGGGCGACGGCGAAGTCGTGCAGCGCTTCATGGTGTGGGACGAAGGGAACGGCGTGTCGATGACGCGCTCGATCGGCGGCGGGCGCTGGAACGCGCGCTCGATCCGCGAGGTCCTCTCGCTCGAAGCGTGGGAGACGATCAACGAGCTCCACCTGTGGTTCACGAGCACGGTCGCTGCCGCGGTCTACGCGAACCAGCGCGAGGCGTTCTATCAGCAAATCCGCCGCTCGACGCAGCTCACGCTCGGCCTGTTGCGCTCGACAATGCTGCACGACGAGCCGCTCGACTTCATCTGGCTCGGCGTGCTGCTCGAGCGCGTCAGTCAGACCGCGCGCATCCTCGACGTCCATCATCACGCGTTCACGAACCTGCCGCGCCGCCACGAGGTGGTCGAGACCGCGCTATGGCTGTCGCTGCTGCGCGCGCTCTCGGGCTCCGAGGCGTACATGAAGCGCGCCGCCGGCCGGATCAGCAGCGAAGCGGTCGCGCGCTTCTTGATCAGCGAAGACGCGTTCCCGCGCTCGATCGCGTACTGCGTGCACTCCGCCTACGATCGGCTGTGCGCGATTCGTCCGCCCGAGCAGCACGAGCTACCCGGCGGCATCGCGCTCGAACGCCTGCGCGTGCTCGATACCTGGGTCGCGGCGCGCGAGAAAGAATCACTCGCCGGCAACGGAGTGCACGAGCTCCTCACCCACGTTGTCGACGAAGTGGTCTCGATCGGTCAAACGCTCGGCAAAGAGTTGCTCGGCGCAGGGTAGAATCATCTCGATGCGCACGGGGGTCTTGGTCGCGCTCGCACTCGCGAGCGGTTGCGATCGGCTGTTCGCACTCGAGCACATCGATCGCCCGCCTCCCGACGCACGCGACGGCGGCGCCGGCAGCGCCCCGATCGATCTTGCGGCGACCGGCGGTAACCACACGTGCGCGATTCGCGGCGGCGCTGTGCGCTGCTGGGGCTCCGGTGTGGCCGGCCGGCTCGGTTACGGCAACACAGCTTCCATCGGCGACAATGAAACACCCGCGAGCGCCGGTGACGTCGACGTCGGCGGGGCCGCGGTCCAGATCAGAGCCGGCGGAGAGCACACGTGCGTGCTCGACGACGCGTTCAAAGTGCGCTGTTGGGGCCTCGCGAGCGGAGGACGGCTCGGGTACGGAGACGGACTCCACATCGGCGACGACGAGCCACCGAGCATGGTCGGGGCGGTCAACATCGGCGTCAACGTGACCGAGCTCGCCGTCGGCGACGCGCATACGTGCGTCATCATCGTCACCGGCGGCGTGCGGTGCTGGGGCGTGGGCGCCATGGGTCGCCTCGGCTACTCGAGCACCGAGAACCTGGGCGACAACGAGCTGCCGCGCAACTTGACGGAGGTCCCGCTCGGCGCCACCCCGATCGTCGACATCGTCGCCGGCGGCGCTCACACGTGCGCGCTGACAGCGCTGGGCGAAGTGCGCTGCTGGGGCAGCGGCATCTCCGGCCAGCTCGGCTACGGCAGCACGATGGATGTCGGCGACGACGAAGTGCCGAGCTTTTTCAACCCGGTCAATGTCGGCGGCAACGTGACTCAGCTCGCGGCCGGCACGAGTCACACGTGCGCATTACTCGACACGGGCGGTGTGCGGTGCTGGGGCGCGGGCGGCGCGGGGCGCCTCGGTTACGACTCGCTCACCAACATCGGCGATACGGAAGTGCCTGCGTCGGCGGGCGACGTCGACATCGGCAGGACTGCGATCGAGATCGCGGCCGGTGGCACGCATACGTGCGCCGTGCTCGACGACCATACGCTGCGCTGCTGGGGCGGCAACCAATACGGCCAGCTCGGCCACGGCCACACCGAACCGATCGGGGACGACGAGGCGCCCTCGGAGCGGTCGATCGTGCCGGTGGGTGAGCCCGTGGGCCACGTCTGGGCTGGGCGCGATCATACGTGCGTGCAACTCGAGCGCGGCGCGCTGCGCTGCTGGGGACGCAACGACGAAGGCCGGCTCGGCTATGGGCACACCATGACGCTCGGCGACACAGAGCCCGCGGCGTCGGTGGGCGATGTGCCCGCGTTCTAGTAGAGTGCTGCGCAGATGCCGAACCTGCTCGCGATGTCGTTCGAGGGCGAGCTGGCACCGTCGTTTACGCTCCATTGTTTGGACGTGGGACGCACCCAGCCCGACGGCGGGGGGCGTGGCTATTAACCT
>DATDCH010000114.1:0-11193 GCA_036524455.1 Kofleriaceae bacterium | reverse complement strand
GCGGCGGCCTCGAGCTCGCGATCGAGCTGCCGATCATCGCGCGACCCGTCGGCTGAGCACTTGAGCGGAGAAATTGGGGTCGGACCCCATTTGTTGTTGTCGAGTATGATGACTTGTGGGGCTCGTCGCGCGCATCAGCGTTCTGATGATCGTCGTCTGCGGCTGCGACGGCGTGTTCGGGCTCGACCGGGTTCGCAAGGTCGAAGCATCGTGCACGCTCGATCAGGAGTGCGTTCGCGGCGTCATCCAAGGACGCTGCGACTGCGGGTTCTGTAGCTATCCCGATCAAGACTGCGCGACGACCAACCGGCGGTGGCACGCGGCCGCTGAGGGCGAGCTCGGAGACGCGTGCGTCGCCGTGCCCGACCAGATCGACGCGCGCGTCTATCACACGTGCGTGGTGATGAGCGACGGCACCGCCTGGTGCTGGGGCTGGAACCTCGATGCTCAGCTCGGCGCCGGGCAGGAGCTCGACGTCGACAGCACGATTCCGATCCGCGTCACCGCAAGCGATGGCACGCCGGTCGGCGAGCTGACCGAAATCGGCACCGGCGCGCTCTCGACGTGCGCCATGCGCGGCGACTCGGTGGTGTGCTGGGGCGGCAACGCTGGCGGCCAGCTCGGCGCAGGGCTACCGATCGGCGACGGCATGCGCTCCGTCGATCCGGTCGAGGTCTCGACGGGAACGTCAGCGCTCACCGGCGTGACTGCGCTCACCGTCGGGTTTCGCCATGCGTGCGCGCGGGTCGGCTCGACGCAGCTGTTCTGCTGGGGCGACAACGCGCGTGGTCAGGTCGGCGACGGCACCACGACGATCCGCAACGTCGCGGTGCCGGTGCAGGGGCTGCCGGCCGGCGAGATCCGATTTATCGGCGCCGGCGGCGAGCACAGCTGCGCGGTGATCCGAGAATCGTCGACGCTGACCTCGACGTGGTGCTGGGGCAGGCAGTTCGATGGCCGACTCGGTAATGGAACCGAGGCCGAGGGCGCGGTGCCGATCCCGCAACACGTGCAGCTCACCGGCGGTGGGTTCCTCCCCGACGTGCAAGGACTCGCCGTCGGCGCCAAGCACACGTGCGCGATCCGGCATACGCCGTTCGTCGGGCCGGAGCTGTACTGCTGGGGATTCAACGCGGAAGGTGCGATCGGCGACGGCACGCGGATGTGGCGGGTGCGCGCGACGAAGGTGATGGCACCCGCTGGCGAGACGGCTCACCTCGCAAGCGACGATCTGCACACGTGCGGCGATATCGGGCCCGATCTCTGGTGCTGGGGCTCCGACGAGGTCGGCCAGATCGGCGACGGCCCCGACGACAGTACGTCCAAGTTACTTCCCGTGCGCGTGATCATGAACGCCGCGGTGCGCGAGCTCACGGCCGGGTTTCGTTACACGTGCTCGCTCGGCAACGACCGGCGCATCCAGTGCTGGGGCGCAAACGACCGCGGCCAGCTCGGCATCGCGAGCACGGCGAATCAGCACGTGCCCACCGAGATCTCCGCGACGGCGTTTTGCCCGATGCCCTAATCCTCGTCGTCTTCGTAGTACTCGACGGGCTCGTAGCGCGCTTCTTTGCTCGCCGGGCACATGTCGCGGTAGCTGCACCGATCGCACCACGAACCGGGATTGGCGCGCGGTCCGTCGGAGACGGCGAGCGCCGCGGCTTCGATGTTGTCGAGCAAGTCGGGCACCATCTCGTCGATGATGTGGTGCGTGGGCACCGGCTTGCTCCACTCGACGGCGCGCTCGGCGATCCAGTGCACGCCGAACCAGAACGAGCGCACGTGGCGAAACGCCGCTGCCGCGAGCACCGCGTAACCCTCGAGCTGATCCGCGATCGAGGTGCCCGGAATGCGCGCGCCGGTCTTGTGATCGACGAGCGCGATCGAGTCGTCCTCGAAGATGTAGCCGAGGTCGAGCACGCCGCGGTAATACGCGTCGCCCGAGTAGAACTGCGTCGTCGACAGATCCTCGCGGACCGCGAGCGAGTACTCGACGAGCTGGCGCGCGACCCGCCGCCGTCGCCGAAACTGCTGGATGCGGTTGGCGAACGGCTCGATACCGATTCCGAGGTTGTCGAATCGGCGCTGCTCGATTTCGCTCGGCAGCTCGTCGCGCACCTTCTGTTTGGCCTCGCCGATCGGCGTGCCCATCAGCACGAGCTCGAGCGCCTTGTGGATCGACTTGCCGATGCGCGTCTCGGGCATCACCTCGGGCTCTTTGAGCTTCTCGATGTACTTGAAGTGAAACAGGCGCGGACAGCGCAGCGCGGTCGAGACCTTGGAGGCCGACCACGGGGCGTGGATCAACGCGCGTGTCGACGGCACGGGGTCAGCCTAGCCGAAAACTTGCGACCGCGAGAGCGCCGACCTACCACCGATAGGTGGACACTCCCCGCGTTTGCGAAGTCTGCCGTGCTCACGTGACCGAGCTGCGCCGTGGGCGCTGCTGGGGCTGCTACGAACGCTGGGTCGAGACGCGGCCGGTCGGTCTGGGCGCCCGTTGCGTCACCTGCCCGGAAAAACGCCGACGATTCCTCAAGACCGTCGAGCTGTTCGGCAACTGGAAGCCGATGTGCTTCAACTGTCACGGCGTGATTGGCTCGCTCGAGCCGATGCCCAAAACGATCACGCTGCTCAAGGAGGCGGTCTCGCGCGAGCGGCGCAAGCGTGACCGCCGCTGGGGCAAGCCCGACTCGCGCGTGTTCGTCTACGAGCGCCGGGTCGGCGAGCGTCGCGACGGCCGCGAGCACGAGCTGCCCGCGGTCGACGATGACATGATCATCGAGATCACGGTCGACGCCGGCGACATCGGCGACGTCGACTTCGACGACATCACGGCCATTCGCGAGCTGGTCGCCGAGCTGCGACCCGCCGAGCTCGCGGGCTAGCGCCTGTCCTAATCGAGAACGTCTGGCGCCTTCGGCGCCGCAGGACGTGTTCCAGATCTAACGCCTGTCCCTGATCGAGAACGTCTGGCGCCTTCGGCGCCGCAGGACGTGTTCCAGATCTAACGCCAAAACACCAAAGCGGCCAAGGACGCCACCGGAGAGGCAGGTAGTTCGGTCAAACGAATGGACGGATCTCGATCACCTTTGGTCGCGTCCTTGGCTCTCCATGGCGTTTTGGCGTCCCATCTGGGAGGCTCGCAGCGCCTGACGCACGCCCCTGACTAGCATCGGCGCGCATTGCGCTAGCGCCGGCCCGATTCGCGAGCTGTCGCCGAGCTGCCGAGGCGGCGGTGAGTAACTGCGAATTCGTGCGCAACTCGGGCTCCTCTGCAGGCTCTATCCGGCATGACCCTAAAGATCGTGCTTGTCGCAGCGCTTGCCGCCTGTCGCTCGCCCGCGCCCGCCGCGCCAACGCCCGCGCCGACCTGCACGCTGCAGCGCACGCTCGCCGCGCCTCCGCCGGGCGCACGCGTCTGCAACGAAGATCGCGGCGGCGTGTGCGGGTTCGAGTGCCAGCACCGCGTGCACGAGTGCTTGCTGACATCGCTGCGCGCCAAGCAGCCTTTCGTCGTGCGCTGGACGAACAACCTGATCGACGGCGTCGGTACGCAGGAGGCCATCATCGGCACGCTCACCGACGACCGCCTCGACGTGCGTTGGTACGAATTCACGGTCGTCAGCGGTCACGACCGGCGCACCGACACGATGGGTGACACGCACTTCGCGGTCACCGTGCGAACCTGCGACGACATCGTGCCAGGCACCGACGACCGCGTCCGCGATGATCTCGATCTGCACTGCACACCCGACGGCGAGCCGCAGCCTGTGTGCAGCGAGACCTTCGAGCCGCAGTAAAAGAAGTCGCGGGGGCTCGCCGAAACGAACAACGCCTCCCCGAAGGGAGGCGCTGCCGGACGGACGGCCAGTCGCGTCAGTTCATTCCCAAACGGTATCCACGCACATGCGATGCGCCGTGTAGCCCTCGCTGTTGAGCGCGACAACCCACGGGGCACCGCCGACAAGTGCCAGCTCATAAGCGCCCGGCTCGGGATGCGCATCGGCGAGCGCGATCGTAACCACCTTGCGATTCGCGCCGAGGACGCCAACGACCACATCGCCGCGAGCGTTGAGATAACTGACCCAGAAATTCGTGCCGTCGAACAGCGTGCGCGGCGCGTACGTCTCCGGGCAGACCACGCTCGAGTCGCCGGAGAGTTGCGTCGCCGACACGTTCATCAGTCGCACGCCGGCGGCGCTGTCGAACACCATCACGCCTTCGTTCGTCGACGGGTTCACCGCCATGCGCGGCTCGTGGCACGCCGAGGGCACGCGCGTGTCGATCGCCGACGACACGCCGCTCGACAACATCATGTGACACGCGTCGTCGGTCGACCACGCGGTCAGCAGCGACGAACCCAGCTGCGCGGCAGCGAGCGAGCGCGCCGGCTGGCTCGACGCGACGCGCGTGGACGCGAGCGGCTCGAACGAGTCAGACAGTTGATGCAGCCACAATCCATCATCGGCAATCGCCGGCATCACCAGCCGCCCATCGAGTGTGTAGAACGCGGGCTCCGCGACCGACGTACCGACCAACTTCGCGACGTACTTTGCATTCGCGAGACCGTCGTCGAGCAGATGCACGTGCACTACATCGCCTTGGATCGCGGTCGACGCGAGGTGGCTTCCCACCGACGAGGCAACGACCCGCGTCGGCTCGACATCGGGCGCGACTTTGCCCTGGGCGACCATGTTCATCTGCGTGTCGAGCTCGAATCCGGTCATCACGCCGCCCGAACGCGGCGTCGCGAGCGCGACGGCACCGTGCGCACGCCGCGCGACCGAGACGTTCATGCCGGCGTCGACGGGGCTCTGAAATCGCCACGTCTGGACGCCGCACACCGACGGCACGTTGCGCGGTACGCCGCTCTGTTCGATCGCGCCTCCGACGGCGGTCAGCTCGTCGGTCAGGGGCTCGTTGTCGTCGACGAGGAGGTGGTCCGTGCACGCAGTGAATAGAAGCAGCAGGACGGGGGAGAATCGGCCCATCTTCCCAATGTGCATCAGTTGGCGTGTGCTCGTGAAGCCCGCCGACGGGTAGGTGCCAGGTAGCGCTTCGATCTCGTGCATCGAGGAGTAGAGGCGCGGTCGTCGGTGCGGTCGCAAAGATCCTTGGATCTCGCGACGAGTCCAGCACTTCGAGAGCGCTCCGGAGGCTCGACCACCGCGCAAAACGCGGGCACAAAAAACGCCTCCGGTGAGGAGGCGTGGGACACGCAGAACCGCGCCAGCTGCGCTCAGGGCCGCTTCGGCGGCGCGTTGCCCTTCGAAGGCGGCGGCGGGGGCGGCATCTTCTTCGGCTGCGAGGACGGCGGCAGCGGCGGCGCGACGAGCTGCGCGGGCGCCTTGTCCTCCTTGCCGAGCATGAGCCACGCGACCGCGCCGAACGGAATGATGCCACCCGCCGGTACGACCTCGCTCAGGCTCTTGCCGGTGAGCCGCACGTTGAGCCGCAGCTTTGCGACGTCCTTGTCGACCTGCGCCTTGAAGTTTCCGTCGCCGGAATACGACTCGATGATCTTTTGGACATCGGCTTTGCGCTTGATGACATCGTCGATCTGCTTGTTCGTGCCCTTGTAGGACTCCATCGCGCCCATCACCATCTTTGCGAACCCGCGCGGCGCGATTTGCGATGCGCGCAGGATCTCGATGCCGCCTTCGGACATCAGCGCCATCGCTTCGAGGCCGTTCTTGTGGCTGTCGATCCATGACCAGCCGATGCCGTTGGAGAACATCGCGAACGACAGCAGCTTGTGGCGCTTGATCACGTCGCTGACGAAGTTCTGGCCTTTGATCTCTGCGAGCGCCTCGGCGCGCGCGGTCTGCGACATCGTGACGACGACCGCGAACACCGGCTTTTGGTTGAGGATCTCGGCGACGTTGCCGAGGTTCGTGCCCGGGGTCAGCGCGGGCTTTTGCCACGTCGACGCGACGCGTTCTTTGACCAGTGCGGTCGTGCCGGCGAGCAACACGCCGCCCTTGGTCAGCGCGACTGCGTTATCGGCGTCGACTTGGACCCAGCTACCGCCCGCGTCGGAGATGGCGCCCTTGCCGGTCATTTTGCCGATCTTCGTGATCGTGTCGACTTTGAACTTGCCGTGGACTGCCACCATCACGTTCGGGTCTTGCTTCGGCACGATGCGCACGAAGGCCGTCGCATCTGCGACATCGGTCGCGAGGTCGATACCGAACTGACCTTTGACGAACCCACGCGGGCCCTCGATTTCATTGATCGCTTTGCGCACCGCCTTGGCGAGCTCGGGCGAGGCCTTGATCTGCGGGTTGTTCGGTAGCGCGGTCAGAACCTTGTAGTTTCCAGGGATCACGCTCGTGGCGTCGAAGTGCGCCACGATGTCAGCGTCGGCAACTGCGTATTCGAGCGCTTGGTCGGCCGTCGGCGCTTTAGGGTTGTTTTGCACGCTGAAGCCAGATAGGCCCATGAGCAGCGTGATGACTTCGATGATTCCGAGTGACATGATTCCTCCGCGTCAGGGCCAGGCGCGCCCCGGCCGAGCATTCGCCCAAGTCAGGTGACTGCGCAATATGACGGAACACGAAGCCAGAAAAATTCAACCGCGAAGGACATGACCTCACGCAATTGCGACAGCTCAGAAAAAAAAACGATGTCAAGACTGGTTCCGGCACTCACCGGCGCTAGGATGGCGAACGTCTCGACGGTCAGCTCGAAATTTTGGAGGCACGAGGTCATGAGTACGCTTGCTGTGGTTGAGGAGATCCTTCGCGAGACCGCGGTTCCTATGTCGGTCCGCGAGATCGTTGAACGCGCCGGCGCGCGCCTACCCAGCAAGTCGAAGACTCCTGACACAGTGGTCGCGCGAGACCTGTCGATGGACATCAAGAAAAAGGGCGAAGGCTCGCTGTTCATTCGCACCTCGCCCGGCCGCTACACGTTGCGGGCCCTGGCCTCGGCATCCCCCGGCCAGCCGCAGGCTGTGTCGTCTCAGCCCATGAGCGCGCTCGCCACACGCAAGCCGGCGGCCGCTGCGCCCTCGACGGCGCGTGCCGTGAACGGTCGTGCCGATACCGCCGAGGGCGGCGGCTACGCATCGTAGCGGCGCGTTCAGACGGTAGTAGTTCCATGATCCGGCGCGCGGAGGTTCAGGATCATCCCTGGATGGTCGCGTCTGGAGCCGAGGCATACGCAGACCTCGGCGACTACACCCGCATTCTGCCGTCGTGGCTCGAGCAGCCCGGCGTGCTCGCGTGGATCGACCATGACGTGCAAGGCCGCGGGCGCGGGTTTGCGATGCTCGGTTTCTATACCGAAGAGGGCGCGCGCGAAGCGGGTAAGCAGCAAGTCGTTGCCGATTTGCTCGCGCTCGCGGTGCTGCCGCTCTACCAGCGCAAGGGCATCGGCTCCAAGCTGCTCGCGCACGTGATCGACGTCGCCGAGCGCGTCGCACCGTCGAGCCACATCTCGCAGCTGCGCCTGACGGTCGCCGAAAACAACGTGGGCGCGCAGCGGCTCTACGCGCGCGCCGGGTTTCACATCGTCGAGGGCGCGGCCACGTACGACCGCGGTCAGCGCGCGCTGCGCATGGTGCGTGCGCTCGGTCCCGCGGCCGCTACAAGATAACGCTGCCGCACGGGAAGCTCGCCTGCACCTGCGGGTTCGTCGAGCTCTTGAGCGTCTCGCACGCCTGGCCGACCAGACGAATCGTCGTGCCGTTCACGACCTCCCAGTCGGTGCCGTACATGAGCTGCATCCCGTTGAGCGTGACGGTGCCGCCCTTCGCCTGTTCCGGATCGACGGTGCCGTTGATCATCAGCTCGCACGACACTACGCCGCCGATGATCTGCTGAAACGCCATCTGCAGCTCGGCGGGGCTATTCGCCGTGTAGTACTTCGCGTTCGCCTGGTTCTGTTGCACGCCTTGGCCGGCGTTCGCCATCGCCTGCAGAAACCCGTCGTTGACGCCCGCGATGCCGAGCACGAACGTGCGAACGCCTGCGGTGTACGCGTTCCGCGCCGACACGACCGACTGCGCCTGCGTGTCGTCGCCGGCACAGCTGTTCGGCAGACCATCGGTCGCGAGCACGATGATCGGCGGGCTGCCCATCGGAGGTGGCGTCGCAGCGAACAGCTGCACGGCTGCGTCGATCGCAGGTGGCGTCGGCGTGTTGCCCGCAGGTCCTTGGCTCTCGATCAGCGTCTTGATCTGGGTGAAGTTGTTCAGCGCTCGCGCCTGCGTGTTGTAGAACCGCGGGCACGGCGAGTCGCTCGAGTACAGCGATGCACCGAAGTGCACCTTCGACTGCAGCTGGCCGACGACGCCGTTCGTACCGACGAGCGCGTCGCGCATCGCCTGATAGCGCGACGTGTTCGTGTTCGGCAGCAGCGAGCCCATCGAGCCGCTGCGATCGATGACGAGCTGGATCGACGGGATGACCTGCGTCGCCATGAAGTTCACGCTCGGGCAGTTCGCGTCGGGCGTCGTGCTGCCGCCACCGCCGCCACCACCGCCGCTGCCTTCGTCGTCGCCCGCGACTTCGATGGAAGCGGAGCACGCCGAAGCGAGCGTGAGGATCAGTACAGAGCTAACGGATGCGAGGCGAAGCGACGACGGCTTGAACATGTTGGGCGAGCCCTACAGCAACCGTCGCGCCATGGGGTTTCATGTTTCCTGTCGAGGAGGAATGCCCAGATGACAGCTGGAGACAGCTGACCCAAGGGCGGCTGCTCCCCCAGGCATCTTGTCCCTGCGTAGCTACTTGCGCAGGCTGTGCAGCCGCTACTCGTCGCCGGTGCGCTTTGCGAACAGCGTCTTGAAGTAGCGCTCCGGCGCGTTCAGAAAATCGCGCGTGATCGTGTAGTGCTCGGTCTCGGTGTACTCGATCCGGCTCATGCCGTCGGCGCCCAGCCGGTAGAGCAGCGCACCCGGATACGCCATCAGGATCGGCGAGTGCGTCGCGATGATGAACTGCGAGCCGCGCTTCTCGACGAGGTCGTGGATGATCGACAGCAGCGTGAGCTGGCGCTGCGGCGACAGTGCCGCCTCGGGCTCGTCG
Organism: Kofleriaceae bacterium; assembly: GCA_036524455.1. Classification (GTDB taxonomy): domain Bacteria; phylum Myxococcota_A; class Polyangia; order Haliangiales; family Haliangiaceae; genus JABFXX01. The sequence goes on along the minus strand of DATDCH010000114.1, from coordinate 2,158 downwards.
AGGATGTAGAGGCCGTTGCCGAAGAAGCGATGCATCGCGAGCGCGATGAACGACTCACCGTGCGACTGCTCGTGGAGCGACACGCCGCCATACGCCTCGATCAGAGCGCCGCTCGGTCCTCCGTCCAGCCGCTCGATCTCGCTCGCCACGTTGAAGTAGCTCTCCGCCCGCAGGAAGAACCCGTCGCGCGGGCGCTTCACGCCACGCACGGGCCGGAGGAACTTGTGCAGCGGCGACTCCGAGCTGCGCGTGGCGAACTTGAAGTTCTTCGAGCCGCCCTCCGCGTTGAAGCCCGCGACGATCGCGATCGCTTCGATCAGTGTCGACTTGCCCGAGCCGTTGTCACCGATCAGGAACGTGACCTTGGCGTCGAGCTCGAGCTCGTCGAGGTGCCGCACAGCCGGAATCGCGAATGGGTATTCGTCGAACGTCGGGACCTGGTCGCGTACCAGCCGCACGGCACGCAGAAATCCGGTCGCCACGGCGCGCGACCTTAGCCCGGGCCGCGTCGCCGGCACGCCGAAAACGCCGAAAACAAAAACGCGCCCACGTGGGGCGCGCTGTAACGAGACGCGAGAGCGTTACAGAATGACGCTGACGCAGCTCGCGAGGTCGAACAGCATGAACGCGAGCGCCTTCTCCTGTGGCGTCAGCGCGCGCGGCGTCGGGTCACCGCATCCGCCCGGATATGCCGTCGTGCTGCCGTTACCGGAGACGTGCATGTCGGAGAACACGACCTTGCCGCAGCGCTCCGCCGCTTGAACCGTCGTGGGGGTCGTGAACTGGAAGTTCTGCGGACGCGTCGTGCCCTTGAGGAACGTCCAACGCTCGGCCATGCCCATGTTGACGCCGCTGGCCGTGGTCTTGGCCGTGCCGTCCTGGATCGGAATCTCGCCACGCACCGTCGAGCCCATCACGTTGATCATCCAGGTCGCGAACGAGCTGCCCTTCGGGTTGCTGTTCTCGTCGATGACGTCGATCGTGCCCGCACCGGGATCACCCGCGTTCGCCCACGTCGCGAGCGGCACCCACTCCGCCACCGCAGGCTGGCCGCCACCGGTGAAGTTTCCGCCGATCCAGATGTTGTGCCAGTGCGACGCGAACACGCGACCACCGAGGTTGGCGTAGTCACGCATCGCGTTGAGGCCGCCTTGCAGCTTCGTGTCGGGGCGCTGACTGCCTTCGCACGACAGGATCACGATGTCGTACGCCTTGAGCTTGTTGACGTCGTCCCACATGTTCGACGCGTTCGTGATAGCGCCCGAGCCGCCGGGGAAACCGCCCTGGAACGAGGCCGGTCCGTTGCCGGCGTAGAGGTGGATCCGTCCCGATCCGCTCGGGCCCGTGTGGATCTCGGAGTCGTCGATGCCCATGCGGCGGAGCAAGCACTCGAGCGAGTCAGCGCTGCCGGTGGTCAGTGCGATCTTCGGGATGTCGCCCTCGCTCTTGTTCTTCGGCAGCCGCGAGTCGGTGGTGCTGACCGCCGTGTCGGCGCAGTCGCTAATACTCGGGACGACGATCTGGCGGCGCCACTTACCGCTCGTGATGACCAGCGGGATGTTGGAGCCCGACGGCACGCCCGTCAGCGTGAACTTGCCGGCTTCGTCGGTCGTCGCGACGATGCCGTTGACCGGCGAGCCCGGCATCTGATCATCGTTCACGCAGCGCGAGCACTCGGCGCCCTCGGTGAACGCCGGCACCGGCGCGTTCGGTACGTAGACCTTGATGCCGTAGAGCGGCAACGTGCCGTTCGGCGCGAACACCGTTCCCGAGAGCGTCGTCTCGGGCTTGCCCTGGCTCGTGCACTTCGCGACGTCGCACTCGAGGCCTTCACATTCGTTCTCGCCTTTGCAGCGACCGTCCGGCGTGCAGACGTAGCCGTCGCCGCATTCGCCTCCGCTCGGCGTGCAGAGCGCATCGCAGTAGCCGTCAGCGGCGCAGTGATATCCGCCGGGACATGAGTTCGGTGCACCTGGCGATGGATCGCACATCGTCATGCATGCAGCGGGCGGTGGCACTTGGTTGTCGCAAATGCTTTTGCCTGGTTTGCCTCCGCAAGCGGCGGCGGTGATCGCAAAGAGGGCAATGACGAGGTGGGCAACTCGCATAGCGACGATGATAAAGCAGTCGCGACCAAAACAGCGAATATCAGGATCTA
>DATDCH010000113.1:0-3154 GCA_036524455.1 Kofleriaceae bacterium | reverse complement strand
GGCGCCCGACAACCTGACCGCGTTCCGCATGATGGCGGTTGCCGCCGATCGAACGTACAAGTTCGGCTCCGCCGATAAACGGTTCACGGTGAGTAAGCCGCTGCAGCTGCACTCGGCGCTGCCGCGGTTCGTCAGCCTCGGTGATTCGCTGCAGGCAGGCGTCGTCGTGCACAACGAGACGAAGACCGCCGGCAGTGCGACGGTGAAGCTCGTCACCGACGAGCTGATCACGGTCGCGGGTGCGGAGAAGACCGTGCAAGTCGCCGCCGGTGGTCGCGTGCCGGTGCTGTTCGATCTCAAGCCCGCCGCGACCGGCAAGTCGGCGCTGACGTTCTCGGTCACGATGGGCAAAGAGACCGACGCGGTAAAGCTCGAGCTGCCGGTGCAACATCCGTCGCGCGTCCAGACCGACGAGCTCGCGCACGGCGCGACGAAAGCCGACAAAACGATCGCGGTCGCGGTGCCCGCGGATGCGATTCCGTCGACCGCGGAGCTCGTGGTGTCGGTCGATCCCGACGGGCTCGCCGGCATCGAGGACGGGCTGCGTGATCTGGTCGGCTATCCCTACGGCTGTCTCGAGCAGACCACGTCGAAGGTGATCCCGATGCTCGCGCTGCGCGATCTCGCAGAGTCGCTCGCGATCGATGGGCTCACCGGCGATCGGCTCGACGGCTTCGTCAAAGCGGGCATCACGAAGATCAATCGCCATCAGACCGCATACGGCGGATTCTCGTTGTGGCCGGGAGGCGAGCAGGAGGCCTACTACACGGCGTACGCGCTGTGGGGTCTGTACCTCGCGAAGGGGGCCGGTTACGACGTCGACGAGACGCGCATCGAGGAAGCGCTCAGCTACCTCGCGAACGACGGCGCGAATCCCGACTCCGACACCCCGTACTACAGCGAATCGGGCAACCTCGGCGCGCAGGCGTTCGCGCTCTACGTACGCGCACTCTACAAGGACAAGGCGGCCGGCGCGGCGGCGACGAAGCTGCTCGCCGACGGCAAGCTGCCGATCTACGGCAAGGCGTACGCGGTACGTGCGCTCGCCGCCAGCGTTGGTGCGAAGGACCCTGCGGTCGCGAAAGCGGTCGAGGAGCTCGCGACACTCGCGAATACAGCCACCAAGACCGAGGCGCTCCTCAAAGAGTCGAGCGACGACATGGACTGGTACATGTCGACGGATCTGCGCACCACGTCGGCGGTGCTGTCGACGCTCGTCGAGCTGTCGCCCAAGCACGCCGCGATCAAGCCGCTCGTGCGCACGATCATGAAGAACCGCCGCACGGTCGAGCGTTGGGACACCCAGAGCAACCTGTACTCGCTGCTCGCGCTGTCGAGCTACGCGAAGTCGGTCGCGGGCGCGCCACCGTCGGTGACGGTCACGCTCGGTGACAAGCCGATCTTGGCCGGTGCGCTCGCCGGCAAGCAGAAGCTGCGCGTGATCAAGATGGCGCTGCCGACGAACAGCGAGCTCGTGATCAAGCCGAAGGGCGAGGTCCACTACAGCGTCGCGCTGCGCTATCGCACGAAACCCGATGCGCTCAAGCCCGAGTCGAAGGGCATCGAGCTGACGCGCGAATACTTCGACGAGGCCGGCAAGGCGAAGACGGCGTTCACCGTCGGCGACGTTGTCGTCGTCAAGCTGAAGGTGAAGGTGCCCGACGAGTCGACGCACCTCATGGTCAGCGACGCGCTACCGGGTGGCTTCGAGGCGCTCAACACGCGGCTCGCCACCGTCGGCGGTGCGGGCATCCAACAGAGCAAGGTGTGGTGGGGCAACTACCGCGAGATGCGCGACGAGCGCGTCGACTTCGCGTCGGAGTACATCTACCAGGGCAACTTCGAGTACGTGTACTCGATCCGCGCGATCGCGGTCGGCAAGTTCGCGCGTCCACCGGCGACCGCCGAGCTGATGTACGAGCCGGCGAAGCGCGCGCAGACCGGGCTCGACTACCTGGAGATCAAGCCGAAGTGAAGCAAGCGCTGGGGGCCGCCTTGCGGAAAGCGTGGCAGATCGCGACCGGGCGCAAGCTGCGCTGGCCGCGGCGCATCGCGCTCGCGCTCGGCGGCTGCTGGCTCGTGTGCGTGATCGCGTGGCACATCACAGTGCGGGTCGGCGACTTTCCGCGCGAGCTGCTCGACAAGGCGCCGGCGTCGTCACTCGCGGTCGTCGACGGTAACGGTGTGATGCTGCGCCAGGAAGCGACGAGCGCCGGAACGCGCGAGCGCTGGGTGTCGCTCGACCAGATCTCGCCGTACCTCGTTGCGGCGACGCTCGCGTCGGAGGACAACGACTTCCACGATCACGCGGGTGTCGATTGGTCGGCGCTCGCGCGCGCCGCGTGGCTGAACGTCAAAGGCGGCGAGTTCGGCGGCTCTACGATCACGATGCAGCTCGTGCGGCTGCTCGCGAATACGTCGCGTACCGTGCCCGGCAAGCTGCGCCAGATGGTGCTCGCGGCGCGACTCGAGCGTGCGCTGTCCAAGCGCGAGATCCTCGAGCAGTACTTGAACCGCATCTACTACGGTCACGGCGCGTGGGGTGCCGAGCAGGCGGCGCGCGTCTACTTCGGCAAGCGCGCAGCCGCCCTGTCGCTCGGCGAAGCCGCGTTCCTCGCCGTGCTGCCGCGCGGACCGAGCTACTACGATCCGTTCCGCCCCCGTGTCACCGATGCGCGTGCTCCGGCCTCTGGGGCGGAGGGCGCGCCGGCGCGCGTGATGAAGCGGCGCAGTCACATCCTCGGCCTGATGGAGAAGCACGGCCACATCAACGCTGGCGAACGCGCACTCGCCGAGCGCGTGCCGCTCGCGCTCGACAAGCGTCGGCCGAGCTTCCGCGCGCCGCACTTCGTCGAGCTGGTCAAGCAGCGCCTGCCAGCGGAATACCAACGTGGCGCGACGGTGCAGTCCACGCTCGACTGGCCGCTGCAGCACCAGGTCGAGGTCGCGCTCGCGACGCACGTCGATGATCTCGCCGGGCGTCACGTCAACCAGGCCGCCGTGATCGTGATGCGCAACGCCGACGGCGCGATCCTCGCGATGGTCGGTTCGCGCGACTACACCGACGACGCGAGCAATGGCGCATTCGACGGCGTCACCGCGCGGTTGCGCCCGGGTTCGACGCTCAAGCCGTTCGTCTACGGCGCTGCGTTCG
>DATDCH010000112.1:0-10764 GCA_036524455.1 Kofleriaceae bacterium | reverse complement strand
TTTCGTAGAGGCGGCATCGACGGATCGATTGTCACCTCGTCGTCGCTCGGTTCGCCGCTCGAATCCGGTGCCGGCGCGGCGGTCGGTTCTGCCATCGTCGCGGTGGCTCCGTCGTTGCCGCTGGTGGCGATGGCGCCGCTGCCGCCGTTGTCAATGAGCGCAGCATCCGTGATCGATGCGGCCACGTGGTCGTCCGCGCGATGTCGGCCGCGTCCGACAAGCAACGCGATCGCGACGACGACCAGCGCAGCGCCACCGACGATTGCGAGCTTCGTTCCCACGGCTGCGCCGCCGCTCGTCCCTGCGCTTCCCGAGCCGCCGCTGCCACCACCTGGGCCGAAGCCAGCGCCGGCGAGTGCGGCGTCGATGATCGCCTCGGTGTGCGCAGCGTCGATCGCGAGCGCGGGGCCGGGATCTGCGTCGAGTACGAGCGATCGCTGCAGCTCGTCGTCGGTCATCACGCCGCTCCTTTCAACGTGTCGCGCAATGCAGCCTTCGCGAGGCGTATCCGGCTACGCACGGTCTCGAACGGCGCCGAGACCGCCTCGGCGATCTCTGGCACCGTCAAGCCGACGGAGAAGTGAAGGATGAGCGCTTGCCGCTGGTCGGGCGGCAATCGATCGAGTGCAGCCGCGAGATCGCGACGCTCGTCGTACGGCGAGCTCGCGACCGGATCGCGCTCGCGCTCCGCGACATTCTCGACGCCGGGTTGCGTTTCGGCGCGGAGCCGGCGCAGCGTGGCGAACGTGCTGCGTGCGACAACGCGATCGACCCACGCCTCGAAGCGGCCGTCGCCGCGATAGGTGCCGAGGCCGCGCAGCACGGCGATCAACGCCTCCTGCGCGATGTCATCGACGCGTGCGTCGCCGCGCACGAGATAGCGCACGAGGTTGCGGACGCGCGGCAGTAGCTCGCGGCATACCGACTCCGCCGCGACGCGATTACCTGCGGCTGCGGCGACCACGCGCGGATCGATCGTGGTCACCACGCGCCGATCTCCAGCGCCAGCGACGCGCGCGGTTGCACGGCACGGATCGTGTCGACCACTTCCAGGATCTCGTTGCGGGCGATCGCCGCTTCGGGCGCGCCGATCACCATATCGAGGCCTGCGCACGCAACGATGCCGACGCTCGCGACGATCTGCGCGCGCCACGCGATCTCGAGCGCGCCAGCGAACGCGACCGTCGAATTGCTCGGCGTCGGTGCGAGTCCCGCTGGCACCGTCGACGTCGAGCGATGATAGACGAGTGCGCCGGCCCCGATCCCGAGCGCGATGCCGCTGCCGACGCGTCGCTCGCCGCCGACGATCGCGCCGCTGCGCGAGACGTCGAGCGCGACATCATTCGCCGCGCGCCACTCGAGCGGCACACCGAGCGTGAGCGTCAACGATGCGCCCCACGCACCGCGTGCGATCGTCGTGCGCTGCACGAGAGCGTGTGCTCCGTGCTCCGCGCCACCGTCGAGCACGACCTGCCAGCCAAGGGATGCGTCGAGGGCCGTGGTCGGGGCAGGAGCCGCGGGGATCGCGATCGGCAGGACCGGCGTCTCGACCGGCGCGGGCTGGATCTCGATACCGATCGTGCCGCCAAGCGCGATCGCACGCACCGCGCTGCGTACTGCGATCGCCGCGGCCTCCGCCATCTCCGACTCGGCAGCAGGCGGAATCTCGCGCACGAACAAGCGGTGGTCGCGTAGCGTCGCGATCGCGACCGCGAGCTTGCGGCCGCGCGCGATGAACCACACGACGACGTGCGCGTCGTGCGCGGCGCCAAGGCGCTCTGCGGCGGCGAGCTGGGCGTCGAGCGTCGATTCGATCGCACCTGCGCTCGTATCGACCATCATCGTAACGCCGTCGAGGCCGGCGAGCTGCCCGCGCAGTCGCGTCACGATCATCGCGTCACTCGAACCTTCGCGCACGACGACGCCGACGCGCTCGTCGTCGGCTCGCGCCATGAACGGCACCAGCAAGACCATCAGCAGAACCGCCTGGGCTCGCACGCGGGCATCAGGGTATCAGCTCATCGATGTCGCGCTCGTACGACCCAGAGTGAACGCGCGCCAGTTTGCGTTCGATCATGCTCTGATAGAGAGCGCGGCTTGCGCGATCGGGTCACGAAGCGGTCAGGAATCTTTCCCAACGATCCCCCGCATATCGACCGCGCGATCGCTTCAGTGAATCAATAGAGCTCGATGTCGTCGAGCCAGATGTCGAACGACGAGGCCTTGTCGGTGACGCCCCAGTCGATCGCCTGGAGCTTGCCCTTCGCGACGGCGGTGAGCATCGTCGTCGCGCCCCACGTCGGGCGGCCCAGCTCCGCGAACGTGATCGACACCGTGGTCCAGCCCGCGGTGATCGCGATGACCTTGTTGAAATGGCCGCCCGTGCCCATCAGATCGCCGCCGAAGTCGCGCGACTGCGTCTCGGACGTGACGAGCGAGACGATGACCTTTCCGTTGAGCTCGTCGGTCGCCGCAACACTGCCCTTGATGCGGAAGCGGATGCCTTGGTAGCGGCTCGCGTCGTAGCAGGTTCCGGCGCCATTGCCGCCGAGGAACGCGAGCGTCGCGCCGGTCCACGCGTTCAGGCCGGTGCCGCGATAGTGAAGCGCCTTGTTGGCGCCGTCGGGATCGATGCTGACCTGCGCGGCCTGCGGGTACCACGACCAGCTGCCGGTGCGGCCGTCGGCCTGGCCCGGGTTGGGCAGCACCTGGAGCTGGCCGGTGTCGCGCTCGAGGTTGTCCATCTTGCCCGGCGAGCCGGTGCCCGCGACGGTCTCGATCTCGCACACCGACTTGGCCGGCATCGGGCGCGCGGGGATCTGGATGCTCGGATCGATCTCGTGGCCGCGGTTCCCGCATGCGGTGAGCGCGACCGGGCCCTTCGTCGGATCGGCGGTGATGCTGAAGCGCTTCGCGTCGAGCTTGCGCGATGCCACCGTCGCTCCGCCCTGCGTGCCGTCGACGCGTGGTACGTCCGTCGCCGTCGTCACGATCACGCTGATCGGCGTTGCGTACTTCGTACACTCGGTGTTCGACGTGTCGAACGTGATCATGTCGCCGCTCACGCTCGCCGTGCACGCCGTGCGGGCGTGGCGATAGCGCACGATCGTCGACGGCGGTGCCGTCCACAGCACGCCCTTGTCCCACGCGTCGCGCAGGAACGCGAGGTGCTTCTTGTACGACGTCACGTCGATCGGACCGAAGCCGTGCTGACTCGCATCGGCGCCGTCGGGCATGACGCTGTGGAACTCGCGCAGCGCCCAGCCGCCGCGATCGATCGCGTTGTACGCGTGCACCGCGAGCATGTCCTCAGGGAAGAACAGCGCGTACTTCGAGTAGCTGCGCGGCCAGACGTCGAACTCGGCCTCCATGTCGTTCGTCGGATCGGCGCCGTTGATCGGCGGCATGCTGAAGCCGTCGTTGTCATCGCGGTTGCCGGCGCGCGCGCCGATGTGGCCGGCCATGCTCACCTTCGCGATCGTCGCGTGGGTGAAGTGGTCGTACGGGAACACGAAGAACGTGATCGGATTCGCGGTGTGCGAGTCGAACATCGTCTTCGCGTCGGCGATCTCGTGCGCCGCGTTCTCGGGCGTGATGTTCACGTGCGTGAAGGAGTGGCTGACGATCTCGTGGCCGCGCTTCTCGGCGTCGACGACGATGTCCCATGCGGCGTTGTCCTCGCATTCGCCCGCGATCGGAGCCAGCCCGGCTTTGATCCCAGCCTCGTCGAGCGCAGGCACCGCGTTGTCCTGGATGCCGTGCAGCTGGGCGCCGCACATATCGTCGTGGATCAGCGAGTAGGCGCCTTTGGCGTCGTCGGCCCACGTGCCGATCTTCTCGTACGTGAAGCCTCCCGCGCTCGTCGGCTCGCACGCTTCGAGAACATCATCGTCGTCGTCACCCTTGCCCGCGCTCGAGCACGCTGCCATCGCGAGCGCGCACGTACCGATGCGCGTGATCGTCTTGAACCGAAACATGTCGCCCCCTAGAGAATGATGAAGCAGTCGATCGTCGTCTCGACGTGGAAGTTCGAGGCGTCGGTGTGGCGCTCCGCGTGAAAGATGTCCATCGAGTACATGTTCCCCGTCTGGATGCCGAGCGCCGTCGCCATCTGGTCGAGGTTCACGCTGCCCGGCAGCGCCGGATGCAGTCCGCCGAGATCGATCGCGAGTCGTCCGTTGATGAACAACCACAGATCGTCGTCGCCGAGAAAATTGAAGACCTCTCCGCCCCTGTACTGGAAGGACGTGTGGATCTCCGTCGTGAAGTGGAAGTTGTGCATCATCCCGTCATTGGCGATGCCCGAGTTCCCGTAGCCCATCCCGTCGATCGGAAAGAACGCCGAGCTGTCGTACGTGTAGCGGCCCGGTGACGACTCGGTGAGCGCGAGGCTCACCGTGAACGGTTGGTTGATGCCGGGCGTGTCGCGATACCAGAGCGCGAACTGCGCTGGCCCCGCCGTGTGCGGGGTCGAGCCCGACGGCGCGTACACCGGCTTGCCGTCGCCGCCGAGCATGTCGCGCACGAGCCCCGGGTACGCGAGATCCGAGTCGGTCGGCGGCTCGAAGTCGACGTGCGTGACGGGCGTGAAGTCGCGGATCGTTGCGACCAACGCCTGACAGTCGGGGCTGTGGATCGCGTCGGACGAGCTCGATGATCCAGCGTCGGCACCGCTGAGGCCGCCATCACCGTCGCCATCCGTCGACGATTTCGGGCCGCAGGCGACCAGCAAGAACGCGATGCCGATTACAGCGGCGTGGGATTGCGCACCCATTCGAGGATCTCCTTGTTCGAACGCACCCTCACCATCGGCTTGCCGCGCGCGTAGTCGATGAGCTCCTCGATCGCTTGTTGGCGCTCGGCCAACGTCGCGTTCGGCACGGCCGTGTACTTGCTCGAGTAGTAGTCGGTGTGCGCGCCGAACATGAAAGGCGCGCGATTACCGGCGATGCGCTGATCGAGCGTGTACTTCAGCGTGGCCAAGAACTCGGCCTTGGTCATCGCGAAGCTGACCCACAGGTTGTAGTCGAAGCCGGTGATCTTCCCGCCCTGGACGTCGAACCAGCTCTGCCGCGCCTGCAGCCGCGCGCGCAGGCCCGGCTGGACGCCGTACATCGTGCACTTGTCGTCGGGCGGAACGATCACCGGATGCACCGGCAGCTCCCACAATCCCGGCCGCGGCGAGATCGGCTGCTTGCTGCCCCAGCCGACGAGCACGTCGTGACCCGGGCTGCCGTTGTCGAGTGTGTACGGCCACAGATAGTTGCTGCCGTCCTGATCGTATTGGTAGCCGTCCTCGATGCTGCAGTCGTAGTGGAAGCCGAGGTCTTTGGCTGCCTGCAGCGTCGCGTCGTTGTACTCGAGGAACGGCGTGCGGAAGCCGACGATGTCGCTCGCCATCGCGCCGATGCCCTTGGTGTTGTCGGGCGTGTGCGTCACCTCGTTCGGATCGAACGGCTGCGTCAGCTTGTTGATGCAGGACTGCATCTCGGCTGTCCATTGCGCGACCGAGAACGCGCTGCCATGCGAGTGGCTGCGAGTGTGGTTGGCGATCTCGTGACCGTCGACGAGCGCAGTGCGCCACGCTCGCTTCACGAACGTCTGGCTCTCCGAGCTCCACTCGTCGGCATAGATCGACGTCATGTAGAACGACAGGTGGATCGGCGAGCTGTCCGCGTTCTTGCGTGAACGCGCCATGTCGGTGGCCCACGTCATGCCGCCGGTGCCGTTGGTGCCGGGGAGCCCCGAGTACGCGTTGTCGTCGAAACCGATGGCGACGAACTGCGGCACCTGCGCCGGCGTTAGCCCGCACGGCGGGTTTGCCGACGGCGCGACGTTGTCGTTCCCGGTCCACGCACCGAGGCCCGTGGCGCAGACACCACCGCCACCGTCGCTGCTGCCGCCGTTGCTTCCGCCGCCGCCGCCGTCGCCGTTGTTGTTGTTGCCGCCGCCGCCGTCACCGGCGCCATTGCCGCCGTTGGCGCAGGCCGCGAGCACGATGGCAAAGTGGTAGTGGAAACGCATTTTAGTAGCTCCTTGCCGTGCAGAGATGGAGGCGCCGCGAGGCGGATTCGGGTCAAACGTCGTCGCAGGCGTCACAACAGAATCGGTCCCGCGTTGCAGACGCCGAGCTCCATGATCAGGTGGAGAAGCACTCGCTCCTGTGGGACCAGCCAGGCGTGGGTCTTCTGGGCGGTGTGGTAGGTCGAGTACAGGACGCGCCCGCAGCTCGGCTCGAACGTGACGGCGTGGGGGTAGTACGTGCCCATGTAGTCGCCGGCGATCCAGGTCTTCGCTGTGTTCGTGACCGGCATCCCGTTTTCGTCCGTGCCGATGTGCACGGCTGGCGTCTCTCGGATCAGCGTCCAGTTGCCTTCGACGACAAAGTCCTGCGCGTCGATCACGCCCTCGGCATACGTGCTCGGGAAGTCGTCCTCTTCGCCGCCCGCGGGAATGACAAGCGGCGCCTTCTGGCCGTCGAGCCAGTCGGCGAGCACCGGGTCGGACGCGCGCGCGTGCAAGGCGAAGTGGCCGAAGTCACCGTCGCCCGCGTTGATCGAGCTCGCGTTCGCCATCGCGACCGTCGTGTCGTGCTGCGCGTCGAAGCGGATGAACTCCGGGAACGCCGCGTCTTCCCACTCGGCCGACCAGTCGGTGACGTAGAGCTTGCCGCCGGCCGCGACATAGTCCTGGATGTTGCGCCGCATCGCCGGCGACGCGAGCGGCGTGACATTCGAGTCGAAATTGCAGGGGACGAAGATGATGTGGTAGCGCTTCATGCGCTGCAGATCGCCGAACAGGGTCGTGATCGTTCCCTCGTGCTGCGACGGGAACGGCGGATCGAGCGGGTTGCCGTACAGATCGATGCGATCCGTGTCGGCAAAGCTCGCCTCGACGACGCGCCCGGCGCTGTCGAGATCGAGCATGCCGATCTTGCCGAAGATGTCCTCGATGTGATCGGAGTCGCCGATGGCGATCGCGACGCGCGGCGTCCACATGCCTTGCGAGGGCGCGTGCACCGACGGCAACGTCGTTTGTTGCGGTGGGACAGCCAGGCCCTGGTGCGCTGGTACGTCGATCATCGTCTCGATGCGGAACTGCGCCTTCTCGATCACGAGCCGGTGCGGGCCGGCCGAGATGTTCGCGATCGTGAAGCGACCCTTGGCGTCGGTCGTCGTGAAGATCAGCGGGTGGAGCTCGCAGCGATCGCAGTAGACCTCGTCGGGGATCGCGTTCGGCGGGGCGTCGTCGGCGAAGTAGACCATCGCACCGGCGACCGGAATCTCGTAGCCAGCGGGCACCGCGCCGATCGCGTTGCCGGGCGCCCACACGATGCCGCTCACGTTGCCAGCAGGTGGCGGCTCGTCGGATCCGCCGGCGTCTTTATCACCAACGGACGTCGGACCACAGGACGCAACGAATCCGAACACCACGACTGCGCGCGCGAGCATGCGGCCCTCCGTGACGGACGCGAGGTGGTCCGGCGAAATGAACGCTAACCGCCGGCGTTCGGCTGCCGTGGCCGCTTTCTCTCAATGGAGTGGACTGAAGCGACCTGCACGAAGAGCAAATCGGTCCCGGAACCTGATTGGAAGGATCCACAGGCCGAGGTGACTCGACTCCACTGTGCAGTCATGTCGATCAAGCGTCAGGTACCTCTTGTCCTCCTCCTCGGTTGCGGCGCCTGCCACTACGGCGAACCCACCGGAGACGGCGGTGGCAGCAACAACGGCGATGGTGGTACGCCGGTGACGTGCGAGGGTGGCCTCGGCGAGTGGACGGGCAACGACAACGTACCTGCCTCGCAAAAGCCGCCGTGCGGTCTCAACCCCGATCAGGTGCCGCAGTTCGTCGCCATCGGCTTCGACGATAATGGTCAGGTCGGCGGCATGACGTGGGCCGTCGACATGCTGAAGAACCGCGGCAAAGCGAGCTTCTTCTTGACGTCGACGTATATGCAGGCCGCCGCGTGGAAAGCGGCGTACATGGCGGGCCACGAGATCGGCAACCACACGGTCACGCACGCAACCGATCGCAACGTCGGCCTGCCGCGCTGGTTGCAAGAGATGACCGACTGCAACGCGTACATTAAAGACCAGGTCGGCGTGCCCGCCGACGAGGTCATCGGCTTCCGCACGCCGTTCCTCAAATACGACAACGACACGCTGGCGGCCGTGAAGCAGATCGGCTTCCGCTACGACACGTCGATCGAAGAAGGCTACGAGTGGGACGACAATGCCAACAACGGCAACGGCGCGACCCAGGACGGCACGAACTTCTTCTGGCCATACACGCTCGACAATCGCAGCCCCGGTCACACGACGCAGGTCGAGTGGGGCGAGGGGCTCGGCGAGATCGAGCCGCACGCCGGCCTGTGGGAGCTGCCGGTGTACGCGGTCGTCGTGCCGCCCGACGACAAGTGCGAGGCGTACGGCGTCGAGCCGGGTCTGCGCGCCAAGCTCAAGCAGCGTCAGACGTGGTTCGACGTCACGGGCGGCCTCATCACCGGCTTTGACTACAACCTGTGGGCGAGCACGTCGGTCGGTGGCTTTGCGATGACGAAGGCCGAGTTCGTCGCGACGCTCAAGTACACGCTCGATCAGCGCCTCGCCGGAAACCGTTCGCCGTTCTTGTTCGGCGCGCACACCGACTACTACGTCGCCTCGTGGAATCAGAACGCCGCGGGAACCCCATTGGAAAACGACCGCCGCGCCGCGATCGAGGAGTTCCTCGACTACGCAAAGACCAAGCAGGAAGTCGAAGTCACCACTTACAAGCACGTGCTCGAGTACGTGCGGAACCCGACGGTGCGCCCATGATGCGAATGATCGTTCTTCCTGTGGCCGCGAGCGTGATCTACGTGCTCGACGGCCTGCTCGCCGACCTGAACCGCCACCTGACGATCAAGCTGCACGAAGAGCTGCGCCGGTCGCGACCCGCGCGCCGAGCGCAGCGGCGCGCATAGCGAGACCTCTCAGAACGTCAGCGCGTCGATCAGCGCGGCGAAGGTGGCCGCCGCTGCTTCGCCGCCGCGAGCGCCGCCGCCGCCTCGACCACGATTGAATGCGTCGGTTCGAACGCCTTTGCGAAGCTCGCGTGCGCACGCTCGAGGTCGGCGATGCCGGCGGCGGTCACGCCCTGCTTCACGCGAAGTGCACCGCGCTCGCCGACAATGCCGGCGACCCGCGGGTGATCAGGCCCGACGACCTTCTCGAGGATCGCAATCGAGCGATCGTACTCGGCGAGCGCACCGGCACCGTCGCCGGTCGCGGCTAGCACCTTGGCGCGGTAACTCCGCGCGGTGCCGACATCGGCGTGATCGCGTCCGAGGATCTCCTCGAGCGCAGCGACCGAGCGCGCGATGCTGTCCTTGGCGCGGGCGTGGTCGCCGAGCGCAACCAAGATGTTCGCAAGATTGGCGCGCGCCCGCGCCGCTTGGATCTTGTCGCCGTCTCCCTCGCCTGTGTCGAAGCCTGCAATCGCGAGCATCAGCTCGTCGCGCGCGAGTTGGTCGTTCTCTGCCGCCGACGCGATCTGGCCGCGCGCCAGGTGCAGCGCATTGACGACCGGATGCTTCGCGCCGACCCGTCGTTCGGCGGTCGCGAGTGCTGAGGCGAGGAGCTTGTCGCCCTCGTCGAGCCTGCCGAGCTCCGCGACGACGAGTGCGAGCTCGTTGTCGACCTCGAGCGTCTCGGGGTTGATCGGATCTAGTGCGACTTGCAGCTCTCGCGCCCTCCGCAGCAAGGCTTCGGCCTCCGCGTAGGAGGCCCGCTCGATCGCCATGCGGCCGCGCTGGTAGGCGAGCTTCGCCGCGAGGTCTGGTGGCGCGCCGATTCGCGCCATGATCGCATCGATGTCGCGAAACAGCTTGTTCGTCTCGTCGTGCTTACCCGCTGCGCCCCACACCTGGACGAGCTGCAGCCCGACCTCGACGCGCGTGCGATCATCTCCCGCGGCTTCGGCGCGACGCATCGCATCCTCGAACAGGGACTGGGCGTCCTTGTCGTCGGAGCGGGTGATCGCGAACAGCCGGGCTGCTCGAGCGCCGAGCGCGAGATGACCAATCGTGTCGGCCTCGCCGATGACACGCTTCGCGAGCTCGCGGGCCTGATCGGTCTTGCCGGCATACCTCAGGGTAGTCGCGCGCTCGAGGTCGGTGCGCGCGGACGCGAACCGCGCCGCACGCGCAGGATCCGTCGGCGGGCGCATCGGCGACATGAGCTCGCGTCCGCCTTCACAGGACGCGAGACTCGTCGCGGCGCCGACGGCGTCGGCGGAACCCTCGACGAGATCCGCGTCGGCGACCTCGAACAGCCCGACCATCGTCGCGACGCCACGCGCACGTTCGTCGAGACACGCCGCGCGAAGATCGAACAGCTCGTCGGATTGCTCGCCGCGCACCTTCGTCGCGACGCAGCTCGCGCGGCGTGTGTCGGCCCATCGCGCTGGGAATGCACGCAGGCTCTTGATCACATGCTCGGCGGCAAACTCGGCGTACGGCCGCTTCGAGGCCGCGAAGGCGGCGCGGATCTTCTGTTCCTGCTGCGCGGTCATCGCCGGCGTCCGCGTCGGACTGAGCGCACATGGATCTGCAGCAGGGCTGCCTGCGACTCGCACCGTGATGATCGATGCACCAACGATCAGGACGAGGCCCGCACCGATACCGAGCGCGATCTTGCCGCGAGGGACGAGGGCCGAACGCAGCGCCGGTAGCAACGCGCCGATCGTCGGCGGCCGCGCCGCGGGATCGGCGCGAAGCCCCGC
>DATDCH010000111.1:0-3660 GCA_036524455.1 Kofleriaceae bacterium | reverse complement strand
GAGCGCCTCGTCGACATCGACGTCATGCACGCCCGCGCGGCCCATCTGCGTGCCGACCGGTGGAACGCTTATGCGACCAGCGCGGCCGTCGTGGTCGGGCTCGCGATCGTCGCGATCACGGTGCTGCTCGTCCTGTGGCTGCGCCGCCGCGTGATCAGGCCGTTGTTCGCACTCGCCGACACCCTGAAGCGGTTCGGCGAAGGCGAGCGCTCGCTGCGTGCGGTCGAGCGCGGCCCCACGGAGCTGCGCGAGATGTCGCAGCGCTTCAACGACATGGCTGAATCGATCGCGGCCCAGCGCGAGGCGCAGACCGCGTTTCTCGGCGGCGTCGCGCACGACCTACGCAACCCACTCACGGCGCTCAAGCTCGCGGTCGACATGATGGGCCCGAGCGAGCCAGTGCCGCCCGAGCCGCAACTGCGGCGCACGCTCGCCATGATCTCGCGCCAGATCGATCATCTCGATCGCATGGTCGGCGACTTCCTCGACATGGCGAAGATCGAGGCCGGCAAGCTCGAGCTCTACGTCGCGGACCACGACGTTCGCGAGGTCGTGCGCGGCTCGATCGAGCTGTTCGCGCCGACCGCGCAGTCGCGGTTTCACATCGCGATGCCTGACGAGGCAATTCTCGTCCTGTGCGACGCGACACGGATCGGCCAGGCGGTCACGAACCTCATCTCCAACGCGATCAAGTACTCGCCACCCGACGAGCCGATCGATATCAAGGTCGTGCTCGACGGCGACGAGGTCGCGATCGAAGTGACCGATCGCGGCGTCGGCATTCCGCGCGATGATCACCAGCGCATCTTCGAGCCGTTCCGCCGCGGCTCGACGCGCAGCAGCGCCGTGCCGGGCACCGGGCTCGGCCTCTACAACGTGCAGCGGATCGTGGAGGCCCACCAGGGACGCATCGAAGTCGACAGCATCCCCGCGGTGGGCAGCACGTTCCGGATCCTGCTGGCTACTTCCCGCAGCTACTCTGGCCAGCTGCCGACACCAGCTTCGAGCGTTGCTGATGCGTCAACAGCCCGCCCTGGACGAAGTCCTGGCTGACGTGTGCCACACAGCTCACGTACTGGCCGTGGTTGTTCCACGGACCGGCGCACGGGCACAGCTGATCGAGCGAGCAGCCGTTCTCGTCGACCGGGCCTGACGTGGTGCCGGGGCAGTCGTCGTCGGGATCGGGCACGCCGTCGTTGTCGTTGTCGTTGTCGCACGCGTCGCCGATGCCATCGCCATCGGTATCCGTCTGGTCGCCGTTCGAGACGACCGGGCAGTTGTCGACGTTGCCGCACACGCCATCGCCGTCGGCGTCGTTCGCCGGATCGAGCGGGCATACGTCGCACGCGTCACCGGCGCCGTCACCATCGGTGTCGGTCTGCGTCGGGTTTGGCGTGAGAACGCAGTTGTCGGCGTCGTCGCAGATGCCGTCGGCGTCGCTATCGAGGCAGTGCTCGGTGACGACGGCCATCAGCACGGCGCTCGACGTTCCGTTCTCTTCCGAGAGCAGACCGGTAACCGGCGTCGGCGAGAGCGGATCGACGAAGCCGATGATCGACAGATCGTAGACGGTGCCGCTCGACGTCGAGTTGAGCGCGAACGACGAGGTGCCGAACGTGATGCGGTCGGCGCACGGTGACACCGAAGGGTACGGGCAGGGCACCGCGTTTGGCGTCTCGTCGACGGTCAGCGGGATCGTGATCGGCTGATTGAACAGCGGCGGACCCGGGATCGACGGGTCGACGCGGAGGTGCAGATCGAGGCTGACGCCCGCGGCCCACGTGCCTTGGAACGTGGGGAAGTTGAAGTGGGTCAGCGTGCCGATCGGAAAGCTCGCGCCGTAGACGATCGTGTGCGCAGCGCCCGGCGCCCAACCGAGACCACTTTGGTCGGTAGCCTGCGCGGGCTGTCCCCAGCGGACTTGGTGTGGCGGCGGCGCGGCGCACGCGGGCCAGCCCATCTGACCGCAGAACGAAATGTTGGTCCCACCGATCACGGTGTGGAACGTCGACGACGTGATCGTCAGCGTAGGCGCCGGGTCAGCGGCGAGCTGTTCGACGCTGTCGTAGGTATCGGAACACGCACCCAACGCAAGAACCAACACCACTGCTTTGCCACGCATGACATGCCCTTTCGCAGATCGCTCGGAAGGTAGAATTCGGCGCACATTAGCAAGGCCGTCGGGGAAACCACTAGACGAAACTTGTGGCATCGCTGATCGGCTTCGCGCGACTGCGCAAGTTGTGTAAGGCGGGCTTCGCTTGCCTGGGCGCGCCGGTCACCCGAAAGGGTGCCCCGGCCCGCCGGGCGGTCGGCAAGTGTTGCCTCGACTACGGAGTACCGCCGGCAACGTAGTCGCTCCGGCTGCGAATTGGCTCCGGCTACGAATTGGCTCCGGCTACGTAGTCGCTCCGGCTACGGAGTGGCGACGGCTACGGGGTGTCGTCGGTCGCGATAGCCAGCCGCGTCAAGCCGGCGGCCTTCGCGCGCTCCAGCACCTTGACCACGGCGCTTTGTGGGGCGCCCTTCGCGGCCTTGACGACGACCTGCGTGTTTCGATCGTCGACGAAGCTCATGCGCAGCAGATCGTCGAGCGTCGCGTCGTCGATCACGTTGCCGCCGACGCTCGGCTTGCCCGCGGCGTCGATGCGCACGACGAGGGATGGGTGCTTGTCGGCCGCTCCGAGGCGCTGCTTCTTGATCTCGATCGACGACTTGCGCCCGAGTCGCGCATCGAGCGTCGCGAGCATCGTGTCACGCGCCTGCGGCGTAAATGACGCCGATTTGTCGGAGTACGTCGCGTTCATGATCGTATCCGCGACGGCCTCGTGCGTAACGCCGAGGTTGTGTCCGAGCTCGTGCAGCAGCAGCGCGGTGGTCTTGTGGCGCCGCCGCGCGTGGTAAAGCGCTTCGCGATCCTCGGGCTTCAGCTCGCGGAAGTACTTGTCGAACAGCTCGCGCTCGAACTTCCCGGCGTAGCCGCGCAGCACCATATGTCGTCCCGAGATGCTCGCGAAGCCGAGCTGCTCGAACGTCGCGGACACGAGGCTGAGCGCCGACGTCAGCCCGACGACAGTGAGCACGTCGTTGCCCACATCGTGCTGGCGGATCGCTCCGAGCGTGTCCTCGAGCCGCTCGCCGGCGACGTGGCGGTTCCACTCGCGGTACTCGGCTTCGAGCTTGACGCCGAGCAGCGGGCCGAGCACTTCATTTGCGTACTCGAGCTGTTCCCCGAACGTCTCGCGCCAGCGCACGTTCTGCGCGCGGTAGTCGTCGTCCGCGTAGACGCGGACCTTCGCGCTCGCGATCGGGCCGTGCCAGCCCTCGTCCGACACGATCAACACAGGCGGCGTCAGCTTCGCCGCCTGATCGACCTGGGCCTCCTTGGCCGACTTGCCGCCGCCGAAGCGCATCACCGGCGACTGCACGAAGCAGCCGGCCGCGAGCGCGAGCGCGGCGAACCGCTTCATCGTTCGTAGGTGCCGGTCAGCAGCGCACGTGCAGTCATATGCTGCGTGATGAGCGGCACGGCTTGCGCCCGCGTGGTCGCCATCGTCGCGCCCGGCAGCGTCGCGACGTCGAGGCCGTACACCGCAAACTCGTACATATGAGCGGGATCGGGCGCTGGCGGGCACGGACCGAGATAGCCGCGCACCGCTT
>DATDCH010000110.1:0-3536 GCA_036524455.1 Kofleriaceae bacterium | reverse complement strand
TCCCGACGCTCGAGAAGATGTTCGAGGTCCGGTTCAACGTGATCGTCTCCGGCACCGGTGCCACGAACCACACGAAGACCGACAAGGCCGGCGCGACGACGAGGCAGATCGGAGCCTGGACCGTCGAGGGCCTGCAGCGTGGGTGGGACGTGTGCGAAGCGTTGCCGCCGGCGCAGGTCGAGAGCAACCCGCGCTTCACGCACATGCTGCACAACGTCATGGGCAATAATGGCAACGCCTATTATCGATCGCGCGAGAACAGCGGCGAGGTCGTGATGGGTTATGGCGGCGCTGGTGATGTGGCGTCGGGCGACACGATCGGCGGCGAGCTGGTCTCCAGCAGCGCCGGTGCCTACTGGGAGTACCAGAGGAATCCCGATGGCACCTACGCGCTCGACCCCAGCGGCCAGCGCATCCCGCTGCGCCGGCTCCATAACGTCACCGTCTACGGTGCGACGGTGCGCCACGAGATCGGCCACGCGGTCGACGATCAGCTCCGCGTGATGGATGGCTGGGGCAGCCAGGTCTCCGCGGGTGGCTGGCAGAAGTACGGTAGCTACGGATCGTTCATCGATGCGATCGTCGACGACTTCGCGGACGGCACGTGGAACGCGCTCGGCTTCTTCGACAAGATCAAGTACCGCAGCCTGATGAAGGACTGCATGCAGAACGACCTCGCGTTCCCCGCCGCGTGGACCGCGAAGTACCCGGGCACGCCGCCGCCGGCCGCGCCGTTCGGTCCGCTCGCCGTGTTCTGGACGCGCACTCGCTGGTCCGAATCCGGTGGCGGCCCCTGGTATCAACCGCATGTTCAGCCGACCGGCGCGAGCGGCCGGCGCTATCAACGGGCCTATGACGACGACGGTTCGCTGTGGAGCTACATCGGCGCGACGCGCGACTCGAAGGAAGTCACGCGCTATCAGTGGCGTGCACCGGGCGAGTGGTTCGCCGAGATCTATCAGGTCTACTACGCCGAGCAGGAGACCGACCCGACGGGCGCCACGCCGGTCGGCGGCATCCTCCGCGCGAAGGACAGCACCTCCGCGGACATGATGTCGGGCATCGTCGATCGCGGTTACTCGCCGCAGGCGCTCAACGGTGGTGGCACGCAGCCACCTGCCGGAGTCGTGCCGCCCGCCGCGGGCACGCCGTGAGTACGTTCGAGCCGGCACGCATCCGCTGCACGTGCGGCGCCGAGCAGGACGTGACCCTCGCGAACGGGCTCCATATCTCGAAGCGTCCCGACATCCGCCAGCAGATCCTCGAGGGCACGTTCCATCGCTTCCCGTGTCCGGCGTGCGGCGGGCACGTGCAGATCGAGACCCTGCTCGCGTACACCGACTTTCCGAAGCAGCACTGGTTCACGATCGTCCCCGAGGACGAACTGCCGTGGCGCGGCGAGCGCGTCGCGTTTGCCAAGCTCGTGTTCCAGCGCAACATGGTCGAGCGCGCGGCGCCGATGATCCAGGACCTCGCGCCGAAGATGAAGCAGCGCGTGATCTTCGGGCTCGCGTCGCTGCGCGAAAAGATCATCTGCTTCGATGCCGACCTCGATGATCGCCTGGTCGAGGCGCTGAAGCTCCAGCTCATGCGCGACCTCGAGCTACCGTTCACCGGATCGGGCTACTTCCATCTCGTCGAGGTCAACGGCAACGAGCTCGTGTTCGAGCTGTCTCCATCGCCCGAGGCGACGCCGACCAAGCGGATGACGATCCCGCGCTCGATGCTCGACGAGCTCGCGCACGACAGCGCGCAGGTCGAGGCAGCCCTTCCCGAGCTGTGGAATGACATCGTCGTCGACTATCGTGTCATGCTCATCGCCGATGCTTCGGCGCGTGCGTGAGCTGGCGATCCTCCTGCTCGCGGCGTGTGGGTCGCAGAAGACAGCTCCGGTCCCGACGGCAACCGAGGACGCGGCGACGCCTCCTCTGGCCGTCGACGCGGCCGCGACAACTCCGAAGAAGCCCATGACCAACGACGAGATCCTGCGCGAGAAGGTCGGCCCCGACATGATCGTGACGCCGTGGACCGGCCCTGCGGTCGCCGGCTTCGATCTGTTCTTCGTCAGAACGAAGTCGAGTGAAGGCGATCCTTCCAGCGGCGCGGGCGCGGTGGTCCACGCCGGCGACGTGCTGCGGGGTCAGGACGCGATGCGCGCCGTGATCGCGACCGGAACCAAGGACGCGCACGCGCTCGCCGCCTACTCGTCGTATCTCCTGGCGCACGGTGCGGATCCGTTGACCTCGGGGGATGGCGTGAGCGCACCGCCGCCGGAGAAGGCGCTGATCAAGCCACCGGTGCTCGCCGGCACCAGCCTCGAGTACTGGAGCTACCAGCCGCAGATCGGCGCGCCGGTGCTGCTCCACACGAAGCTCGATCTCACGACGCTCGCGATCGCGTCGACCAAGGCGGAAAAATACGGCGGTGGCGGGAAAGACGCCGTCGAGGCAGCGCGCGCGAAGTTCTCGATGTCGGCCTATGATCAGAAGCAAGGCGCCGCGGAGCTCGGCAAGCTGTGCAGCGATCCGCGCGTCCCGAAGATCCTCGCCACAGAGCTCGCCGGCCACAAGGTGCCCGACACGCGCGTCGCCGTTGCCAAGGCGATGGCCGGCTGCAAGGACGCCGCGAGCGTCAAGGCGCTGGTCGCCGCGCTCGCCGACAAGCATGCCGCGGTCCGCAAGTGGGCGGCCGAATCGCTCGGTGCGATCGGCGATCGCAGCGCACGTCCCGCGCTCGAGAAGCTGGCGCAGTCCGAGCAGGATCCCGATGCCAAGGTGTCGGCCCAGCGCGCAGCCGACAAGCTGAAGTAGTACGAGATTTTCCCCGGTTCACCGACGGGGCTGGCGCACCGCAAGATCTGCGTCACGCTGAACGACCGTGACGTTGTTCCCGTGGATCTCGCTCGGCCTCTTGCTCGCCGCTTGCTCGACCCCTGCCGTACGCGCGGCGTCGACGACCGAGATGCGCCTCATGTCGTACAACCTGAACTACGGCAATCCCGACTGGGATGGCACGCTCGACGCGATCGCGAAGGCCGATGTCGACGTCGTGCTGCTCCAGGAAGTGACGAGCAGCTGGAGGTCGGCGCTGTCGGATCGCTTCGGCAAGCAGTACCCGCATCAGAAGTACCGCATCGATCGGCGGTCGGCCGGTGGGCTCGCCGTGCTGTCGAAGTTGCCGATCGACGCCGAGGAGCTGTGGCCGCCGCCGGCCGGAACCGGTGCATGGTTCCCGCTCGGCCGCGTCGTGATCGCGACCGGCTTCGGCAAGGTGCAGCTCTTGAACGTGCACCTGCGACCCGCGCGCGACTCGCAGGGTTGGGTGACCGGATATCTGACGACGCCGCCGATCCGGCGTGCCGAGATCGAGGCGCACTGGAAGCGAGTCTCGCTCGAGCTGCCGACGATCGTCGCCGGCGACTTCAACGAGGATCCGAGCGGCTCCGCCCTCTCCTTCCTCGCGAAGCAAGGCCTGTCGCGCGCCGACACGAAAGGCCCGACGACGTGGCACTACGAGGTCACGACGAATGGCAAGAC
>DATDCH010000109.1:0-16841 GCA_036524455.1 Kofleriaceae bacterium | reverse complement strand
CGATGTCGAACACGAGGATCTCGGGTTTGCCCTCATGACGGATCGCGCTCGCGACGCGCACGAGCGGCGACTGGCCCGGGATGTAGACGCCGCCGAGCAACGTGCCGTAGCTGCCCTCGGTGCGCCACGCCGGTTTGCCTTCGGCGGCGATGATGCCTTCGTCGGTGCGGCGAATCCGCCACGTCTTGTCCTTATATGTAATCGCGAGCGGCGGTGCGCCGCCCGGCGCGGGAGTCGCGACGCCGCTCATTAGATCGATCGCGACCGCGTGGTCTCCGCGCAACCATACGAGCCCTTTGTCGCCGCTATACACGCGCTGCTCGCCGCTCGCTCCGGCGAACTCCTCGACGCGCTTGCCGTGCACCGCGACGTACGCGACATCGGCACCGGTCGGCGTGACCACGCGCATGCAGCCGAGCAGCGTCTCACCGGGCTTGACCTCGGGCGGATTCACGCACTCGCCGATCAGGACCACGTTGCCGTCGACGACATGCGGAGGCGCGACGCGTGCACCGGCGGGCTTGTTCCACGCGATGTGGCCGGCGCGGTAGTCGATCGCGATGAAGCCAAACTGCGACGAGCTGATCACGGCGACGCCGCCGGCGAGCACCGGGCCGCCGACGGTGAAGCGCGGCACGTCGAGCTTTACCGGCAACGCGATCACACGTGTCGGTTCGACCGTCGGCAAGCCCGCGAGCTCGGGCCACGGTGCATTGCCAGCGCTGTCGCTCGTGCCTGCATCCTTGGCGATCGCGACTGCCGCGTCGTCGCGCTTGGCAGGCTTCGCTTTGCAGCTGCACGCGAGCAGCACTACCAACGCGAAGAGCTTCACTTGCGGCCGAGGAGACGACGCAACAAGCCAACGCGCTTCGGTGACTGTGGGGACGTCTCGGCTCGCGTCGTCGCCGTGTCGGGGCGCGGCGGCGGATCGGTGGGGCCGCGCACATAACCGGCGACACGGCCGCGCTCGACGAGCAGCACCGCCGGCGAGATCGCACGGCCGCCGCCGTCCTCGTGACGCGCGTGCGCGATCGCCGAGAACCGCGCGAGCGACGCGTTGTCGTGATAGTTGGCGGTGACGAGCAAGCAGCCGCGTGCGGGCGTCGACGCCGCGAGCAGATCCGAGTCGAGCGCGTGGTGCAGCGACTGCATGAACTCGCGATCGAGGATCTTCTCCGCCGCGTAGAAGTTGCCCGACACCATGATCACGGTGAGGCCGGCGATCTCGATCTCCTCGCATTGCACCGCTTCGTCGCCGAGGTTGAACAGCGCTTCGTCGAACGCAGCGTCGACCGTCTTCGCCATCGCCTCGCGGCGGATCATGCCGAACGTGCTCTCGCCGTCGATGCCGCACACGACGACCGGGAGATCGAGCGGGCCTTGATCGTCGACGATCGGCCGCCACACGACTTCGTCGAGCTCGATGTCGCCGCGATGGCGCAGGCTCGGCATCAACCGGCCGGTCGTCGCGTCGGCGGGGCGCTGCACGGTTTCCTCGGCGGCGAGCAGCAGCTTGAACAGGCTCTCGTCGGGGCCGTCTTCGATCACGCGTTGCGCGCGGTTCGTCGGGAACATGACGGCGGCGCCGCTCTGGACCTGGAATCCGAACGGCACGAGTGCGCGATCGGTCTGCACCCAGCGGCCGGGATACTTCGCGCGCAACAGCTCGCCTGCGAGGGCGGCCAGCTCGAGCACGCGTTGCCAGTAGGCCGGTTCGTCGTCGCGGCGCGGCGGATCGGCGAACGTTTGATCCTCGAGCATGCGCAGCGCGATCGCGACGTCGCGGCTGCCGACGCGCGACTTCACGCGGAGCGCGAGTGCGGAGAAGCTGCGATCTGCGAGCTCGCCCGCGAGCATCTCGTTCGCAGCGCCGAGTGACTCGACGCGCTTGCCGCGCTCGAGTGCGCCGCCGACCGCGCCGAGTGCTTCGCGCAGCAGCGGCGGTGCGTCGTCGTTCAGCGCGTAGTGGACGATCGCGTCGTGGTGCCCGGAGTCGTGCAGGTGACTGCGCGCATTGAGCACACGCGCCATCGCGAACAGGACCGATAGCTCGGGCTCGGCTTCGATCTCCGCGCCCCGGCGGTGATCGGTCTGCACGGCGACCGGTTTACCGTCGACGCGGGCCGCCAGGTCGATCTTGTCGATCGAGCAGTACACCGCTCCTCAAATAGCACGCTCAGTGCCCGTCGTCGGAGGACTTCTTGCGCTTTGCCTGGGCCTCGCGGAACCGGTCGGCCCATCCCTCGATGTTCGTTTGTTTGACGCGGCTGAGCGCGAGCGCCCCACGTGGCACGTCTTTCGTAATTGTCGATCCGGAGCCTACATATGCGTCGCGCCCGATGGTGACCGGTGCAATCAGTTGGCTATCCGAGCCGATGAATGCTCCCGCTTCGATCGTCGTCTTGTGCTTGCTGACGCCGTCGTAATTGCACGTGATCGTGCCGGCGCCGATGTTCGCCTTCTGCCCGATCGACGCGTCGCCGAGGTAGGCGAGGTGGTTCGCCTTGGCACCCGCCATCACGTGGGTTTTCTTGGTCTCGACAAAGTTGCCGACGCGCGCGTCTTCATCGAGCCGCGTGCCGGGCCGGCAGTGGCTGAACGGACCGACCTCGACGCGCTCGCCGATCACAGCCTCGGCAACGACTGAATAGGCCTTGATGTACGTATCGTCACCTACCGTGACGTCGGTCAACACCGCACCGGTGTCGATCCGTACGTTGTCGCCGATCGTGGTCTTGCCGCGCAGCACCACGCCCGGGCCGAGCCAGACGTCCTTGCCGAGGGGACCAACCTCCGCGTCGATGTACGTAGCTCGCGGATCGATCATCGTGACGCCTTTGCGCATCCAGGTTTCGTTGATGCGACGACGCGCTTCGGCATCGACTGTCGACAGGTCGACGCGATCATTGATGCCCGACACCTCGGTGAACGGCGCGTCGATCGCGGTCGCGCCTCCGCGCTTGTACGCAGTCGCGATCAAGTCGGTCAGGTAGAGCTCGCCCTTCGCGTTGTCGGCGCGCAGCGTTGCGAGGTCCTGGCGCAGGTGGCCGAGCTTGATCGCATAGAAGCCCGCGTTCGTATCTTTGATCTCGCGCTCTACCGGCGTCGCGTCGGGATACTCGACGATGCGCTCGAGCACGCCACTCGCGTCGCGCACGAGGCGGCCGTACGGCATGTCGCGATCGGGGCGCGTCGACAACAGTGCGAGCCCGGCCTGGTTTTCTGCGCAAGCGCGCACGAGCTCCGCGATGCGTTCGCTGACGAGCAGTGGCGCGTCGCCGGTCAGGATCACGACGATTCGATCGTCGGGCTCGTTTGTCACCGCGGGCAACGCGCACTGCACGGCGTGACCGGTGCCACGCTGCTCGGGCTGCAACGCGATCTGGACGCCGCCGGCCCCGAAGCTCGCGTCGAGCGCTTTCTTGACCGCCTCGTGCTGGTGGCCGAGGATCGCGACCACCCGTTCGGCACCGGCTGCCCGCGCCGCCCCCACCACCCAGTGCAGCATCGGTCGACCGGCAATCTTGTGGAGAACCTTGGCCGTATCGCTCTTCATCCGGGTGCCGAGGCCGGCCGCCATGATGAACACGAGGGGTGCTTGACGACTCATGTGCCCCGAAACCTACACGATCGGGCACAATAAAGTAGATGACCGGCCGCGCCGCAATCGCCGTTCTGCTCGCGACGGGCTGCGGAGCACAGCTCGGCGGCAGCAGCGGCGACGACGGCAACTTCGAGACGACGGATGCAAAGGTGTGGCAGGACGCCGCGATCGACGCGCCGGTCGATGCGCGCCCGTGCATGGGCGGCACCGCCGCTGCGGTCGCACCCGATGGCTCGTGCCTCGTGTTCGTGATGACGCCGGTCACGAACGTCAACGCGAAGGCTGCGTGCATGGCGATGAACGCGCACCTCGCGTACTTGAAGTCCGCGACGCTCGACGCGTTCGCCGAGCAGCACATCGGCATGACGGACGCGTGGATCGGTGCGACCGATCGCACGACCGAAAAAACGTTTCTGTGGGACGACGGCACCGCGCTCGGCTACACGAACTGGGGCGACGGAGAGCCGAACAACGGCGGCGACACGTATCAAGAGGACTGCGTGATCATTGCGGGCAGCCGGGTCGACAAAGGCTGGGACGATCGCCCCTGCGACGCGAGCGAAGTACCGACGAGCGGAAACTTTGCGTATCTGTGTCAGTACTGATCTAGTTGTCGCCGTCTTCCGTATGACACGTATGCGTTGGTTTCTCTGGCTCCTCGTCGCGTGCAGCGCGCCGCAGCCTGCGCAACGCGCGCCGAGCGTCGCGGCGCCCGCGAAGCAAGGGATTGTCGATTCGCACGTTCACCTCGCGTATCACCCGGTCGCAGACAAGCTCGCAGCAAACGGCGTGCAGGCCGTGGTCGATCTCGCATCTCCCGAGAGCGCGCTCGGCGCGAAGTACCCGCTCGACGTGATCCAGTCCGGACCGATGCTGACGCGCCCCGGCGGCTATCCGCTCGACTCGTGGGGCGCGGATGGCTACGGCATCGGTTGCGCGACACGCAAGTGCGTGACGTCGACGATCGATCGACTTGCCAAGCGCGGCGCGCGCGTCATCAAGATCGCGCTCGACGACAACGGCCTCGATCTAGCGCTCGCGGCAGTAGCGACGCGCCACGCGCACTCGCTCGGGCTCAAGGTCGCGGTCCATGCGCTCAGCGATGCGAGCGCGCGCGAGGCAGCCGCCTTTGGCGCCGACGTGCTCGCGCATACGCCGATCGGGCTGCTCTCGCAGCAGACGATCGAGGTGTGGTCGGTGCCGATCGGCAAGCGCGCGGTGATCTCGACGCTGGCGGCGTTCGGCGGCAGCGACGAAGCGATCGACAACCTGCGCCGGCTGCACGCCGCCGGTGTCACGGTCCTCTACGGCACGGACCTCGGCAACCTGCGCATCGAAGGGCCGAGTCAGGACGAGATCGCGCTGTTGCGGCGCGCGGGCCTGACCACCGAGGAAATCACCGCGGCGATGTCGACGGTACCGGCGCGGTTCTGGGGCTTCGACCTGCGCTAACCTCGTGGTGTGAAGCCCGGCGACGTCGTCGGTGGATTCGAGCTCGAGCAAGAGCTCTCGCCCTCACTATTTGTCGCGAAGCAAGGTGCAGAGCGAGTGCTGGTGCGCCTGTCGCATATCGGTTCGGACACGGCCTGGATACGCATGGCAGTCGACGAGGCGCGGATCGCGATGTCGTTCGCGCATCGCCACCTCCGGCGCGTGATCGAGGTCGGGTACGCGGATGAGCACGCGATCGTCGTGTACGAGCATGTCGAAGGCTCGCGCCTACTCGGCATGGACATGCCGCGCGCGAGCGCGATCGCGATGACCATGCAGCTCTGCGAAGGGCTCCACTACCTGCATGTCGCGCGCGATCATTCGGGACGTCCCTTGGAGTGCGTCCACGGCGATATCTCCCCGGGTTGCATCATTCTCGATCGCGCCGGGAAGGCGACGCTCCTCGACTACGCCACCCGCTTGAGAGCTAGCCGGCCTGCTACGGCGGCCGAGGTTCGCGAACGGTTTCGCTACCTGTCGCCCGAGCAGGCGGGCGGGCGACCGCTCGACGCGCGCAGCGACCAGTACTCGATCGCCAGTCTGCTGTGGGACCTGACCGTCGGCGAGCCGCGACTGCAATCGGAGCTCACCGACTATCAGATGATCGAGGCGATCCGAGGTGAGGCCGAAGCTCCATCGCGTCGGCGGCCGGACTTTCCGCGAGCTCTCGAAATGGTGCTGATGCGCGCGCTCGCGGTTGAGCCCGACGCGCGCAATCGATCCATTGCGGTGTTCGCTGCCGCGCTCGCAGGCTGCACGAACTAGCGGTACAACTGCGTTCGATGTTGCGGCTGCTCGTTGTTCTCGCTCTCGCGGTGATCCCGCGTGTCGCGGCTGCGCACCAGACGAGCGTCAAGTACGTCGACCTCGCGATTCGCGACAACACCGTCGCGGTCGAGCTGCGTTGCGCGGCGAGCGACGTCACCGAACCGATGGGCCTGCCGAACGACGCGACGCCGAGCGTGCGCGATGCGCTTGCCGCGACGGCGGTTGCACCGTACGTGCAGAAGTGGCTCGCGCTCGGCGGCTGCACCGTCGATGCGCCGCGCGTGGCCGCCGCCGATGACAAGTTTCTCGCGATCACGTGGACGGCGACGTGCCCGCGCACCGACGAGCTCGCGCTCGACTTGACCGCGTTGTTCGCGCTCGACGCGCGGCAGGAAGTGATCGTCCAGCTCGCGGCGCAGGGCAAAGCGACCGTGCAGACGATCGTGCGCGCGGATCAAATCAAGACCACGCTGCGCCCGGGCGAGACACCGTCGGCGCTCGCGTGGATTCGCAGCGGGATGGATCACATCTACGGCGGGGTCGATCACGTCCTGTTCGTGCTCGCATTGCTGCTCGTCGTGATGCTCAGACGCCCGAACGACGGCGCAGGGTGGAGCACGCGGGCGTTCTTGCCGACGTTGCGTTCGACGGCGCTCGTGGTGACCGCGTTCACGGTCGCGCACTCGATCACGTTGATCGCGGCGTCGCTCGGCTGGGTCGCGCTGCCAAGCGCATTCGTGGAGGCGGTGATCGCGCTCTCGATCGCGTACACCGCGGCGGAAGACGTCGTGCGTCCCGACGTGCGCTGGCGCTACTGGCTGACATTTGGGTTCGGGCTGATCCACGGCCTCGGTTTCGCGTCGATGCTCGCCGAGCTGCTGCCGCCAAGCGACGTTGTCGTGCCGCTGCTGCTGTTCAACGTCGGTGTCGAGCTCGGCCAGCTGACGGTCGTCGTGGTCGCGCTGCCGATTTTCTACGCTGTCGCACGGGTCGCGGGCGGGGACCGCTACCGCCGCATCCTGTTGCCATCGCTCGCAGGAATCATTTTCCTGCTCGGGCTTACGATGTTCATCGAGAGAATCCTTAGCGTCCGTATTCTGCCGATGTAGGTCTACCTGGTCTCACTTCGATAAATTGTGCGACCCCTTCACGGTTCCGGGGTGAGGTCGACCCTGCGTATACTGGGAGGCACATTGGCAGTCCTCGAGGGGCAAGATCCGGCACCGATCGAAGATGCCGGCAAACCGATTGTGGTCTGCGTCGATGACGACCAGAACAATCTGAACGCCTTGGGTCGCGTGCTCCGTGGTCGGTGCACCGTGCTGCTCGCCACGAGCGGGGCACAAGCGCTCGAGATGATCGCGGAGCACGCCGATGTCGCCGCTGTGCTCGCAGATCTCCACATGCCCGGACTTCCAGGTTCGGAGCTGTTGGCGCGCGTCGCGCAGATCCGACCCCACTGTCGTCGAGCTGTCGTCACCGGCTTCCCGGAGTCGGAGGAGCTGATCAACGCGATCAACGCGGGTCATCTCCACTACGTGATTACCAAGCCGTGGAAGCTGACCGATCTGCTCCAGGTCGTCGACCAGCTGATCCATACGTTCAAGCTCGAGCGCGACAACAACCGGCTGCTCGACGAGCTGCGTTCGGTGAACAACCAGCTGCGCGACCACGAGCGCATCCTCGAAGCGCAGCTGTCGGAGCGCGGTCGCGAGATTTCGGCGGCGACCGAACAGCTCGCGCAGATGGGCAATCAGCTCGACGCGCTCACGCTTCGCGATCCGCTGACGAGCTTGTACACACACCGCGCGTTTCAAGAGCGCCTGCGCGAGGAAGTCGCGCGCGCGAACCGTTACAGCCAACCGATGTCGCTGCTGATCGCCGACATCGATCAGTTCGCGCAGATCAACTACGACCTAGGCTATCAAGTCGGCGACGAGATCCTGCGCACGATCGCGCTGATCATCCAAGAGGACGAATCGCCCGATCGAGTGCGCAGCTCCGACGTCGTCGCGCGCTACTCCGGCGAAGAGTTCGTGTTGCTGCTGCCCGAGACCGCGAAGCCGGGCGCGCTGACGAAAGCCGCGCGCCTGCGCGATGCCGTCGGGCTCGCGACGATGCCGGGCAATCGCAAGCTGACGCTGTCGTTCGGCGTCGCGTGCTTGCCGGAAGACGCGGCCGATCCCGAAGGTCTGCTCACGGCAGCCGAGGCTGCGCTACGCGGCGCGAAGCGCGGTGGTCCCGGCCGCGTTCACTTCTTTTCGTCGGGCGATGCCGGTCCGGCAGCGACGCGCAGCCGGCCGTTCGGGCGCGTGCGCGAGGCCGAGGTCGATCGGTTCCGCCCGTATCAAGAACGCATGAACGAGGTGACGTCGATCCTGCAGCGCGATCGCTCGCTGTCGTGCTTGCTCGTCGACCTGTCGCGCTTGCACCGCGTCGAGCTCGATCTCGGCGTCGCGCATCACAGCGAGATCTACGACCACGCGGCGGCGGTGCTCGATCGCCTGCGCGGTGCCGTGCTCGATCCGGCCGACTTGATCTGCCGCTCTGGTGATGGCGACGGCTATCTCGTCATCCTCGCGCCGCGCGGTGCGCACCGCATCGATCTCGAGGCGCTCGCGGCGAGTGTCGAGCGCGCGGTCGAGGAAGCGCTGTCGGCCATGGTCACCGAGGTGTTGCGCGAGGCGCCGCGCATCACGGTCGGTCACGCGCGCGTGCTCGGCAACTCGCTGATTCGTCCCGAGCGTCTGACCGCGCGTCTCGTCAACGACGCGGTCGACAATGCGCGCAACATGCGCGAGCGCAAAGCGCATCGCGATCGCACGACGCTGCAGGACGTCATCCTCGGCGAGGGCCTGACCAGCGTATACCAACCGATCTGTGACCTCGGCACCGGCGACATCTTCGCGTTCGAGGCGCTGAGCCGCGGTCCGCGCGGCACGGGCTTCGAGTCGCCGGCGACGCTATTTGCCATCGCCGACGAAGTCGACCTCACCGTCGAGCTCGACCGCGCGTGTTTCAAGGGCGCGCTGCGCAACGCGATGACGCTCGAGCCGGTGCATCGCCTGTTCGTGAACCTGTTGCCGATGTCGTTCTACGACTCTGCGTTCATCGAGGTCGAGGTCGGCAACTTGCTGTCGGCCGCTGGCCTTACGCCGGCGAACATCGTGTTCGAAATCACCGAGCGGCTCGCGATCGAGAACTTCGCGTCGTTCAAGCGCGCGCTCGCGCAGTACACCGCGATGGGCTTTGGCGTCGCGATCGACGACGTCGGTACGCGGCACTCGAACCTCGAGACCGTGATGTCGTTGCGGCCCCACTTCATCAAGATCTCCGACGTGCTCGTGCGCGGCATCGCGCGGTCGACCGTCAAGCGAGAGATGCTGCGCTCGTTACGACACATCGCAGAGACGATCGACGCCGTGATGATCGCCGAAGGTATCGAGCACGTCGACGACGTCGTTGCGCTGCGCGACCTCGGCCTGCGCTACGGCCAGGGCTACTACATGGCGCGTCCGGGGCCGCCGTTCCCGTCGCTGCCCGATTACGTGCGCGCGGAGCTGCGCAGCATGTCTTCGAGCTCGCCGCAGGCGCCGAAGATCTCGTCGCGCCCGCAGGACGACGACGACGAAGAGGATGACGATCGCGACCTGCCGATCGCGACCGCCGCCGACAGCAAGAGCGCGATCCCGCGCAACGTATTCGGTCGTCCCGAGGACGAGATCACGAGCGACTTCGCAATTCCCGGCATGGAACGCCCGCGACCGCGCGCATCCGAGCCGCCGAGCGAAGCTGCTGCGCAGGCCGCCGCGACCAGCCCGGTTCAGATGTGGCAGCCGCTCAGTGACGACGAGGCCACTGGCGAAGCGCTGCTGTCGAGCCTGAAGCGCCAAGAAAATTCGCCAGACGGTGAGCCTGGACCGAGCGGTCCTGGTCTAAACTGAGCGCCGATTCGCCTGGCGAATCGTTTCGCTTATGGACCGGAACGCGTTTCACAAGCTCCTGGCATTCGGCATCGAGCGCGGCGTCTCGGACATTCACTTCGAGGTTGGATATCCGCCGCACTATCGCCTGCACGGCGAGCTGCTCGGCGCGATCAAAGTCCCGCCGCTGACCGCCGCGGACACCGAAGCGATCGCGCGCATGATCCTCGAGGACCGCAGCATCACGGTCGACTTCGCGCGCCGGTTCGCCGAAATCGATGTCTCGTACTCGCTCGCCCAGCGCGGTCGGTTCCGCGCGTCGATCTTCCGCCAGCGCGGTGCAGTCGGCATCGTGATGCGCCTGATCCCGATCCAGGTGCTGTCGATCGAGCAGCTCAACCTGCCTCCGGTGCTCGCCGAGATCGCCGACGCCCGGCGCGGCCTCGTGCTCATCACCGGTGCGACCGGCAACGGCAAGACGACGACGATGGCCGCGATGCTGCGCTACATCAACGAGACGCGGCACGCGCACATCGTCACGATCGAGGATCCGATCGAGTTCATCCACGAGCCGCAGAAATGCATGATCATCCAGCGCGAGGTCGGTGCTGATACCGAGTCGTTCCGCGATGCGATGACCGCGGCGATGCGCCAAGACCCCGACGTCATCCTCGTCGGCGAAATCCGCGACCGCGAGACCGCGGCGACCGCACTCAAGGCGGCCGAGACCGGCCACCTCGTGCTGTCCGCGATCCACACGCCCGACGCGGTCAATACGATCCAACGCTACGTCGGTCTGTTCGAGACCGACGCGCAGGACGTGATCCGCGATCGGCTCGGCGACTGTCTGCAGGCCGTGTGCTCGCTGCGCCTGCTCGCATCCAAGGACGGTCGCCGCCGGCTGCCCGCCGTCGAGATCCTGCGCGTCACGCGCACGATTCGCGAGTGCGTGCGCTCGGGCCGGCTCAACGACATTCCTGAGCTGATCCGCAAAGGTCGCGACCTGTACTCGATGCAGCTGTTCGATCAACACCTGATCGATCTCGTCAATGCGGGGTTGGTCTCGATGGAGACCGCGATCTACGCGAGCTCGAACCCCGAAGAGTTCGAACGCGCGTTGCGCGTCGAGTAATGACCGCTCGTAGCGGCACGATCGAGATCGTCGCGCACGCAGCACCGTGGCTATCGTGGCTGCTGTTCGCGCGCTGGCGCCGCATGTCGATCGCCATCGACGGCGAGCTGGGCCGCGTGCGATGGGGCACCCATGTCTTCGCCGTGGCGCCCGGCGAGCACGTGGTCTTCGTCGGCATGGGCGGCACGTTCGCCTCGAAGGCGGAAGTCACGGTGCAGGTCGCGGCGAACGAGACCGTTCGACTGCGCTACACACCGCGCTTGAACAAACACGCGCGTGGCTCCCTCGAGGTCGAGCGGCTGCCCGCCGCGAGGGTCATGCAGCGCTGACTACGCGATTCGACCGCGTAATTGGGGACGGTCACAAGTTGCGAAACTTGTCTCACCGAAGTTGCGTAACTGGAGAAAACGGGGTCCGACCCCATTTCTCCCATTTCTCCCATTTCTCCATTTCTGAGTTGAGTGGCGCCGTTCGTTCACTCACGCGTGTCGATCATTTGCGACGCGAAAACGGGTCCGACCCCTTTCTCACTATTTGCGACGCGAAAACGGGGTCCGACCCCATTCTCACTCGATCATTTGCGACGCGAAAACGGGGTCCGACCCCATTTCTCAGCTGCCGAAACTACAAACGGCGCCGAGTGGCGCCGTTCGTTCACTCACGCGTGTCGATCATTTGCGACGCGGCGGTGGACCACCTTGTCCGGAGCCACCACTCGGAGGACCCGCTGGACGCGTGGGTTGCGCGGCCGGCGGTGGTGCCGACGGTGCCGGTTGCCGCGACGGGCCTGCGCTCGGCGGTGCCGGACGCGCAGGTTGCGCTGCCGGCGGCGGTGCCGGTTGGCGCGACGGACCCGCGCTCGGCGGCGGACCCGCCGGACGCGTGGGGTGCGAGCTCGGCGGCGGACCTTGCGGTGCCGGTGCCGGTTGGCGCGACGGACCTGCGTTCGGAGGCGCCGTACGACTTGGGGGCGGACCGGGAGGACCGTCCATGTCGCGCGGCGGCGGCCTCACCGGACCTTCGCCGGGATGAGGCGGACGCGTGCTGCCACCACCGACCGGACCGGGCGGGCGCGTTTGGCCGGGCGGCGGCGTCACCGCGCCACCACCGACGGGACCGGGCGGACGCGTTTGGCCGGGCGGCGGTGTCACGGGACCACCAACACCGGCGGGACCCGGAGGACGAGTCTGACCCGGCGGCGGACCCATGTCGCGCGGCGGCGGCCTCACCGGACCTTCGCCGGGATGAGGCGGACGCGTGCCGCCTTGTCCGGGCGGAGGCGTCACTTGTCCGGGCGGCGTACCGCCGTGTCCGGGTGGAATCCAGTTGCCGCTGCCGGGCGGAGGCGGACGCGTTCCACCTGGCGGAGGACTGACCTGTCCGGGCGGCGTGCCGCCATGTCCGGGCGGCGTCCAGTTTCCTGGAGGCGGACGAACGCCACCGCCACCACCACCGACGGGCGGCGGACGAGTGCCACCACCGACGGTCGGGGGCGGATTATTCGTGTGCCAGCCGGGAGGCGGCGTGTAGCTGGGCGGACGACCATCGCGATGATCGCGAACCTGCCAGTTGGTCGGCACGCGATCGCGCGACGACCAGTAGCCGGGAACGTAGACGTACGAGCCGCCCGAGTAGTCGTAGTACGGCTGGATGTAGACGTAGCCTTCTTGCTGGCGCTCCCAGCGGCCGCTGATCCACACCCACTCGTATCCATTCCAGTGCCAGTAACCGTCGAGCCACGAATAGCCATAGCCCGGCGATGCCGACATCGTTTCGTAGAGCGGCTGCGGAGGCATGCTCGAGACGTAGTAAGGATTCGGGGCACCCACGCTGACGCTGGCGCGAACGTTTCCTTGGTAGCCGTACCCGTAACCAGCATTCACGGGCCGCGTCTCGCGAACGACACAGCCTTGCAACGCTAGGCCGAGACCAACTGCGCCTAAAAACCCTGCAACGCGTCGCAAACTCATGTCGTGCCTCCTAAATGGTTGGACGGCAATCCAAACCAACGATTCAGTCTAGTTGACGAGAACAGTGACCACAAGTACACAGAACCTCGATGAAAACCGCCGCTTCGGGCGTCCACCGCGACGCGAGTAGATTGCAACCGCGATGCCGGAGCAAGCAGTGGCTCTCGCACTAGGCACAAGAAGGTCGACGATTGCAGCAGTTGCGAGCGCTCTCGCAGCGATGGCACTCGCGGCTGCAGTCGCGGGGCGTAGCTGCCAGGTCACACAACCTGGGCCGGAAATGACCGTGCGTGATCTCCTACAGGCAGCAAGGACGAATAACCGCGATCTCGTCTTTGAATTACTGACGCCGCAAACCCGCACGCGTCTCGAAGCAGAAGCCAAGCGCGCGACCGATCTCGTCGGTGCAGCGACGCGCTACACCGCGAAGGATCTGATCTCGATCGGCGCGAGCGACAACGTTGCACCGCCGACCGACATCACGGTGATCGAGCAGCGCGGCGATCACGCGGTCGTCGAGATCGTCTCCGCCGCGGGACGCTCGCGCCTGCAGCTCTACAAGATCGAAGGTCGCTGGCGCGTCGACCTTCCGCAGTACGGCGCGCCGACTCCCGGCCTGTAACGCCGTCGCGGGATAGCCTGTCTATTGATCATGACGGCCGCACCCAAGCTCGAGGACCTCTCCGATCTCGAATTGGTCGAGCGCATTCGCGAAGGCGCGCGCGATGAGTTCGAGGTGCTCGTACGCCGCCACAACCAGCGCCTCTATCGTGCGGCGCGCGCGATCATGAAGAGCGACGACGAAGCCGAAGACATCGTGCAGCAGGCGTGGCTCGAAGTGTTTCGCCACCTCGCTCAGTTTCGCGGCGACGCTGCATTCACGACGTGGGCGACGCGCATCGCGGTCAACGCGGCGATCACGCACGCGCGCAAGCGACCCATCGTCGCCGAGGTTGCCGACTCGGTTGCCGCAGACCAACCCGACTCCGATCTCGAGCGCGCCGAGCTCGGCAAGTTGCTCGAGGACTCGCTCGATCGTCTGCCGCAAGGCAATCGCGAAGTGATGGTGCTGCGCGACGTGCTCGAGCTCGACACCGCCGAGACGGCGACCATGCTCGGCCTCAGCGAAGAAGCGGTGCGTGTGCGTCTGCATCGCGCACGCGCCGCGGTTGCCGCCGATCTCACCGAGCGAATGATCAGTAAGGTGTATTCCTTCGCGGGCGAGCGGTGTGCGCGCATCACGCGTAACGTCATGGATGCGATCGCACTCCAATAGAGAGTGAGACTCGCGCTGTTTGTTCTGATCGGGTGCTCGCAGACCAGCTCTGCGACGCTGCAGAACGAGAAGCCGGTCGCGCCGACGACGCCACCGCCGATGGCCGCGCCCGAGCCGAGCCCCGCGCTCGTCGCGCAGATCACGCAGGGTAAGCAGCTCTACGTACAGACGTGCGCCGAGTGTCACGGCGCTACGCTGGAAGGTACGGGCGATGGCCCTGCGCTCGCCGGCAAGCACGTGTTGCCGCTCGAACCGCGCGCCGACTCGAAGCGCGGAATGCAGTTTCGCACCGCGGGCGATGTCTACGCGTTCGCGGCGCAGAACATGCCGGCGGATGATCCGGGCTCGCTCGCGCCCGAGCAGTACCAAGCGATCATCGCGTTCGTGCTCGGTGCCAACGGAGTCCGCATCGAGCGCCCGTTCGACACCGCGAGCGCACAGACGATCGCGCTACGTCAGTAGTACAGCGCAACGCCTGCCGTGCCGCGCGTGCTCCCAACGCCGTAGGTAAAGTCCGTCGGGTTCGCCGCCACGACGCCGGCGGTCAGCGTCAGCGCCACTTCGGCCGTCAGCGTGTACTGAAACCCGAAGAACCCCTCGACAGCGAACATATTGCGCCAAGACACGCGATCGTCGATCCAGACCGTGCGCTGGAACATCGCGCCGAGTCCGGTTCCGATGAACGCCTGCAGTCTGGTCGCTTTAGGACCGATGAATCTGACGCGAGCACCGACATGCACCATCGTGAAGCTGACATCGAAGACCCCGTCGAGATCTTGCACGGCGATGCGGTCACTCCCACGGATGACGCTTGCGGTGATCGATTGCTCTACGATGCGATATACGCGTTTGCCGAACGCGAGCTCGACGAGTGGTCCCCGATCGTGCGCGCCCTCCCATCCGTGTTGGGTTGTAGTCGAATGCGCGCCGACACGTGCTTCGTAGAAGAGCGACTCCTCCGGCCCCAGCACGGGCTCCGCCACCGCGGATCGCGGGAGCAGACACAGCAGGAACGCCGCTCGTTGCACGCGCTAACAGTACAGCGCGATCTTCACCAACCATCGTGATGAACGTCATGCGGTGAAGTGTTCACAGCGCGTAGCTCTGCTATCACCCCGGCATGAAGCGAGCCTTGCTTGGTGCAGTGTTGATCTCGGCAGCGTGCTGCGGACCGAAGAGCGGTGGAGTGAATCCGAACCCGCAGCTGACCGGCGAGACCGTTGTCGCGGAGCTCGCGAAGGGCCGTGAAGCGCTGACCTCGTTCCGCGGTGAGAGCAAGATGGACTACTGGGTCTCGGGGCAGCGCTTGCGTGGTGACGTGCTCGTCATGGGCAAGCTCGGCAAGTTCGTGCGCTTCGCAGCGCTGTCGCCTGCCGGTGGCAGCACGATCGTCGAGATGGCGTGCGACGGCACGAACTTCGTCTATCTCAACTATCAAGAGAACTGCGCGCTGACGGGACCGTGCGATGCGAGCTCGGTCGGCATGTTTTTCGGCATCCCACTCGAGCCGGATGACTTCCTGCACCTCGCGCTCGGCACGACGCCGGTCATCGCCAACCCGACAAGCACGATCACGTGGGACGGCAGCGCGAAACTTCATCGCGTCGAGCTGAAGGCGAGCGAGGGTACGCAGAAGATCGCGATCAACGTCGCGCCGATGCACTGGGATGTGCATGCGAGCGAGCTGCTCGGCAGCGACGGCAAGGTGCGCTGGTCGGTCGCGAATACCGACTTCCGCAAAGTCACGGGCAGTGGTGAGCGGCGCGTCCCCGAGAAGACGCGCTTCAAGTCGTCCGTGCAGAATCAGGATCTGCTCGTCGAGTGGGGCGGAGAGTTCGAGGTGAACGCGCAGCTGCCGACGCAGAACTTCACGATCCAAGTGCCGTCTGGCTTGTCGACCTGCGGCCAGAAGGCGCCCAAGCCTGCCGCGCCACCCGCCAAAGCGCCGGCACCGACCAAGTAGGGTTGTAAGTCAGCGTAGTTGCGCGCGTCGATCCACTCGGCGTAGCGTCTCGTACATCCGGGCATGAGGACGAGGCGCACCGTCGGTGCCGTATTGGCTGCTTTGTCGATCGCGACGCCTGCCAGCGCGCACCCGAAGCATCCTGCCGGCGAACCGGCAGAACCGACCGGAGGCGCAGAGCAACCGCCCGACGTGCCCGGCATCGCACCGCGCGCGGCCGCGCCGCAAACACGGCCCGCGCAAGATGACGAGGCCGCGAACAACGCGGAGCTCCAAGCGCTGGCCGACGCCGCCGCGATCGAGACGATCGTGGTCGAAGGCGAAGCGCCTGCGGAGTCGGCGTCGTCGATCCACCTCGATCACGAGAAGCTCGCGCGGCGCTCGCGTACGCAGATGAGCGACGTGCTGCGCCAGGTGCCGGGTCTCATGGTCTCGCAGCACGCGGGCGGCGGTAAGGCGGATCAATATTTCATTCGCGGCTTCGACGCCGATCACGGCACCGACGTCGCCGTGTTCGCCGACGGCGTGCCGGTCAACCTGACGTCGCACGGTCACGGCCAAGGTTACGCCGACACGCACTGGTTGATTCCGGAGACGATCGCGAGCGTCGACATGCACAAGGGTCCGTACGCCGCGCGCTACGGCGATTTCTATACGGCGGGCGCGCTCGAGCTGAAGACGCTCGACGAGATCGACGGCAACGGCACGCTGTGG
>DATDCH010000108.1:0-13923 GCA_036524455.1 Kofleriaceae bacterium | reverse complement strand
GAGATCACGATGGCGCGCGCGGAAGGTCAGCGCCGCATCGTCGAGGCCCAGACGCGCAAGCTCGCGCTGATCGCGGAGTCGCGTGGCCAGGTCCAGGCGTTGCTCGCGAAGGCAGCAGCCGAAGTCGACGTCCAGAAGGCGCGCCTCGCACAGGTGCGGTTCCAGCTCGTCGCCGACAAGGTGAAGCCAGCGGAAGCGCGCAAGAGCCAAATGGTGGCGCAGGCACGCGGCTCGGCCTCGAAGATCGTCGAGGAAGGCAAAGCGACCGCGTCGGCGATTCGCGCGCTCGGCGAGACGTGGAAGAAGGCGGGCGACAACGCGCGCCAGATCTTCGTCGCACAGAAGCTGCAGAGCCTCGTCGCGACGATGATGAAGACGGTCGGCGACATGCCGATCGACAAGGTCACGTTCATCGACCGCGACCTCGCCGCGAACGGCAGCAACTTCGCGGTCAAGGCAGCCGTCACCGCCGAGCAGCTCAAGCAAATGCTCGGCGTCGATCTCGCCGCGATCGCGCAGCGGGTCGCGCCAACGCCCGCGCTCGTCGCAGCACCGCCACCGGTGCCGCGCCCGCGGCCGCCGACGGCACCGGGTCCCGGTAAGCCGCCGGGAACCACCGGCTAAGTCGAGGCAACACAATCGCGCGCGGCGTGGTCTAATCACGGCGATGCGCGTGGCCGCCCTGCTGCTCCTGCTTGTGGCGTGCTGGCGAGAGCCGGCGCAGCGCACGCAGCCGGAGCTGTCGTTCGTTGCGCGGGTCAGCACGCTCAGCGAGCTGCGCCACCGCACCGACGCGCTCGAGCCGCAGCTCGACGTCACGCTGCAGCGCATCCTCGGCCTTGCGAGCGAAGCGGAGCGCGCGGCGATTCACGACGATCTGACCGCGATGGAACGCGAGGTGACGCAGCTGATCCGGATCGCGCGCCAGGCCCGCGAGCGCGGCGATGATTCTACGGTGCTAGACGACGTCGATCGCAAGCTCGCGCGCGCGACGGTCGGCGTGGCGAATCTGCGCGACGAGCTCGTGCATGCCAAGACGCTCGTCGAGCAAGAGGCGTTCGAGGAGCTCAAGAAGAAGACCGAAGGCACGCTCGACCCGGCTTTCGACATCCGCATGCGCATCTATCGCAAGCGCGACGAAGTGATCTTGCCGCCGGTGCTGCAGCCGCAGCCGCTCACCCCTTGACGAGCTGGCGCAGGTGCCACGCCTGCAGCTCGACGGAGCGAATCGCTTCGCGCTGGCGCAAGCCGATCTGGTGCGCGATGAAGCCCGCCACCAGCAGCACCGAGATCACGAACAACGCGAGTGAGATTGCGCCGACCGGGAATGACATCTTCACCGCGTCCGCTCGCATCACCAAGCTCCCGTCGAGCGCGCTCGTCGTCCGAGGGATGAGCTCGAGATACTCGGCGAGCCACGGCAACAGCACCGCCGCGGTAAAGACGGCGGTGAGTAGTCGCCACGGTACGCGAGGGTCAACACTGAACATGATCAACGCGATCGCAGCGATCGTCGGTGCGAGCAGGAATGGCGTGTACACGCGCGACATCACCATGACGAGCGCGGCGAACACGTAGGCCGAAATCAGAATCGTCCTGCGCGACGTCGCTACTCTGCGGCGCACGTAGAAAATGTTGAGCCCAACGTTGAGCACGACCAACGCTCCGAACACGACCAGCGAGAGGTAGCTGCGCACGCCGATCACGATCACGGCCGGAATCATGATCAGGAACGCCGACATCGTCCAGCCCATCAACCGGACCTTGTCCCGCGCCGTGTCCTGTTCGATCTCGGCGACACGAGCTTCGACGTCGGCCGGCACCTCGCGCGGCGGCTCGAGCATCAAGCGTCCGACGAGCTCGGCGGCGGCGGTGTTCTGCGGATCGAGTGCGATCGCGCGGCCTGCTTCCCGCATTGCAGTCGCACGGGCACCGGCATTGTCGCCGGCGGCTAGCGCGGTGCGCGCTGCATCGAGGTGGCTTGCGGCGAGCGTCTTGCGCAGCGCGAGATCGCGATCGCCGTCGAGGTAACGTTCGATCGTCTCGGCGAGCTGGCGGGCGCTCTGCCGTGCGTCGCGTGCGGTGTCGGTCGCAGTGACACAGGCTTCGTCGAGCTCGGGTGGTACCTCGCGATCCGGTGCGCGTGTCGACGGTCGCGTGTTGAACGGATCGAGAGCAGCGACCAGTGCCTCGCGGCCGCGCGGGAGCATCGATTCTCCGGCGAGGATCTCGAACAAGATGCAGCCGAGCGCGTACACATCCGCGCGCGCATCGATCGGTTCGCCGCGGATGAGCTCCGGTGCGATATAGCCCGGCGTGCCGAGGATCGCACCAGCCTCTGTGGCCTCGGCCGCCGGCATGTCGGTCGCGCCGGCATCGACGTCATCGGCTTCGTCGACGATACGCGCGACGCCCCAATCGAGCACGTACACTTCGCCGAAGTCGCCGAGCATGATATTCGAGGGCTTCAAGTCGCGATGAATCACGCCGCGGTTGTGCGCGAACTCGATCGCGAGGCAGACGTCAGCAAATGCGCGCAACAGCTTCTGCGGCGTGCGCGTGTGTCCGCCGCCGAGGATGTCGGCGAGCGTCGTTCCGGTCAGTCGCTTCATCACGAAGAACGGCCGCCCCTCGGAGTCGTTCGCTAGCTCGTGCACCGGCACGATCGCGGGATGATCGAGCCGGCCCTGAACCTTCGCTTCGCGCACGAACCGAGCGACCGCGTTCGGCGTCGGCGCGACGCGCATGCGTTTGACGGCAACGTCGCGGCCAATCTGTGCGTCGGTCGCCAGCAACACCTCGCCCATCCCGCCGGCTCCGAGCTGACGCTGGATCGCATAGCGGGCCGGCAGCTTCGCGGTCGACAGCGAGAGTGTCGTGGCTTCCGAGCTGATGTTCGTTTGTGCTTCGCCGATCGCCTGCGACGGCGTCATCGTCGGATCCGTGCCCGCGTCCCTTCGCCCCTTGTCGGTCATTCGGCGATGGTAGCGCTGCGCCGCAACTAGAGCGTCAGGCCGACGCGCCTGCGTGCCGTCAAACAGTGTTCCGAGCCGAGCGTGAAGTCGCGGCACGTGCGCGGCCGGTCGTCGTAGATCACGCAATGAAAGCGTGTCGCCTTGCCGTCGACGAAATCGCCGCCGGCCAGCGCGGCGCAGCGGTCGCCGTCGCGGCGAATCTCGAGGTACGTGCCGCGATCGACGATGAAGCTCGGCTGCTTCTTGACGACGGGGTCGCGCTTCTGCACCTCGACGGAGTGGTACGCCGCGCGGCAACACGCGCCGCACGTCTGGCAGTCGAGCGCGGCCTCGTAGCGTTCGCACGCGGCCCAGCTGTCGTCGAGCCGGGTGTTCGTGTGGCGGCACTTCGCGACGCCGCGCTGCTCGTAGCGCCACGCGCATGAACCGCAGGAACCAGAACTGGAATCAGAATTGAGAACGGGAGACGATATGCTGGCGGGAAGTCCGGTCGGATGCAGTGCCGGCGGCGCGGTCACGCCGTGCCACAGCACATCGGGCTCGGGCGCGAGCTTTGCCGCTTCTTGCGCGATGCGAGCGGTGGCCGCGAGCGCCTCCGCGAGATGCGGCCCCCACGGCGGTTGATCGGCGCGGCGCAGCCCGAGGATCGCGGCCTGCACCGATCGCTCGGTGCGATCTGCGAGCACATCGTCCGACAGCTGATCCCAGAACGCGCGGAACTCCGTGGTCGGCGCGAACAGCCGGCGCAGCCCGTGACGCCCGGTCAGCACCCACTGCACGCGCAGGCACGCGTGCTCGCGCCAGTCGTGATCGGGCCCGGTGTTGTCCATGCCCCAGTCCGCGCGCGTGAACGACTGCTCGCCCTCGACAAGCGAGTGACACAGCTCGTGAAAGATCATCTGCGCGAGGCTGTCGTCTGCGTCGAGTGCGCTGTCGTCACCGATCGCGAGCGTGCCGCGGCCATCCGTTGCCGCGTATGCGTCGGGCGTGCGGATGACGCGCAGGCCGATTCGACGCGCGGTACCGAGCCACACTTGTGTAAGTGGATCGATGTACCGATATGTGACCTCGCGTGGCACGCGCTGACAGCTAGCACGAAAACTTGCCGGCGCGTCGACAGATTCTCCAAGGTGGAGACATGAAGGGTGACATCGCGTTCGTCGGGTTCATGATGACCGCCGACGAATGGCAGGAGCTAGATGCCCAGTCGCGCGCGCAGTTGATCGCGGTCGCGACGCGGCAGGCCGAGCCGTACGTCGACGAGGGGCGGCCTCGGCGGTTTCCTGACGGGACCGGCAAGCACGAGATCGTCGAAGCGATCGATGCAGACCTCGACGATCTGCTGGAGCTCGATCCGATCGATGCGGAGCTCGAGGAGCTGCTCGAGCTCGAGGCGATCGGTGCGGAGCTGATCGAGGAGGGGAATCCGGTCGCCGCCGAGGGACGCGACGCCGAGATCGAAGCGCAGCTCGCGAAGCTCGATCGCGAAGGCGACATCGTGTGGTTTACCGATGACCAGATCACGTTCGACATGACCGCGCAGTACGAC
Organism: Kofleriaceae bacterium; assembly: GCA_036524455.1. Taxonomy (GTDB): domain Bacteria; phylum Myxococcota_A; class Polyangia; order Haliangiales; family Haliangiaceae; genus JABFXX01. The sequence goes on along the minus strand of DATDCH010000108.1, from coordinate 9,399 downwards.
GCGATCGAGCAGTGGCTTGCATTTCAACCGGTGAACGAGCCCGCCGACTTCGATGAATGGGTTCAGTTGCCGCCCGCGTGCGCGCCGATCGCGCCGATCGCGTCGAATGCAGGCGAGTTCGAAGACTTCGCGGACTGGGCCGATCTGTAGCCGCAACGGATCGCGCCGACCGCAGGCGAGCTCGAAGACTTCGCGGACTGGGCAGATCTGTAGCCGCAACGAAGTTGTATCCATGTCCGGAAACGGCCAGCCAGGGTACGGGACGCGTGGTACTTCGAATGCGTGCTGACCGATGACGCCCTCTACCAAGCGCTGACTGCACGCGATGCGCGGTTCGACGGCGTGTTCTTCGTCGGCGTGCGCACGACCGGCATTTACTGCCGGCCGATCTGCCCGGCCCGCACGCCCGGGCGTAATCGCTGCGAGTTTTTCGCGACCCCCGTGCTCGCGGAGCGCGCGGGATTTCGCGCGTGCTTTCGCTGCCGGCCGGAGCTCGCGCCCGGCAACGCACCGGTCGATGCGGTCGACGTGCTCGTCGCCGGCGCGACCCAGCGGATCGCGGAAGGCGCGCTCAACGAGGGCTCGCTCGACGACCTCGCAGCGCAGCTCGGCGTAACAGCACGGCACTTGCGGCGCGCGCTCGAAGCGAAGCTCGGCGTGTCGCCGGTCGAGCTCGCGCAGAGCAGGCGGCTCGCGCTCGCGAAGCAGCTGTTGCAGGACACGGCTTTGTCGCTGACGGAGATCGCGTTTGCGGCCGGGTTCGGCAGCGTGCGCCGGTTCAACGCGGTGTTCGCGGAGAAGATGGGGAGCGCGCCGTCCCAGCTTCGGCGCAAGCACGTGATCGCGGATGCCGGCGCGACGCCGAGCGCACGCGCGTCGTCGCAGATCCGGCGCAAGCACGTCGCCGAGGATGACGGCGCGATGCCGAGCGCGCCTGTCGCACCGGTTCGCGCGTTTGGCGAAGGCGACAAGCTGTCGCTGCGGCTCGACTACCGCACGCCGTACGACTGGGAGCGCCTGCTCGGGTTCTTGCGCGGGCGCGCGATTCCCGGCGTCGAGATCGTCGGTGACGCGAGCTATCGCCGGGTCGTGCAGCTCGGTGGCCAGCTCGGCGAGATCGAAGTCACGCGCGCGAAGCGGCGCGATGCGCTCGTGCTCGCGGTGTCGCCGAGCCTGCTGCCGGTGCTGATGCAGCTCGTCGCGCGCGTGCGGCGGATGTTCGATCTCGATGCACGGCCGGAGCTGATCAACCGCGTGTTGCGACGCGACAAGGCGCTCGCGGCGATGATCGCGAAGCGGCCCGGGCTGCGCGTGCCCGGTGCGATCGATCCGTTCGAGGCATCGATTCGCGCGCTGCTCGGGCAGCAAGTGTCGGTCGCCGCCGCGACAACGCTCGCGGGCCGGTTCGCGGCGCAACTTGGCACCGCGTACGCCGGTGGTGACGGGCTCGCGTACCGGTTTCCGACGCCGAGCGAAGTCGTCGCGGCGGGCGCCGAGCGTATCGGCAAGCTCGGATTGCCGCGGGCGCGTGCGGCCGCGATCCACGGATTCGCGCACGCGGTCGCGAGTGGCACGCTGAAGCTCGATGCGGCGTGCGAGCTCGAGCCGTTTGTCGACCAGCTCGTCGAGATGCCCGGCATCGGGCCGTGGACCGCTCATTACTTGGCGATGCGCGCGCTGCACGTGCCGGATGCATTTCCGGCCGCGGACCTCGGCGTGCAAAAGGCGCTGAAGCGCGCGGGCGCGGCGGCGGCGGAAGCACGCGCGGAAGCGTGGCGGCCGTTTCGCGCGTACGCGGTGCTGCATCTGTGGACGTCACTTGGAGAATCGCAATGAACATGATCACGTTGCCATCGCCGCTCGGCGTGCTGCGCCTGTACGGGCATGCCGACGAGCTCATCGGGGTTTGGTTGCCGGATTCCGACGATCTGGTTCCGGCGCACGCGAAGCAGGCCTCGACGCCGGTGTTGCGCGCGACTGCGAAGCAGCTCGAGGAGTACTTCGCAGGCGAGCGCCGCGCGTTCGATCTGCCGCTCGCGCCGCGTGGCACGGGGTTCCAGCAACTCGTGTGGCGCGCGTTGACTGCAATCCCGTTCGGCGAGACGCGCAGCTACGGCGAGCTCGCACGTGCGATCGGTCGGCCATCGGCGAGCCGCGCGGTCGGCGCCGCAAACGGCAAAAATCCGATCTCGATCATCGTGCCGTGTCACCGCGTGATCGGCGCGAGCGGTGACCTCACCGGTTATGGCGGCGGCCTTCCTGCGAAGCGCTGGTTGCTCGCGCACGAAGCACGATTTACGCAGCAGGCGCAGACGAGCTTCGCGACTTAGACCCTGCTACGGTCGATCGTGGTCTGGAAGTTCCTCGGCGGTTTGGCGGTCGGCGCGACGGTTCTCGCCGGGCGCGCGCTGTATCGCCGCAGCAATCAAGACTCGGCGGCGCGCGCGGCCGGGCTCGAGCCGATCGATGATCTGACGCACGTGCCGCAGGCGCTGCAGCGCACCGCGCTCTGGACGCTCGCGGATGGCGGGTTCGAGCGCCGCGTCGTGCACGGCAAGCTGTCACGCCCAGGCGGCGACGTATCGATCACCGCGTTCGATCTCGAGACGCTGCGCGAGCGCCGCGGCGAGTGGGCATACTTGCCGATCGAGCCGCCGTTTCGCATCGGCGGAGTTGTGAGCGTCGTCGCATGCGACGTCGATCGTCAGTTCCCGCACATTCTGTTCAAGCGCAAAGGGCGCGGCGACGACCTCGTCGACGACGATCGCATCGAGCGCATCGGCCATATCGCGAAGAACATCCGCGATCGGCTCGGCATGCCCCGCAAGTATCCCGCCGGGCTTCCGGCGACGTTGCCGGCGCAGCCGATCGCGGCCGCGATGCCCGAGCAGTGGCGCGCGTACACGCAAGCGCCGGAGCTCGTCGAGGTCATGCTCGGCGCCGGGTTACGCGGCGCGCTCGAGCAGGCAAGCCGGCGCGACCTCGTGATCGAGCTCATCGACCGCCTCGTCGTGATCTATCCGGCAGCGCGCGACGTCGTCGGCGCTGACGCATTCGCGGACTTGACGACAGCCGCGCTGCAGCTCGTCGACGGCATTCTCGCCGCCTCGCCGCCGCTGACGCCGCGCGGCATCGAGCACGTTACAACTTCGTGACCTGCGATCTAACCGTTCTGTCACACGCCGCGAGTCCCTACGATAGCGAGCGATGAGGCAGGCGATCTTCGCCGTGCTCACCGCGTGCAGCAGCGCGGGTGGCGGCAGCATGTTCGAAATCGACGCTGCGACGACAGCGGAGCACGACGCGTCCGCGCTCGGCGATGGCCCGTTCGTCGATCTCGATCTCGACGGCCTCGACGACGTGTACGAGCACCAACTCGCCACGGCGTACCTGCCGTTTCTGTCGATCGATCCCGGCGATGGTTGCCCGCGATCTGGACTCGTCGCGCGCGTGCGCAAGCATCCAGCCGACTCGTCGAAGATCTCGATCATCTATTCGCACTTGTTCGAGCGCGACTGCGGCCTCGCGGGTCATGTCGGCGACAACGAGGCGTTCGGCATCGCGATCGATCCGGCACTGCCGGCGCCGGCGGGCATCCTCGCGATCAAGACCGCGTCGCATCAGAACACGATCTGCGAACGTGTCACCGAGTGCACGACGTGCACGAGCGACAGCCGCACGAAGTGCGATCTCGCGAGCGACGGCGGCCAGCAGTGGCCCGTGCTCTACGCGAGCAAAGGCAAGCACGGTCAGTACGCGAGCCTGTCGAAGTGCTCGACGTTCGGCACGTGCTTCGACTCGTGCTCGCTCAACGCGCAACGCGCGCTGCCGCCGGTCGTCAACGTCGGCGAGCCCACGCACGCGCTGACGAATGACCTGACGGCGAACGGCTTCATCACGCCGATCAACGGCTGGACCGAAGCGGAGCTGATGAACTTCGACCCGTGGGACTCGACGACGGACTTCGGCGGTGCGGGCAACGTCGCCGGGGACCTACAAGACATGACGTTCGAGCCCGCGCCATGTTCCTGATTGCACGCAGGATCTGCGCCGTCGGGAAGATCGAGCGAGTCCTCACGTCGAGTGGGTGTGATTGGTGATACATCGGAGTTGATGAGACGAGTGATCGTGTGGGTAGTCGCGCTCGCGTGCGTCCACGGCGTCGCGTTCGCGGAAGACAAACCGAAAGAACCGCCGGCGTATCCGCTGCAGTTCTCGACCGGGCACGGCCTGCCGAACGGCAAGGTGTCGACCTGGCAGGGCATGGCGAAGCCAACGCCCGGCGACCGGTTCTTCACCGAGAACATCCTCGTGCTGCAGCCGATCACGGTGACGGTCGTCGCGAAGAACAAGGGCGACAAGATCCACGTCGCGCTCGGCAAGCTGAAGTGGGACGAGAAGCATATGGAGGGCACCACCGGCGCGGACGGCAAGGTGATCCTCAAGACGCGCACGCAAGGTGACCTGCGCGTCGTCGTGACCAGCCCCGATGGCGGCGAGCCGAAGCCGTACTACTTGATGGTGTGGATCGGCGACGAGATCAAGCCGCAGCTCAAGCCCGTCGTCTCGTCGATGAAAGCGCACCAGGCGAAGGCGGGTGCCATACCGGGTGCACCGGCAGGCAAAGGCAGCGGCGGAAGCTCGAAGCTACCGATCATCGTCGCCGTCGTGCTCGGGTTCGGGATCTTGTTCTTGGCGCTCAAGCTCAAGAAGCGAGGAATGCAATGAAGCGGCTCATGCTCCTGGTCCTGTTGATCGCATCCCCGGTCTACGCGGTGGATCCGTTGCCGCTGACACCAACGCCGATGGATCCGACGGAGGCAGCCAATAGAATGACGGAGGTTGCCGGTGAGTCTGCCCAACGCGTGACCGACGGGGTCATGCAGGCACACGCCGGCATCTCGCTCGGCGCCAGCTGGGCGAGCCTTGGCATCGACGTGCAAGGTGCCGCGAGCGAGTTGCTCGATTCGTGGCGGGCGCTCACCAACGTCGATGCGACGTGCATGGATCTTGGCGATGCGGGCGCGCCGAGCGTTCCCACGAGCTGCGCGGATACGGAGCAGTGCGGCCAATGCTTCACCGATGCGCAGCGCAAGCTCGACGGCATGCGCATCAACCTCGAGCGTCTGCGCTGCGTGTACACCGCGGCCGCCGACTTCACCCGTGCATCGATCGCGTTCGGCGATACGACGTCGGGCATTCATGCAGTCACCGGGCTCGCGTGGCAGGCCGAGAAACGGGGCATCGAGGAAGCGTTCGCGAGCCTCAAGAACACGTACGACACCAAGTACGGCCAGATGCTGCCGAACCTGCGCGGCGCGCTAGAAGCGATCGGTGAGTGCGAAGCGCGGTTCTTCAACAACCGCGACTGGTACAACCGGTTCGGCTTCATCTACTACACGTTCATGTCCGATCGGTACAAGCGCAGCGACTAACGAACCGCGCGCGGCTTCATCAACAGGCCGAAGCCGAAGCCGATCACGAGTCCCGCAACGTGCGCGGTCATGCTGACGCGCGGCGCGAGGATATCGAACACCACTTGGATGCCGACGAACGTCAGCATGTCGCGCAGCCGCTTCGCCGCGACCGGCGAACGCGCCGAGGCGCGCAAGAAGATGCCGGTGCTCGCGCCGATCAGCGCCATCACCGCGCCGGAGGCACCGAGCGCTAGAGTCGTATCGCGCCAGCCGAGCGCGACGATCGCGGCGAGCACCGCAAAGCCGCCGATGCCGCCGGCGACGTAGATCAAGCCGAACCGCACGCGGCCGATGAACCGCTCGACGAACGGACCGAACCAGAGCAGGCCGAGCACGTTCATCGCCAGGTGCAGCCAGCTCGCGTGCAAGAACATCGCGGCGACGAGCCGCCACCACTCGCCATCGTCGAGCACGGCGGGTGACCAGAACACGCCGAACGTGTAGAACGCCATCGGATCGCTGCGCTGTTGCCACGCGAGGATCGAGTGCACGATCACGAGCGCGCCGACGATTCCGTACGACAGCCACGGTCGCTGCGCGGGTGGCGGCGCGTACGTCGCGACATCGCGAATCGCGCGGGCGAGATCGTCGACCAGCGCGCGCAGATTGTCGCCGAGTTGCTCGACGCGCACCGGCGGCTGCTCGAGGTGAAACCGCGCCGCCGCACGGATCCGCGCTTCGTCGTCGTGCTGCAGCTCCTCGAACATTGCGGTCGCGCGTGCGCGATCACCGCCGGCCGCGTGTGCGAGCGCGACCCAGTACTGCTTGATCGATGGGTTGAAGTGGCGCAGCGGACCGGCGCACATTTCCTCGACGAGCGCGGGCTGGCCGAGGAATGCGGCGACGAATAGCCGCACCGACGCGACCTCGTCGGACATGTCATCGCGCTTGGCCCAGCGCTCCGTCAGATCGAAGTACGCTTCGATCAGTCGATCGAGCTGCCCGGTCTCGCCGAGCGCACGCACGTAGAGCACCGCAGCGCCGTGCTCGAGCGGTTTGTCGGTGGCCGCTTCGATGTACGCGATGATGTCGGTCCACCGGTTCTCGAGCCGGAGCATCTCGAGATCCATGTCCTGGCCGTGGCCCGCTTCGCGCAGGATCGTTGCCGCCTCCTCGACCTTGCCATCGGACGCGAGCAGGAAGGCATCGTTGAGCCGGATCAACCTGCGATGTCCTCGCGACGGATGCAGCACGTATGCGATGCGCGCGAGCACGCGCGCGGCGCCGTTCTTGCGCGCCGCGAGCATGCGGTTGAGCTGCGCGACTGCGACGAGCGGTGCGATCGCGAACACCACGTACGGCGCGACCAACCACGCGCCGGCGCGCTCGGGTGCGACCAGGTAACCGGCCGCGGCCGCGACGAGGAAGCCGGCGTTGACGAGCACCCAGTCGTAGGCCTTGTTGCGCAGCGCCGGGACCAGCGACGCGGCCGAGGTCAGCGCGATCAGCAGCAGGAGGTACGTCCCGGTCACGCCGGCAGTATGCCAGCGAGGACATCACCCAGTAAGCCCGCACACATACGGGTAGGCCCCTCTATAGATCGGCCAAGCTCGCCATGCGTGTAATGTCGCAAGGCATGGTGCGTCCTGCGTGGCTCGTTGCGTTTGCGTTGGTGGTCGCGGTCGCGGCCCCGGTGCGCGCGGCCGGCATGCTGCCCAACCGCATGGGCATGTACACGCAGCAGGGCGCGCCGCTCGCGATGCTCGATAGCAAGGTCGTCGTGCGCGTGCGCGGGCCGATCGCCGAAGCGATCGTCACGCAGACATTCCGCAACGACCTCGATCGGGTGACCGAAGCGACGTACATCTTTCCGCTGCCGGTCGACGCCGCGGTCAGCGCGATGGAGATCGAGACCGGCACGCGCACGATCCGTGCGGCGATCGAAGCGCGCGAGCAAGCGCAGCATCGCTACGAGAGCGCGGTCGCGGCAGGTGTCGGCGCAGCGCTCCTCGATCAAGAGCGCCCCGACGTGTTCACGCAGACCGTGTCGGCGATTCCGGCGAAGGGTACGGTCGTCGTCACGCTGCGGTTCGATACCGTCGCGCGCTATCAAGGTGGCCGCTGGGAGCTCGTGCTGCCGATGGTCGTCGCACCGCGCTACGTGCCGGGCACCGCGAGCGGCAGGCCGACGACTGGAACCGGTCGCGCACCCGATACCGAGCGCGCGCCGGATGCATCGCGCGTGACTCCGGGCGGTGCGCCGGGCGCGGGTGGCAAGACCGAGGTCATGCTCGACTTCAACGACGGCGTCGACGACGTGACGAGCCCGACGCACGATCTCGCGAAGGGCAAGACCGGCTACACGCTGCGCGATGCGAAGAGCGATCACGATGCGGTGATTCGTTGGCGCGCGAAGCTACCCGCGGCCGGTTGGGTCGAGTCGAGCGACGACGGCGGGTTTGCAGCGGTGGTCGTCGAAGCGCCTGCTGCCGCCGCTCGCAAGGGCGCCGCGCGCATGATGCTCGTGCTCGATCGCTCGGCAACGACGAGAGGCGATGCGGACGCGGTGAGGCGCCCGTTCGTGCGCGCGTTGCTGTCTGGGCTCGAGGCGAAAGACTCGGTCGCGGTGACCGGCAGCGACAAGCTCGACTGGCGCGCGCCCGACCAAGTGCTGCGCGCGCTCGAGGACATGTGGGGCAAGCCGGGTGGTGCGTTCGACCTGACGAAGGTGCTGCAACAAACGCGCAGCGACGCACCGCTCGTGCTCGTCAGCGATGGTCTCGTCGCCGACGATCGCGCCGTGCTCGCCGCTGCCGCGAAGCTCGGTGTGCCGATTCATGTGGTCGGCATCGGTCCGGCGCCGAATCGCGGCCTGCTCACGCAGCTCGCAGCGACGACCGGCGGCACGGTGCGCTTCGCGACCGTCGGCGATGATCTCAGCGCGCTCGCCCGCGACGTCGTCGCCGATGCAGCGTCGCAACCCGATCCGCTGTCGATCACGTGGGGAACGTTGCTCGCGCACGACGTCGTGCCGGCGACGCTGCCGCGGCTCGGGGCGGGCCAAGCGATGCTCGTCGTCGCGAAGGTCAAGAAGGTGCAAGCGGCGAACGCGCGCGTGCGCGGCGACGTGTTCGGGTTCGTCAGCGTGACGACGCCGAAACCGCCCGACGGCGCGACGACGCCGCGCGGCTCGCTCGCACGGCGCTGGTCGAAGCTCAAGCTCGACGAGCTCGTCGCGGCGGGGAACGTGAAGACGATCACCGAGCACTCGCTTCAGCACGGCCTCGTGTCGCCGTACACGTCGATGGTCGCGATCGGCGACGAGGTCGTCGTCAAGGGTGGCGTCAAGCACAGCGTGCCGGTCACCGTGTCGGTGCCCGAGGGCATGCGCTGGCAGCTCGTCAAGCGCGAGATCACGGTGGCGTCGAAGCTCGACGGAAATCTCAACAGGGACAAAGACGAGCGCAAGGTCGCCGACAAGAAGAACAAGGGCAAGCAGGAGCCGCCCGCGAAGAAAGAGCCGTACGCGAAGGCACCGCCCGTGCAGCCGGCACCGACCCAGAAGCCCGTGAAGAAGGCGCCAACCGAGAAGGCGCCGACCACGACCACGACGGCGCCGGTGGCGGAGCCGGTGAGGCCGCGGCCACACGCTGACAGTCGCGACGACCGCCATGCACCGGTCGTCGCGCCCGAGCCTCGCCAACCCGCGCCGGCGCCGGCACCGCCTCCACCGACCGGATCGACGATCACCGACATGGGTGGCGAAATCGACGGCAGCGGCAAGGGCGAAGGAGCGTCTCCGCGCGACGAAGAAGAGGACCCGGTGTCGCGCGATTCGGTCGCGAAGGCTGGTGCGTCGTCGGACGACGAGGCCGAGGATTACGAGATGGTGATGTCGTCGTCGTCGCAGCGCCGGCGCACGCGCCTGTCACTCTCGCTCGGTGGCGGCCTCGCGGTCGTCAACGGCGAAGCAGCACCGCTC
>DATDCH010000107.1:0-12116 GCA_036524455.1 Kofleriaceae bacterium | reverse complement strand
TCGCCGCCTCGACGCGCAACTGCTCGACGAACGCCTGATCCTCGGCGAGATCCGGGCGCAGCATCTTGAGCGCGACCGGGCGCTCGAGCGCCAAATCTTCGGCGCGGTATACGACACCCATTCCGCCTCGACTGATCTCGTGCTGCAGGCGATAGGCGCCGCCGACCATCGCGCGCAGCTCGTCGCCGATCTCGAGCGGTTGCGAGATGCGCGGCGCGGGTCCCGTCGACGCGCGCGAAATCGCGATGCCACCGTCGCGCGCTTGCTTCGCGGCGTAGACCGCTCGATTCATCAGCGAGATCGCGTCCTCGTTCGGCCCGAGTGCCGCAATCCCCACGGTGACCGGAAGCGCGAGCGCGCCGCCCGTCGGAAGATCGAGCGGTCGTGCGTCGAACGCGGCACGCAGGCGCTCGGCCACGCGTTGCGCGCCTTCGATCGCGGTGCCGTGCAAGATGATCGCGATCTTGTCGCCCGCCCAGCGCCCGACGACATCCTCGGCGCGAATCGTCGCGCGGACCGCATCGGCGATGCGGCGTAGCAACCGATCCCCGATCTCGAGGCCGTTGCGCATGTTGATGCCCTGCAGATCGAGCACGTCGACGATCGCCGCGGCGAGCGGCAGCGTGCTGCGCTTCGATCCCGAGACATGCATGTTGGCGAGCTCGGCCATCGCCATCCGGTTCCACATCGCGAGCAGCAGATCATGGCCCGGTGCATTACCGAGTCGATCGAGCTCCTCGCTCGTGCGCTGGTGGATCGTGCGCCAGCTCAGCTCCGTCGCGAGACGGGCGGCAACTGCGACGAGCGCAGCTTGCTGCGCGGGCGTGAACACGAACACGCGCTCGGCGACGAGACCGACAAAGCCGTAGGTGCCGAGCGGGCTGTCGAGTGGAACCGCAAGGTAACTCTCGCAGCCGTCATCGGATGCCGGTGCGATCAGCGTCGCACGAGACAGCGATGCAGCCCGGCAGCGCTCCGCCGTTGTCGTCCACGCGAACGAGTCCCACGTATGCGAGCCGCTCGCGGCGCCGCCCGTCGAATCGCCGCGGACCGAGATCACGCAACGCTCGAGCCCGAAGCACTCCGCGACCTGGTCGGCGACGCGCTCGAGCGCTTGATCGAGCTGGCCCTCGAGCACCGAGATCGCGAGCATGCGCGTAAAATCGAGCGCCGGTACCGATTGCTGCTGAGTGACCGCGGCGATGACCGCGCGAAGTGACCCCTCGGCCACGAGCACGTGCGCGCCCGGTATCGGATCCTTCGTGGCGTCGCGGCTCACGACGATCACGAGCGTTTGGTCGAGCGCAACCGATTCGAACCGAGACAGTAGAGCGCGCGTATCGGCGTGCTCGCCATCGAGGATCAACGCCCGCGGGCGTGTGGCGCCCAGCGCGGCGATGACCTCGTTCCCCGACACCGCGAACCGCGCCGTATGGTCCGCGCGCGCGATCTCGTCGCGCACCGCGGCAGAGCGCACGAGTGCGAGCACCACCTCTCCCAAACTGCGGGGCGGAACCATCCCATGACGACGCTATCACCCGAGCGTGCGCGCGAGGCGCAACCATTTGTTGCACCTGCTGCACGCACCGACTGTTCGTCACCAACGCGCCCCAAGTGCGAGGCTGCCGTAGAACGGCAGGAGCGGCGCCTCACCGGCCACGTCGCGAACTTGCCCCACGCGCATGGTGACGTCGTATCGCGCGAACGCCACGCCCGCCTGCACGCCCGCGCGCAGGTTGGCACCCGGACCGGCGTACCAACCGTCCATCGCATCGGGATGCGACGTCTCTCGGTACGCATCGTTGTGCGTGATCTTCGTGGTCAGGGCAACGTCGGCTCCGACCTCGCCGGCGACAAACCAACGCGAGTCGTAGAAGCCACCGAGCAGCGCGGCGTCGACGCCGACGTCGGTCATCGTGTTGATCGTACTCTCGGTGCCGCGCAGGACCCAAGCGATCGAACCTGCGAGCTTCCAGCGTCCTGGTCCGACAATCGGCACGAGCGCGCCGAGCCGCAGCCGGTAGTCCGACACGTCGAGCGCGGCCCACGGCAGCATCACTTCGCCGGTCACGACGAGCTTGCGATCGAGAAACGGCAGCACTCGGCTGTAGCCCGCACCGGCAACGAATCCGTACTCTGCACCAGTCGTCACGTGGACGCGATTAGGTTCGGCATCGAGCGAGCTGAGGTTGACTTCCTGCGCTCGCGCGTCGAGGGACACCAGCAAGCAACCGGCGATGATCAAGTTCTTGGCGTTCATTGGAGTCCTCCGGTGAAACCGATCTGTTGGAAGTAAGCGCGCGTGTGCGCGAGGTACTCGTCGGCCGTTTCCCAGATCATTTCGTGGCCAACGTTTGGAATTGTGACGATCTCGGCATTCAGATAGCTCGCGGCGAGCTTCGTCTGATGGTCGAGCGTCACGACGGTATTGAGCGCGCCGCGTAGGAACAGCACCTTGCGTGGAAACGCGGCGAGGTTCGTCGTGAAGTCAAAGCCATGCGTTTCGACGAGAGCGAACACGCTGTTCGCCACGACGGTGCCCGAACGCCAGAACGGCGCCTTGTTGTTTGGATCCTGGACTTCGGATGGTCGCCCGCCGAACGCCAGTAGTCCGCCCAGGTAATCGGCGCGCGCATGATCAGCCGCCGACATGAACTGTCGCGACCACAGGGCGTCGTTGAACTGCTCGGCCGTGAGAGGGATGGCGGCCATGAGCTCGTCGAGGTAGACGTCGAGCTGCGCTTTGGTGAACGCGCCAGGCTCGCTGAGGATCGCGCCGCGGACGCGCCCGTTGTAATCGCCGTACTCGTTGATGAACCACGTCGCGAACATCGCGCCCCACGACTGGCCGATGAACATGATCGGTTGATCTGGCGTCGTCGTGTAGTGCTCGATGACGAGGCGTAGGTCCTCGAGGTATCCCGGCAGCGCGTACGTGCTGGAATCGTGACGCTGCGACAACCCGGTGCCGCGCTGATCCCAGAACACGACGCGATAGCCGTCGTCGGCGAGTGCGCGCAGCGGCAGCATCGCGCGGTAGTCGCTGCCCGGACCGCCGTGCAGCACGATGATGAGAGGCGCGGCGGGATCGCCGAACGCCTCCGCGTGCAGCTTCGTGCCTGCGATCGAGATCTGCGGAAGCGCGGGATCCTCGACGACGGTCTTCGGCACGAGGTTGCCCGGATCTTCGGCATCGAGACACGCGCCGAGCGCCAGCGCGATGACAAAGCAGGTGCGAGCGAAGCGCCGCCTGCTGGTGTTTCGGTTCAGCATGTGAGCTCTCCAAAATGTTGTGGGCTGCTGCTGGAGCCGCCCGAGGGTGAACATCTAGTTGCGAGTACCGAACGTGTTGAAGCGAGCCATGACGCCGGCGGTGACCGTCCAGTTGATGCCCTTGTCGTCGATCTCTTCGAACTCCTGCATCGGCAGCCGCTGGGCCGCGTAGAACGAGGTGCTCGCGCCGATCACGGGGCCGACCGAGAAGTCAGGGTTCAGCCGGAAGTCGACGCCGAGCTGCAACCGCATGAGCTCGACGCCGATCAAGACCGAGTCGGTCTCGTCCTGGATCCACAGGCCACGCAGGCCCGAGCCGATGCTGATCCACGGATCGACCGCGTGAGCGGGGCGCGCGTGGAAATTCGCCTCGAGTCCCGCGGTGCCGCCGTAGATGTCACGGCCGTTCGCGGCACTACCTTCGGAGAGGCCTTGCGCGGTGCTGTAGAACCCAACCGCGAGGTTCGGCGTGAGGCGGTGACCGACGTGGAGCTCGACCCCGCCGGCGAGGCCGAGTAGATCTTGCGCGTCGGCCATATCGCCGCCGATCTCGCCGACCGAGGCGGTCGAGCTCGCGACCACCGCGATCTCGAGGCCACCATCGATCGCGGGCATCGCGTCGGTGCGCAGGGTGTTCGAAGTCTCAGCGAGTGCAGCCGACGTCGCACTGATGAGGACAGAGGTGGAGAGGAAGAGGGTGGTGAGCGTGTGTTTCGTCATGCCCAGCGCGATTGCAGCGAGCGTGCCGCGCCAATCGCGCGATTTCCGTCGACGACGGGCGAGTGTCCGCTCGTTCGTCCGCGGACAGCGGACACGTGTCCGGTCCCCCGGTCGTTCAGCGTCGCATCACGCGCGCAACAGCAGCGAGTCCATCGGCTGCGCGTGCGCATCGGCACCCGGCAGCCAGACCTCGACGATCGTACCGCCGCCATCGCGCGCTGCGAGCCCCATGCGCCCGCCGTGTGCGTCGACGATCTCGCGGCTGAGCGCAAGCCCGATGCCGCCGCCCGATTTCTTCGTCGAGTAGAACGGAAGCAGCGCGTGACGACGAACCTCTTCGGTCATGCCCTGACCGCGATCGAGCACCTGGATTTGCACGCCACTTGCGTGACTCGTGACTCGGACCGCGACCTTGTCGTGCGGACTGCCCGCCTCGTGCGCGTTCTTGACGAGATTGATGAGCACCTGCTGGAGCTGCGCGCGATCAAACCATCCCGGTGCTTGCGGTGGTTCGCCGTCGAGCTCGAACGCATGCACGGCTTGGATGCCGGCGAGAAACGGCTGCCATGGCACCGCTTCTGGATTCGGACGCGGCAGGCGAGCGAGCCGAGCGAAGCCTTCGAGGAACGTGGTGAGGTGACGCGTGCGTTCCTCGACGGTGTCGAGCACACCGCGCAATCGATCTGCGCGTGGCCCCTCGACGAGCGACTGCGCGGAATGCACGAGCGACGCGATCGGCGCGAGCGAGTTGTTGAGCTCGTGACCGATCACCCGGATCGCCTGCTTCCACGCCTCCGCGTCCCGCCGTTCTAGCTCACGCCCGAGCGGCCGGATCATGGTGAGCCGGTGACGCTGGCTGTTGATATCGAAGAACCGGCGCGCGACGTCGTAGACCTCGTTCTGGTCGGCGGCCTCGACGGAGAACAGCGCATCGACCGGTCGCGCGAGCGCATCGCGCACTTCCGGAGCCAGCTCGGCGACAAGCTCGGAGAAGCTGCGCCCCTCGAGCGGCTTGCCGTCGCCAAGTAGCTCGCGCGCCGTGCCGTTCGCGTAGACGATCCTGCCCGCTTCGTTGTCGAGCACGATCGCCGTCGGCGTCGCGCCGAGCACGGTCTCGAGCAGCATCTCCTTCTGGTAGACGTCGTTGTGCGAGCGGCGAAGCGTGTCGCCGAGCGTGTTGAACCGGCGCAGCAGATCCCACGGATCCTCGACGTTCGCGGTGAGGCGGAGCGAGTAGTCCTGCTCGGTGTACGCGAGCAGTCCGTCTCCGACCGCGCGTGCGACAACACCGGGTCGCACCACGATCGCGTGCGTCAGCGCGCCAGTCAGCGCTGCGATACCCGCCGCGAGCAGCACGCGCACGTCGCTGCTGTCGACGCGCCCGTCGGTCAGCACCCAGCAGATGCCGCCGCTGCCGAGCATGAGCATCGCCCACAGCGCTGCGCGCAGCCCCATCCCGACGCGCATCTAACTCCTGATCCTCCGTTCGAGTGCGATGCCGAGACGCTCCATCCGGCGATAGAAAGCTTGCCTGCTCATGCCGAGCTCGCACGCAGCCTTCGCAACAACGCCGCCTGCGCGCGTGAGCGCATCCTGGATCGCAGCGCGCTCGGCAGCTTCCTCGGGGCTCGGGGGCGCTGCAGGCAACGGCGCGGATGCAGGTGCCGCGGTCGAGCTCGTGCGCCCGCGAGAACCGACCGCGGCGAGCCCGAGATCGTGCGCCGTGATCTCTGCATCGGCCGCGACGAGCGTCGCCCGTTGCACCCGGTTCTGCAGCTCTCGCACGTTGCCCGGCCACTCGTGTGCGAGCAACGCGGCGCGCGCATCGCCGGCAAGCTCGCGCGCTGGACCTTCCTTGCTGTGCACAGCTAGAAAGTGCTCGGCGAGCGGCAACACGTCATCGGGACGCTCGACGAGCGGTGGCACGTACAGCTCGATCACATTGAGCCGATAGTAGAGATCCTCGCGAAATTTGCCGTCGGCGATCAGCTGTTGGACATCCGCGTTCGTGGCGCTGATCAAGCGCACGTCTGCGCGCCGAGTCGTCGACGAGCCGAGCCGCTCGTATTCGCCGGTCTGCAGCACGCGCAGGAGCTTGGCCTGCCCGGCGAGCGAGAGGTTACCGATCTCGTCGAGGAACAGCGTGCCGCCGTCGGCGGCTTCGAAGCGACCGATGCGAAGCTTCGTCGCGCCCGTGAACGCGCCTGCCTCGGCGCCGAACAGCTCGGCCTCGAGCAAATCGGCCGGCAAACCACCGGCATTGAGCTTCACGAACGGCCCGCTCTTGCGCCGCGAGTTCGCCTGAATGATCTCGGCGAGCATCTCTTTGCCCGAACCGTTCGGTCCCGTGATCATGATCGGTGCGTCGGATGCGGCGACGCTGACCGCGAGTGTGACGACATCGTGCATCGCTTGACTCGAGTAGACGAGACCGCGCAGATCAGCACGGCCGGCGAGTGCACGCTTCGCGCGCGAGGCCTGCGACCGCATCCGCAGGTTGTCCTGCGCGAGCTCGCGCATCTTGAGTAGGTTCTTGACGGTGCGAACCAGCTTGTCGTCTTCCCACGGCTTCGCGAAGTAATCGGCGGCGCCCTCTCGCACGAGCATCACGGCGGTCTCGAGCGCGGTCCACGCCGTCATCAGCAGCACGGGCAGCTCGGGATCGAGCTTGCGGATCGCGCGGAACAACGCCACGCCTTCGGCGCCGCTGGTGTTCTCCTGGCGGAAGTTCATGTCCTGCAGGACGACGCCAATGTCTTCCGAAGCGATCAGATCGAGGACGCCTTCCGGTGAGTCGGCCGTGATGGTCGGAATGCGCTGGATCTCGAACAACAACTCGAGTGCGGCGCGGACCGCGCGTTGATCGTCGATGATCAGGATCTTCATCATGCGATTGCCCTCATACGCTTCGCGACGCCACCACGGGCGGAACGGCTGCGGCCTTGCGCGCCGGAATCAACGTGGCGATCAGGTTGAGTGCGACGACGGTGGCCACCGCGATCGCGACAAGTGGCCAGCGGACCGCGAACCCTTCCTGCTCGTAGAACAGCGCCGGCAACGCGGCGATCACGATTGCGAGCCCGATGACTGCGCCCGCAACGGTAAAGATGACGTTCTCGAGCAGAAAGTAACGGACGACATCGCGGCGCGTGGCGCCGAGCGCGCGGCGCATCGCGATCTCGTGGGTGCGCTTCGCCACCAGAAAATAGGTCAACCCCATCGATCCGATCAGGACGACAAGCACGACCACGCCCACGGTGGTGGCGAGAAGACCGATCACGGTGCCCACCGGGCTCGCCATCGTGCGCGCGTAGTCGGCCGCTGCGGTGATCACCGCGTGTTGTCCCGGCAGTCGCAAGCGCGTCTGCAGCGCTACGCGTAGCTCGGCGGCCTGCCCGCTCGCGCTGCGTACGAGCACGACCGTTCGGGTCGCCGCTGTTTCCCGCGCGTAGATCACGTTCGCGTCACCCGGGCCGAACAGATGACTGCGCATGGTCTCGGCGACACCGACCACAACCGCGGTGCCGTGCGAACGCGACCAGAATTGTGCGCCCACCGGATCGCGATCTGGCCACAGCGTACGGGCGAGCGCGTGAGACACGATCGCGGCAGTGACGTCGGCGTGTATGTCGTCGGCGGTGAGGTCGCGACCGGCACGCAAGCGTAGGCCGCTGACGTGCGCGACGCCGGCGCCGGCCTCGACCGCGAACGCCTGCACGGCCGGGGCACCTGGTTCGCGGCGCACGTCGTCGGGATCCTGTTCGAGCATGCGCAGGGGCAGCTCGCGCACGACCGCGGTGCCGTCACAGCCCGGCGCCGCGCGAATGACATCGAGCATCGCGGCTCGACGACGCACGATGTCCTCGGCGCTCATGCGTCCGGACAGCTGCAGCTCGACGAGAGTGAGCTCCGCTTCGACGACCGGCGGCGACACCGCTTTGCGGTTCATGAAGTAATCGCCGATCAGCACGGCAAGCACCGTGATCGCGAGGCCAATGCCGAACTGCACGACGACCAACACCGCAGCCGAGCGATGGCCGCGGATGCCGCGCAGCACCGGACCGATCTGCCACGACGACGCCATCAGTCGCGCCTCAGCTGTGCTGCCGGCGTGCCGCGCGACAACCGCCACGCCGGATAGAGTGCGGCGAGCAGTGCCGCGCCGACCGAGGCGCCCACGGTCGCGAGCACGGCACGCGCGCTGATCAGTGGCACGGAGCCCGCCGCGTCCTGCAGCGTCTGCGTCGCGAGCGGCATCAGCGCGACGCCGAGCAGCATCCCGCACGCGCCCGCGCACAGGCCGATCAGTACGGCCTCGAGGAGCAACTGTCCCATCACGCCGCGGCGACGCGCGCCGAACGCGCGCAACAGACCGAGGTCGTGACTGCGGCCGGCGAACTTCGCCATCAGCATGCGCACGAGGTTGAGCACGCAGGTCACGAGGCACATCGCCGACAGCAACGGCCACAGGTTGATCGTGCCGCCGGGCGCGAACGCCGCTTGCCACTGTCGGGCAGTTCGCAGCGTTACCGCGCGCGGTGCCGCCGTGCGCCCCGCAGCGCGCTCTCTCGTGAGGTATTCGGCAGCGCTCGCGGTGAACGCGAGGCGCGCGGATTCCGTCGGCAGCTGGACCCAAACACCGACCGAACCCGCCTCCCCCGAGGCGACGACGTGTTGGAAGTCTGCCTCCGCGTGCGCGGCTCTCGCGTGAGCGAGCGGCAAGTAAACCGCGTCGAGCGTCGGCACAAACCGTTCGTAGAGGTGGTAGTGCTCGCGATGGCTCGCTGCGACCACGCCGACGATGCGAACGTCGGCGCCGTCGACACGTAACCGGCGGCCGAGCGCGGAGCCCGCGCCGAACAACCGTCGCGCGAGCCGCTCGTCGACGACGGCGACGTCAACGGGTGTCCCCGCGAGCCAGCCGGCATCGGCGGCGGCAGACCACGGCTCGCCTTCACGCAACGGGATGCTGAACAGCTCGAACAGGTCGCGCGTCGCGTACCTGACGCGCACGGTCTCCGCCGGCTTGCCTTCGGGCTCGATGAGAGCCGGCGCACCGAACGTCATCGTGTGACGATGCGACGCCGCACCCGCGAGCACACCTTGCGCGTCGCGCGGCGTGAGCAGGATCGACGGCAGCAACGGCACGACGAGTGACGCGCGTCCGTCGGGCACCGCTTCGCCGCGCTCGAGCGCGACCTGATACACGTGCTCGCGCGCGACCGGCATCCGCGAGTCCAGGTACATGAAGATCTGCTGCTGCGCGTACCAAGTCGCGATGCCGAGCGAGAGTGCGAGGATCATCACGGCTGTGAGGCCACGGCTACGGCGCAGACTGCGCCACGCCATGCGCAGGTAGAACCTCACGAACGCTTGTCCTCACCGCGATCGCGGAGCGAGCGTTTGCTCGGGCGCGCAGCGATCGCGTCGTGGCCGGCGCTCGGATCGATCAGCCCGCCGTCGAGCATGTGCAGGCGCCGACCCGCGCGCGCCGCGAGCTCCTGATCGTGCGTGACCAGCACGACGGTGGTGCCATCGCGGTTGATGTCCGCGAGGAGATCGACGATCTGTCGCGCGGTCAGCGAGTCGAGGTTGCCCGTCGGCTCGTCGGCGAGGATCAGCGTCGGCTCGCCGACCAACGCACGCGCGATCGCGACGCGCTGCTGCTGACCGCCCGAGAGCTGGCTCGGCAGGTGGTGCATGCGTGCGGTGAGCCCGACGCGCGCGAGCATCGCCTCGACGCGATCGCGACGCGCGCGCATCGCGATGCCGCGGTAACGCAGCGGCACGTCGACGTTGTCGAAGACGTCGAGGTCGGGCATCAGGTTGAAGCTCTGGAACACGTAGCCGAGGTGGCGGTTGCGCAGCTCGGCGAGCCGGTCATCGCCGAGCTCGCGCACGTTCGTACCGTCGAGCAGGTACTCGCCGCCGTCGATGGTGTCGAGGAGCCCCGCAATGTTGAGCAGCGTCGTCTTGCCCGACCCGCTCGGGCCCATCACCGCGACGAACTCGCCGCGTTCGACATGCACGGTCACACCCGCCAGCGCCGTCGTCTCGATCAAGCCGCGCCGGTACACCTTCTGTACGTCGCGTAGCCGCAGCATCGGCGGCATCCTAGCGCTGATCGGGCTCACGAACCGACCGTGTGCAGTGCCTGTGCCGGGCCGAGGCCGCGGATCTGCGGGGGCTTGCGCGGCGTCCGACGAATAGTGTCCGCGGACAGCGGACAGGTGTCCGGGGTCGCTACCCGCGCGAGTCGGAGCGTCCCTTGATGGCGAGCTGGACCAGCACGATCACCGTTCCAACGGTGTAATCGGCGACGATGGCGGGTAGCTCGAAGATGGCGCGAAACATGAGACCAGCGTAGCGAACGCGCGTTTCGCCCATGTTTCGCGGCTGGATATAGCTGCGCCGTCCCCGCAAGCTATTGTCGGTGCGTGGCCTACGCCTTCGACAAACTGTCGAACTTCCGCGACCTAGGCGGACTCGCGACGGGGGATGGCGGCGCCCTGAAGTCCGGAGTGCTATTTCGCTCCGACGACCCCTCGCGCATCACGCAGCGCGATCTCGCGAAGCTGCACGAGCTCGGCATCAAGCTGATCTGCGACCTGCGCTCGCCGAACGACAGCCAGCGCCGCCCGCGCACCAGCTCGATCGAGATCGCGAACGTTCCGCTCGTCGACCGCGACGCGAACCGCACCGAGCTGCTCGGCTTCCTGTTCGGCAAGACCGGCGGCGAACGGTTCCGCACGTTCACGCGCGACTACTATCGTCACATCGCGTTCGACCGGACAGCGCGACTTCGCGAGCTCCTCACGCGGCTCGCCAACGCACGCAGCCTGCCGGCGCTCATCCACTGCAGTGCGGGCAAAGATCGCACGGGCTTCGTCGCGGCCGTGATCCAGCTCCTCGCCGGCGTGCCGTACGAAACCGTCAAGACCGAGTACCTGCGCACGAACGAACAGTTCGCGCCTCGCCTCGATCGGTTCATCAAGGTCCTGCGCGTCGCGACGTTGTTTCGCGTCTCCGAAGCGCGCATGCGCGAAGTCATGATGGCGCAGCCCGAGCACCTCGACGACATCCACGCGGCCATCGTCGAGCGGCACGGGTCGATCGAGTCGTACCTGCGCGATGCGTGCAAGCTCGAACCATCGACGCTGCAGCAGCTGAAGCAGCACCTGCTCGCATGACCGCGTCGCACTGCGAAGAATCTCGACCGGGCGGAAATACGCCGGCCCCTCCTCCGGTTGCTTGTGGCAAGGTTGACTCGTGCGGCAGGCAGCACTCCTCGCGATCGCATGTCTCGCTGCGAGCAGCGGTTGCCGACCCAGCTCGTCGCCGCCGAAGCAGAGCGCAACGGCCGCACCTGCACCCGCCGTCGCCGCGCCGGCCGCAAGCCCGCCTCCACCATCGAGCCGCGAAGCGAAGGAACGCGAAGCCGTCGCCGCGCTGATCGGCACGAAGCCGCCGGCGTGGCAGGTCGAGCGTTGGATGGGCTCGCCGCCGCTCGAGCTCGCGAAGCTGCGCGGCTCGGTCTTACTCGTGCGCTGGTGGACCGCGGGTTGCCCGTACTGCTCGACGAGCGCACCGGCGCTGCGTGCATTCCATCGCAGCTACGCGGCGCGCGGCCTCAAGGTGATCGGCATGTATCACCACAAGGAAGACACGCCGTTCGAACCGAGCGTCTACGAGGAGACCGCGCGCAAATACGAGCTCGCGTTTCCGCTCGCGGTCGACACTGACTGGCGCACGCTGCAGAGCTGGATGCGCGACGCGAAGGGCGAACCCGTCGATACCGGCTGGACGAGCGTGACGTTCGTGCTCGACAAGCGCGGCGTCGTTCGCCACGTCCATCCCGGCGGTCAGTACGAGGCCGGCGATCCCGCGCACGCCGAGCTCGACGCGATGATCGAGCGCTTGCTCGCTGAGAGCTAGGCTGACTACCGTCCACGAACGGTAGCGTGGACTGTATCGGCCGCCGCTGGGCACGTGCGGTCGACCGGTTAGGCGTGGCGCGCTGCGTGCTCTATGCGCAGGCATGCCGACCATTCCCGATCTCGTCCTCGGTCCAGCCGCGAGCCATCGCGCCGTCACTGTCGTTCCGCTGTTCACGAACGCTGCCT
>DATDCH010000106.1:0-11924 GCA_036524455.1 Kofleriaceae bacterium | reverse complement strand
GCCGCGCCGCGCACATCGCGTCTGCCAGAGTCGTGAAAACGCCAAGACGCCAAGACGCCAAGAACGCCAAAGGAAGGTGGTTCCGGCGCGCTCTGCTGCACGCGCGCACGCCGTTCGATCGCGAACGTCGGCGCGGTCGCGTCGGCCGCTCGTAAGAGCACGTCCGGATCCAAATCGTAGCGGCTCTTCCTTCTGGCGCACCTCGCCCCGCCAGAGTCAGATTGGCCACGAAGCCACGAAGGACACGAAGGCCAGAAGATCCCAGACCCACCTCGACTCCGGTCTTGGTGCTCTTCGTGGCTTCGTGGCTGTTCCTTCTGCCGGGCGTGCACGTCGTCGCGAACGTCGATCCTGATTCCCGACGGCAAGGCCGCGCCGAGCGGGTTACTTCGGTGAGATCCTCGCGCGCGGGTACAGCACGATCTCGATACGACGGTTCTTCGCGCGGTTCTTGCTCACCGGGCGGTACTGGCTGAACGCGACGGCGGCAAGCCGCGTCGGATCGATCTTCGCCTCGTCCTGCAGGTAGTGCACGACGGTGAGCGCGCGTGCGGCCGACAGCTCCCAGTTCGTCACGAACGGCAGCACGGCATCCGGTGTCTCGTCGACTTTCTCCTCCGCCTTCTCGTCGGGCTTCGCCGCCTTGGGATCGGCCTTCGGATCGACCTTCGGCTCCGGCCCCTTCTTGCCCTTCACCGCTTTGACGGGCGCCGGCTTCTTCGCGGGCTCGGGCTTGGGCTTCGGCTTGCGCATCATGATCGGCTGATCGTCGGTGTGGCCTTGCACCCAGATCTGCTTGTTGTCGACGTCCTTGAGTGCGGCGCCTACCTTCGCGAGCACTTCCTTGCCGCGCGGCGTGAGATCCGCTTCGCCGACGGGAAACAGGATTTGGTCGACGAGCTCGAGTCGCACGGCGCCGTCGGCGGTCGTCACTTCGCCCGCCTTGCCCACCGCCTCCGCGAGCTTCTTCTCGAGCGCAGCGGCTTCCTCCGCCTTTGCTTTGAGCTCGGCATCGCTTTGACGTAGCGCCTCGGCTTCCTGCTTCTCTTTGTCGAGCGCGGCCTTCGTGTCGCTGAGCTCTTGCTCGAGCTGCGCGACGCGCGGGTCTGGCTTCGGCGCTGCCGGCGGTTTCGGCTTACATGCAGCAAGCGCCACAACCAACGCAAACACCCCGGTGCGAGTCATCGGGCGATTCTATCCGCGATCGGTTTCCGAAAAGGGGAACGCGCCGAGCCTTCCGAGGCGCTCAGCGCGTTCTGTCTGTGACCATCTGGGAGAGGTAGTCGGGTTGTTTGGAAATCGTCCTCCGTTCTCCGGCGATGAAGCCGGATGCAGCCCGGTTTCGGTCAGTAACTGGCGATCAGGCTCACGCCCGAGTAGGTCGTGTAGCCGCGCAACATGACGTAGTAGTCACCCGCGACCGTGTTGTTCGCTGTGCACGTCTCGGAGTTGCCGTTGAGGTACGGGCGGCACGTGTACGTCGACGTCGTTGGGCGCGCGCCGTGTCGCGTGTACATATCAGCGTCGCCGGTGCCGCCGCTGATCCGGATCGTCAGCGTCTTGCCGGCGCCCGGTGCGACGCGCCAGTACTTCGCGCTGCCCGATGCACCCGAGATGTTCGGCACCGCCGTGCCATTCGTCAGGTACGGATCGCCGCCACCGCCGCCGCCCGAGTACGTGCCGGTCAGCGTGACGCCGGAGTACGCGGTGTACGCGTGCAGCATCACCCAGTACGTGCCGGTGGTCGGCGGCGCGAACGAGCACGTTTCAGCGTTGCCGTTCTTGTACGGGCGACACGCGTAGCTGGTGAGCGTCGGCTTGCTGCCCGACAGCACGTAGAGGTCGGCGTCGCCGCTGCCGCCGGCGATCGTGATCGTCAGCGTGGTCTGGCTCGCCGGCACGTCGATCTTCCAGAACTTCTGGCTGTCGGCCGCGCCGCTCAGGCCCGACTGCGGCACGCCATTCATCAGCACGCCGTCGTTCGTCGGCGGCGGAGGCGGAGGCGTGGTGCCGCCGCAGGTCTGCGGCGCGGTGCCGACGCCGAGCGCGGCCCACGAGCAGCTGACCGCATCCTTCGTCGCTTGGTCGTAACCGAGCGCCGTGGTCGCTTGCTCCATCGCCGTGCGCAGGTTCGCGTACTTCGAGCTCGACGTCAGGATGTCGGTCTGCGCCTTGTAATAGATGCGGATCGCCTTCTCCATCCCGATCGCGGGGACGTTGATGTTCGACTTGCCGCGCGGATGCGTGCCGCCGCGCGTGAGCATGCAGAAGTTGAGATTGCCGATACCCGAGGAGTAGTGAACGTCGACGCTGCCGACCGAGGTGGTCCAGTAGTCCTTCGACGCGCCGTCGGAGACCGGATCGCACATGTTGCGGAGGCCGCCGGAGATCACGTCCTCGCCGACCTTCCACGTATTCGCGTCGATCGTGAGCGTGCCGGTGCGGCCGCCTTGGACCCACGCGGTGACGAACACGCCGAAGATGTCGGAGAGCGCCTCGTTGATGCCGCCCGGCTCGCCGCTGTAGACGAGGTTCGATTCGTACTCGGTCACGCCGTGCGTGAGCTCATGGGCCGTGACGTCGAGCGAGCGCGCGAGCGGGCCGCAGCCCTGCGAGGAGTTGCCGTCGCCGTACGTCATCTGCGTACCGTTCCAGTACGCGTTGCAGTAGTTCGTCGAGTAGTGGACGGTACTGATCAGCGACGCGCCCGCGTTGTTGTACGAGTCGCGGCTCCAGAACATGTTGTAGGCCTTCCACGAGTCACCGGTGTTGTCGTACGCGGCGTTGACGTCGACGTCGGTAGTTGCGGCCTGGCCTTCGCTGCGCCGGAGCGTGCCGGGAATCGTGGTCCCGTTGTTCGCGCTGTGGACGCGGCGGTTGAGCGCGAAGTGAATCGTCGGATAGACCGCGACGATCGCGCCGGTATCGACATCGACGTAGACCTTGTCGCGCACGGGGTCGACTCCGCGCTGGCCTTCGACGATCGTCTCGTACGCCTTGTGCGTCGTGCCTTCGAGCGTCGCGATGTAGACCATGCGCGTGGCGGTGTGCGTAAGACCTGCGAAGCGGGAGTCCGCCGAGATGTTCGATCGCGCCGCGGTCTCGGTGATCGCCGAGCTGCCGAGGGCGGGCGAGATATCACCACGCGCACTACCGTTGATCGAGTAGAGCGCGCCTTTGACGTCCACGTGCACGACCAGATCGCCACCGATCACCGGCAGCCCTTGATGCTGTTGCGTGTAGCGGAAGTGGCGATTGCCTTCTTCGTCGACATTCATCCGGCGCAGCGCCAGGTCCTCGCTTTTGAGGCGGAACAACGCGAGCACGGGCGGGAGCATTGGACGCAGTGCGACGTCGGATGCGATCGGATCATCCGATTGCATCGCGCCGACTTTGACCATTTCTCCGACGACGTATTGCGGTAAGCCGTCTACCGTCCATTCGAGGACGTGGGCTTCGGGGAACTGCGCTAGTGCGTCAGTGACGTCTTCGTTCTCCCCGCCCTCCTTCGTCCACCCATCGACGTTCGCTTCACAACCAGCAAGCAGAGTGATCGCGATCAGTGATTTCGAAAAATGCAGACGGCTCGGCATGGCGCGAGCAACTACACGGTCAGTGCCAACGCGCTCTGCGCATGTTGTGCAGTAGCAGGTCACAGTCGTGTTAGTCAGCGAGAGACAAAGCACTCCGCAAACAACCGGAGACACTTTGAGCTCAAAGCGTGTAAGCGATCCGACGATCCGAGTCGGGCCGTGTCACCTGCTCGGCACCCGATGTAGGCCTGAACCGTTCACGACATGCGGTGACGTCTCCGCAGCCACAGATAGCAGGTGTCATTTCTAACTCTGCGAATTCTCAATGTCAGATGCAATTGAGTTGCATCTAGTTGAGACAGCTCGTCACGCTCGACGACGATCGAGCCCAGATCTGCCCCTGCGTAGAGGTGCACATGGTGGAGCGCGCAACCTACATGCGCCTCGCACTAAGATGAACGCATGCGCGCACTCGTGATCGTGGCTCTAGCCGCCTGCAGCAACGATGTAGATCCACGCGTCATCCCAGGCGGCGGTGTTGGCGACGGTGAGATCGACGGAGAAGTGAACGTTCATGTCATCGACGACGACGACGCGCCGATCGCGGGCGCGACCGTAGAAGTGAATGGCCAACAAGAGACGACGGACTCCAAAGGGCTCGTCGTGTTCTCCGATGTCGAGGGCGCGCAGACGATCGCGGTGAAGGCGAGCGGCTATCGCAGCGAGGTCTGGGTCGGTGCGAACGGCGCGAACGTCACGATCCCGATGACTGCGACCGGCGTCGCGCCGGACTCCGCGACACTCGCGGGCACGATCACCGGTTGGGACACGATCACGGTGCCGACCGGGCACGTCAAAGCCGCGATCGTTCTGTTCTCGCATAGCGACGCATTCGGTGACGAAGCGAATGATCTGCAGACGCCTGCGATGGCGAACATCTGCATCGGCGGCGCCGTCTGCAGCTGGACGCTACTGTCGCGTACGGGCTCGGTCACGGTGACGGCGGCGATCGTCGATCGCGACGGCAAGGGCACGCCGACCGATCCGGATGACGACACGCAGTCGATTATCGGCTGGGCGTACAAGACCGGCGTCACCGTGGAGGACGGCGTCAACCAGTCGGGTCTCACGCTCGCGCTGGTCGAGGCCGGCAATCTCGAGACGATGACGATCGACCAGGGCACGCCGCCCGCGGGCCTGTCCGAGGTGACCTGCGTGCCCGGCATCGAGATCTCGGATGACGAGGTCGTGCAGCTGCCGAGCTTCGTCAACTCCGACCCGACCATGCTCCTCGCCCCCAAGCGAACAGTCTTCGGGGGCACCGCGACCTATCGGCTGACCGCGATCGCCCAGACCACCTCGGGTGACATGGGCGCTCAGTCGATCCTGCTTCGCCAGGGCATGACCACGCCCGACCTCGCCGCAGGCACGTGGCTCGTGACCCCCACGGACGTCGAAATCACGCGGACCACCGCTGCCTGGAGCGCCGTTTCGGGGGCCGCGCTCCACTCCGCGGTGTGGGGCAACGGCCAAACCGAGCTGCTGCAGATCACCGTCCTGGCCTCAAAAACAGCGTCCGTGGAGGTGCCCAGCCTCGTCGCTTTGCCAACTTCTGGCACGCTAAACGCGCGCGTGACCGCGATCGGGGCGGATCTCGATCCCAATGATTTCAGCCTAGAGGACGATTCAGGCCTCATTTGGGGCGCATCTACGCAGCCCGTGAGCATCCCATAGTTGCCTGTGTCATACCGCTGGGGCAAGGTAGCCCCCCCATGCAGACCAACGAAAACATCCAAACCAACGAAACGGCGAACGGCACCTCGGTCGCTCGCTACACCGAGCTCCAAGCGCTTGTTGCTGGCATGGCTGCCGACTTCCAGAAGTTCTACGTGGACGGCAACAAGGCGGCGGGTACCCGCGTCCGCCTGGCGATGCAGGAGCTAAAGACCTTCGCGCAGACCGTCCGTAACGAGGTCCAGTCGATCAAGAACGGCGGCAAGGAAGCCCCCGCGGGCGAATCCGACGCGGCCGACGCAGCCGACGCGTAAGCGAAGGTCCCAACCCTCACAGGCGGCGGTTGCCGCCACATCAAGTAGTTATCCTAAGCGGTGCGTGCGGGGCCAAATCACTGGCCCAGCACCACCCGCATCCGGCGGCGGCCAAAGCTGCCGACGGTCGCGCCAAACCGGCCCGCAATCGCGGTGCCGCAGGCCGCGCAGTTCCCGCGGTCGAGCTTGGTGCCGAGGATCTCGTACCAGTCGCGCTCGATCACCGCGGTCCCGCAGCTCGGGCAACTGGTCGTATCGCCTTCCCGGTCGTGGACGTTGCCCGTGTACACGTAACGCAGGCCGGCGCGCATCGCGATTGCCCGCGCGCGGCGCAGGGTCGCGACGGGGGTTCCCGGGATGTCCATCATCTTGTAGTCGGGGTGGAACGCACTGAAGTGGACCGGCACGTCGACCGTCAGGTCGCGCGCGATCCACTCGGCGAGCTGCGTCAGCTCGGCGTCACTGTCGTTGAGCCCGGGGATCAGGAGCGTCGTGATCTCGGTCCACACGTTTGTTTCGTGGACGAGGTAGCGGAGTGTGTCTTTGACCGGCTCGAGCGAGGAGGCGGTGACCTTGCGATAGAACTCCTCGGTGAACGCTTTGAGGTCGACGTTCGCCGCGTCGATCTTCGCGTAGAGATCGCGGCGCGGCTCCGGGTAGATGTAGCCGGCGGTGACCGCGACGGTATGGATGCCGAGTGCGTGACACGCGTCCGCGGTGTCCATCGCGTACTCGGTGAAGATCGTCGGATCGTTGTACGTGAACGCGACGCTCGCCGCGCCGGCTTGCTGCGCCCCGCGCGCGATGCCCTCGGGGCTCGCTTGATCGACGAGGCGATCCATTTCGCGCGACTTCGAGATGTCCCAGTTCTGGCAGAACTTGCAGGCGAGGTTGCAGCCCGCGGTGCCGAACGACAGCACGCTCGTTCCGGGATAGAAGTGATTGAGCGGTTTCTTCTCGATCGGATCGATGCAGAACCCGCTCGATCGCCCGTACGTGGTGAGCACCATGCGATCACCGACGCGCTGGCGCACGAAGCACATGCCGCGCTGGCCCTCGTTGAGCTTGCAGTCGCGCGGGCACAGGTCGCATTGAATGCGGCCGTCGTCGGCCTTATGCCACCAGCGTGCGGGATACTCTGCGCTCACGGTGCTAGATCCTCGAACTTGTCGACGGTGTAGCGCATGAGTTGGACCTGACCAGCGAAGTCGCGTGGCAAGCCCGCCTTGCGGCGCAGCTCGCCCATGAACGTCTTCATGTCGCGCAACCGTTCCCACATCACGGGCAAGAATGTCGCGCGGCGAAATTCGTAGTTGAGCACGATGCCGTCGACGCCCATGCGGATGTCGGCCTCCGATGCGATCGGCTCGAGTGCCGACAGGATCGACAGCTCGACGTGCAAACTGTCGACGTCGGCGAGCTTGCACGGTTTCGTGCGCGGATCGCGAGTGCCTGCTGCGATCGCGTTGCTCGCGACATCCTCGATGATCGTGCGATCGGGCTCGAGCGAGCCGATGCAGCCCTGCAGATCGCCGCTCTTCCAACGCAGCGTCACGAACGTGGCTGCGAGCTCGTCGCACCACGCACCCGTCGGCGTCATCGCGGCTGGTCCACCGAGCGCTTCGCGCAGACGCGCGCGCGCGAACCTGACGAGCAGCTCGCCGTACTGCTTCACGCGGCCTCGTAGAGTGCGAATGCGGCGTAGCCGACAACTTCGTCGCGCGAGCCTGCGGTGTCGCCGGAGCTACGCAGATCGACGAGCTCGATGCGGAGCTGCTTGCGCTTGGCGACCCAGAGCAATCCGTTGATGCCGATCGAGCCGCACGCTTGTTCGCCGCCGATCGTCGGATCGAGCGCGGTGATCCGCGCGCACGTTTGCTCGTCGACGCGGCGGCCCTCGGCGTACGGCAAGTAATGCGAGAGGTCGCTGCTGATCACGATCAGCGTCTCCGGGCCGCCCCACAGCTTCTCGAGTGCGGCACCGACGATCTCGGCTCTCGCGCGCGTGCCGGCGAGCGGAACGATGGTCGCGCGCGGTGCCACGCGCTGTAGAAACGGCAGCTCGACCTCGAGCGAGTGCTCGCGCGCGTGCGCCGTCGGATTCGCCGTGAACGTTGCGGTCGCCGGATCGACGACGAGCTCGCCGAGTGGTGTGCGCAGCCGCGTCGCGCCCGGTGATACGAGGCCTTCGACGTACACGCGATGCGCGGGTCCGACCAGCACCACGCGCTCGATGCGATCGGTATGCGGCATCACGCGCGCGAATGCCGACGCTGCGATCGCGCCGGAGTAGACGTAGCCCGCGTGCGGCACGATGAGTGCTTTCGGGCACGGCGCATCGGGTGTGACGTTCACCGCAGCGAGCAGGCGATCGACGGTTGCAGCGAGCTCGGTCGGCGATGCCGGATAGAAGCTCCCGGCCACCGCGGGCCCACGCACCGTCTCGTTCACCGTTGCATTGTATCGCCTCACCGCAGCGCGAGGGCTTCGAGTTACGCTCGGGCCCATGCGATGGCTTCTGATCTCACTCGCAGTTAGCGCATCTCTGCTCGCAGCCTGCGGAGATGACGGTATGTCGACGGGAGACGCGGGCAACGGCGACGGCTCCGGTCCCGATGCGGCGGCGGTCAATCCGCTCGATGGCGTCGGCAACGTCGAGCTCGTGCGCGGTGGCTACATGTTCACCGAGGGCCCGCAGTGGCGCGAGACCGAGGGCGTGTTGCTGTTCACCGACATCCCAGCGTCGACGATCTATCAGTACACGCCAGGTGGCGCCGCGCCGACGGTATTTCGTATGCCGAGCTTCGAGTCGAACGGTCTCGCGATCGATCCGGGCGACGGCACGGTGATCTCGGCGCAGCACAACAACCACACGGTCGCGCGCGACGGCACGGAGATCGTGGCGATCTTCGAGAACAACCGACTCAACTCGCCGAACGACGTGATCGTCGACGGCGACGGCACGATCTACTTCACCGATCCACCGTACGGCTTGCCGAGCACGGTCACCGGTCAGCCGTTCATGGGCGTGTTCCGGATCGCGCCGAACGACCAAGTCACCGCCGAGCATCGCGGCGCGATGACAGAGCGACCGAACGGCATCGGCCTCTCGCTCGATAGCAAGACGCTCTACGTCGCCGACACCGCCGACGGCAAGCTGTGGAAGTTCCCGATCGACGGCAACGGCGCGCTCGGCACGCGCACGATGCTCGCGATGACCTCGGGCGGCGCGGACGGGCTCGCGATCGATTCGTTCGGCAACATCTTCGTGACGACGAGCGCGGGCGTCGAGGTGTTCGCGCCGAGCGGCACGAAGTGGGGCACGATCGTGGTGCCGATGCAGCCGTCGAACTGCGCGTTCGGCGACGCCGATCACAAGACGCTCTACATCACCGCGCGTAGCAGCCTCTACAAAGTGCGGCTAGCGAATCCCGGCGAGCCTCGCCGCTAGACCGTGAAGCGGATCGGCAAGCTCGCTGGTCCATGCACGTGAAACACACTCCGACCGCGCTGCACGACGGAGTCTAGAGCTTCGCCAGCGCCTTGATCGCTTTGGCGGCCGAGCCGGGCTGCTTGCGGAAGTCGCGCCACGCGTCGCCCTGCTTCGCGAGTCGCTCGCGCACGTTCTTGATCGTGAAGCCATCGGAGCGCAGCTTCTTGTCTTCGACATCGCTCCACTCGATCGGCATCGACACCGGCGCACTCGGCTTGCCGCGCACCGAGTACGCGGCGACGAACGTCGAGCCGAGCGCGTTGCGCGCGGTATCGAAGTAGAGCCTGCCCTTGCGGTCCTTCTTGTAGAACTCGGTCGTCATCAGATCAGGGTGGCGACCGACGAGCACCTTCGCGAGCGTGCCGCACAGTCCGTGCACCTCTTCGAACGTCGCCTTGTCGTCGAGCGGCGCGACGACGTGCAGTCCCTTGCTTCCCGTGGTCTTGACGAATGCGCGCAGGCCGATCTCGTCGAGCACGTCGTGGAGAATGCGCGCACTCTTGCGCACGAGCTCGAAGCCATCTTCGGGAGGATCGAGATCGAACACGACGAGGTCGGGGTGATGCAGCGTTTGCTTGCGGCTCGGGATGACGTGGAATGCGACGCCACCCTGATTTGCGAAGTAGACGAGCCCGGCTTGCGAGTCGCAGATCGGATACTTGACGACGGTCTTGCCGCCGAACGTCACGCTGTCGAGCCAGTCGGGATAATGCTTCTGCCAGTGTTTCTGGAAGAAGCCGCCCGCATCGATGCCTTTGGTGAAGCGCTCCATCGACAGTGCGCGGCCACGCAGCTCGGGCACCATCACTTCGGCGATGTCCTTGTAGTACGTGACGAGCTCGCCCTTGGTGATCCCGCTATCGGGGAACACCACGCGATCTTGATTCGACAGCTCGATCGTGCGGCCACCGAGCTGGATCGGCGTCTTCTTGGAGGACGCCACTACTGCGCGGTCGCGCCTGCCGAGGCCGACACCGATGCCGATACTTCGATCGACACGCTGAACCGCGCCTGGATGTTCGCCGCCGCGGCAACGGCGACGGCAAGCTGCCCGACGACGCAGGCGCCCTTCGCGCCGAGGTCGGCGGTGAGCTGACCTGATGCTTTGACGAGCCCGGCGCCGGCCTGCACCCACAGCACGAGCGCACGACCCGCGAGCTCGAGCTTCTTGCCGGCGGTGAGCAGCACGGGGACGCCGGCGTTGATCGCGGCCATCGCCTTGTTCCACTTCGTCGCGTCGACGACGGTGACGTCCTGCTGCACGATCTCGGTCTTCGCGGGCGTGCACGTGGTGCGCGTGGTCGCGCGGATCTCCGCCGACGCCTTGCACTCCGCCGATGCCTCGACGTTCGCGTAGCCTTCGCACGAACCGCTGCAGCGACCGCGGCACGTGCCGCTGCACTGGCCGTTGCACTGTGCGGCCGTACCCGCCGAGCAGGTGCCGTCACACGCGCCGTTGCAGGTGCCGCCGCAGCGGCCCTCGCACGAGATGGCGATGTCGGCGCTCGCCTTTGCTTCGCATTCCGCGACGAAGCCCGCCGTGAAGTCGATGTCGGTCTTGCAGACCGGCGGCGTGTACTTCGTGACGAGTCGCTTCTCGGTCTTGATGCTGATCTGGAGGTTCGCGTCGAGCTCGGCCTTCGCGCGCATGCAGACGGTACGCGTGTCGCCGGCCGGCGAGACGCCGAGCTCGTTCGCCATCCGCACGCATGCTTCGCGCACGGTGCCCTCGAGCTCGATGCTTGCGCGGTCGAGCTCGGCCGAGGCGACGAGAAATGCATACGCCTTGCGACCGAAGTTACTCGTGTTGATCGTGCCGCACGAGTCGGGGCTGATCGCGGCCGCTCCACCGCCGCCGCCACCGCCGCCACCGCCACCGCCGCCCTTCGGAGGCGGACACGCCGCGACCATAGCCACGAGCCACACACCTAGACACGCGCGAGCTAGACCCTTCATGCCCATGCCGCGAATGTTGCGGTCATTTGCGCGCCGGCTGCAAGTCAGGCATCGACGAAAGCGTCGATCGCAGTCAGTTCTCCACGATCGAAGAACAGCCGCTCGCAACCGTCGCACCAGTCGTACTCGACATCGCCCGCGCCGCGCAGCGCGATCATGTCGCGGCTGCATTCGTGGCAGCGCGCGGTGGTCTGCCGGTGTTGATGCGCTTGCTGCACGCCTTGCTCGATCACGTGCGCGAGACCGAGCGAATCGATCATCTCGCTTTCACCTTTGTCGAGGACGATGCCACCGCAGCTCGGGCAGCGATCGATCTCGATCGAATGAACGTCGGTCTGGACCATTTCACTCATGCAACCAGGGCAGCGCATGCTGAGGACCATACATCGAGTACAGTCCGCGAATCATGCGCTTTGAATTCCTCTCCGACGAGTGGTTCACAAAAGTCGACGAGCTGATCGCGGCCGCGGGTGACCTCAAGATCCCCGAGCCGATGCGCGTCGCCAAGGTCAACATCATCGTGAAGGGCCCGAAGGGCGACACCAAGGTTCACATGAAGGACGGCTTGTTCCAGCGCGGGCACGAGCCCGGCTTCACGACGTCGCTGACGGTTCCCGAGGAGATCGCCCGCAAGATCTTCGTCCACGGCGATGCCGCTGCGGGCGTGCAGGCATTCCTCGAGGGACAGATCCAGGTCGAGGGCGACCTCGCGGTTGTCGTTGCGATGCAAACAGTCGATCCGAGCCCGCAGCAGATGCAGCTGGCTCGGCAGATCGAAACGATTACGGTGTAGCGCTCGCTACGGGACGAAGATCGTTTCCGGGTTCGTTCCGAAGGTGCTCACGCAGTCACCGCAGTACGTGCCGTCGTCGTAACCGCCGTCACCAGGCGGTG